>NZ_JBHWFF010000006.1:219872-263433 GCF_042733785.1 Streptomyces sp. NPDC059695 | reverse complement strand
CCCAAAGAGGGCGGGGGGCTCCGTTCCCGTGGTCCACCGGGGGTGGGGGGGGCCCGGGGCCCATGGGGTGGCCCGCGCCCCCGTGGGGGGCGGGGCGCCCCAACGAACGGCTGGCCTCGTTCCGTACGACGAGCGGCGGCCACGGACAGGTCCTCGTCCGGGACGCAGGGCTCGTGGATGCCGCGATCGAGGATGTCGCGGGGCGCTCGATCCGCCGTCCGGGCCGCTGAGAGGCCGTCCCGCCCCGGAGCGCGGTGTCAGGGCCGGTGGCGCAGCGCGCTCGGCCACCAGACCGTGGGTCCGATGTCCCTGACCAGGGCCGGCACCAGGAGCGTCCTCACGACGAGCGTGTCGAGCAGGACGCCGAAGGCGACAATGAAGGCGATCTGGACGAGGAACGCCAGCGGGATCACGCCCAGCGCCGCGAACGTCGCCGCGAGGACGACGCCGGCCGAGGTGATGACCCCGCCCGTGGCGACGAGGCCGCGGCGCAGGCCCTCACGGGTGCCGTGCAGCGCCGTCTCCTCGCGCACCCTCGACATGAGGAAGATGTTGTAGTCGACGCCGAGCGCGACCAGGAAGACGAATCCGTAGAGCGGAACGGCCGAGTCCGTGCCCGTGAACCCGAAGACGTGCTCGAAGACGAGAGCCGAGACGCCCAGCGTCGCCAGGAAGTTGAGCGCGACCGTCGCGACCAGGAGAACGGGCAGCAGCAGGGAGCGGAGCAGTCCGACCAGGATCACGAGGATGATCACCAGGACGACGGGGACGATGAGCGTCCTGTCGCGTTCGGCCGTGACCTGGGTGTCGTACTGCTGTGCCGTCGTGCCGCCGACGAGAGCGTCGGCACCCGGCACCGCGTGCAGGGCGGCGCGCAGCGCGGCGACGGTCTTCTTGGCCGCGTCGGAGTCCGCGGAGTCCGCGAGGGTCACGTCGACCCGGACCCGTCCGTCCGCGACCAGTGGACGGGTGCTGCCGGGGGCGGAGAAGAGGGCCGCGGAGTCGACGCCGTCCACGCCCTCGGCGGCCGCGCGCACCTGATCCGCGGCGCCCGCGTCGGCGATGACGACGGCGGGGTTGCCCGCGCCGCCCGGGAAGTGGTCGCTCAGGCGCTGTTGCGCGCTGACGGAGGGCGCGTCGTTGACGAAGATCTCGTCGAGCGGCACGCCCTTGGAGTCGAGCGTGAAGGAGAACGCTGCGCAGGCGAGGAGCGCCGCGAGGGAAGCGGCCCAGACCTTGCGGGGCGCGCGGTCGACGAGCGCCGCGATCCTGCGCCAGGCGGGGTGGGCCGCTTCGCCGCCGACGGCGGCCTTGGGGCGGGCGGGCCAGTACGCGGCGCGGCCCAGCAGGACGAGAGCGGCGGGGAGGAAGGTCACCGCGCTCAGGACGGCGCAGACGATGCCGATGGCGCCGACGGGGCCGAGGGCACGGTTGTTGGTGAGATCGCTGAAGAGCAGCGCCAGCAGGCCGAGCGCCACCGTGGCGGCGCTGGCCACGATCGGGCCGAAGGACTGCCTGAGGGCGGCGCGCATCGCGGGGACGCGGTCGCCGTCGCGCGAGGCCAGTTCCTCGCGGTAGCGGGCCGCGAGGAGCAGGGCGTAGTCGGTGGCGGCGCCGATGACCAGGATGGACAGGATGCCCTGGACCTGGCCGTCGACGCGTACGACGCCGTGGTCTGCCAGGACGTAGACGACGGCGCAGGCCAGCCCGAGGGCGAACACCGCCCCGATGATGATCAGCAGCGGGAGCAGGACGCTCCGGTAGACCAGGAGCAGGATCACGAGGACGGTCACCAGGGCGACGAGCAGCAGCAGGCCGTCGATGCCCGCGAACGCGTCGCCGAGGTCGGCCTGGGTCGCCGCGGGGCCCGCCAGCCACGCCTCGGTGCCCGGGACCCCGGATGCCTTCGCGTCGACCTGCTCCAGCACGGCGGCCAGGTCGTCACCGAGGTCGGGCCGCAGCTGCACGACGCCGCGCAGTGCCTCCCCGTCCTCGGAGGGGAAGGCGGGGGAAGGCGCGCCGACGACTCCTTCGGATCCCTGGAGGGAGGCCAGGGCCCGGGTGGCGTCGGCCCGCGCGGACGCGGGGACCGAGCCGCCGCCCCGGGCGGTCCAGACGACGAGGACGGGGAGGGTCTCCTCCTGCCGGAACGCCTCCTGGGCCCGGAGGACCTGGGTCGACTCGGCACCACGGGGCAGGAAGGCGGCCTGGTCGTTGGTGGCCACCTCGCCGAGCTTGCCCGCGTAGGGGCCGAGCCCTCCGCCGATGGCGAGCCAGAGGACGAGCACCAGCAGCGGCAGAAGTCTGCCCACCCAGCGCGCGGGTGTGGACATGGATCACTCCCGGACTATCTCTCGATGGTTAAGTATCTCAATGATCGAGACATAGTGCCACGACATCCGGGGCGCCCCGCAACCGCCCTCCCTCCGGGCCCCACCCGCACCGCTCGTCATCCCCCTTCCGTACTCCAGCACGGCGTGGATGCACTCGGGCCGAAGGAGCTGCCCGGGCGCGCCGCGGCGTTGCCCCGAGCGAGACGGAGAAGGGCTCCGCCGGGGCCGCCTCCGCGTCACCCGCCGAGGCCGCATCCGTCGCCGCCACTCGGGGCGAAGGAGTACCGGCGGTGCGCAGGGGCATCGCGCGGGCACGGACGGATGCGGCATGACGGACACTCATTGGCTCTTCGGGGACCAGCTCGGCCCCTCCTTCCTCGCACCGGGCGGGGAGGGCCCCGCGCGGGACGCGCCGGTGGTCATGATCGAAGCGCGGTCCGTCTTCCGGCGCCGCCGCTTCCACCGGGCGAAGGCCCATCTGGTCCTTTCGGCGATGCGCCACCGCGCCGCCGAACTCGGCGACCGGGTCACGTACGTCCGTGCGGACACCTACCGGGAGGGCCTCCGCCGGGCCGTCGGACACGGCCCGGTGACGGTGCACCACCCGACCTCGCGGGCCGCCCTGCGGCTCGTACGGTCGCTCGCCGGCGTCACGGTGCTCGCGCCGCGGGGGTTCCTGGTCCCCCCGGAGGACTTCGCGGCCTGGGCGGGCGGACAGCGCACGCTGCGCATGGAGGGCTTCTACCGGCAGGTCCGCCGCGACCACGACATCCTGATGGAGGCCGGGGAACCGGTGGGCGGCACCTGGAACCTCGACCACGAGAACCGCCGGCCGCCGCCGCGCGGGGCCCGCTCGCTCGGTGCGCCCGCGCCGTACCACCCCCGCGAGGACGGCATCGACGAAGAGGTCCGGCGCGACCTCGATCGCTGGGAGCGGGACGGCGACGTCTCCTTCGTCGGCCGCGACGGTCCGCGGTCGTTCCCGGCCGACCGCCGGGAGGCCCTGGCCGCGCTGCGGCGGTTCGTGAGCCACCGGCTGCCGGAGTTCGGCGCGTACGAGGACGCGGTGCTCGCCGACGACGGGACCATGAGCCACAGCCTGCTGTCCTCCTCCCTGAACCTCGGACTCCTCGACCCCGCCGAATGCGTGGAGGCGGCGGAGGCCGCGTGGCGGGCGGGCGGGGCGCCGCTCAATTCGGTCGAGGGGTTCGTCCGGCAGATCGCCGGGTGGCGCGAGTACGTCTGGCACCTCTACTGGCACTTCGGCGAGGGGTACCGGACGTCGAACGCACTCGGCCACCACGGCCGCCTGCCCGGCTGGTGGAACGAGCTCGACGCCGACGCCGTGTCGGCCCGGTGCGTGGCCACGGCCCTGCGCCAGGTCAGGGACACCGGGTGGACGCACCACATCCCGCGTCTGATGATCCTGGGCAGTTACGCCCTCCAGCGCGGCTGGGACCCCGCCGCCGTGACGGACTGGTTCCACCGCTGCTTCGTCGACGGGTACGACTGGGTGATGCTGCCCAACGTGGTCGGCATGTCGCAGTACGCCGACGGCGGCCGGATGACGACCAAGCCGTACACCTCCGGCGGGGCCTACATCGACCGCATGAGCGACCTGTGCGGGGACTGTCCCTACCGTCCCGACCGGCGCGTGGGCGAGGACGCCTGCCCGTTCACGGCCGGGTACTGGGCGTTCCTCGACAGGCATCGCGACGCCCTCGGCCGGAACGCCCGCATGGCCCGCGCGGTGCAGGGCCTCGACCGGCTGAAGGACCTGCCCGCCCTCCTGGAGCAGGAACGGGCACGCGAGCGCCTGCACGGGGGCGAACCGCCGTGACGGCGGACGGCACCGCGCGCACGACCGACGGATCGCGCGGGACCTCGGCCGGAACCGGCGTCGACGGTACGGGGAGGACGGCTCAGCGGCGCGGGGCGCGGGGCGCGCCGAGCTCCTCGTTCAGCGCGTCCAGGTACCGCAGGACGATGTCGAGCTCGTCGGCGCTGAACCGGTCGCACGCACGCGCCGCGGCCTCCGCGAGCGGCATGAAGTGGACCCGTGCCAGGGCCCGCGCTCCCGGGGCGTAGTGGATGCGGACCACCCTGCGGTCGTCCGCGGCCCGGCTGCGCCGGATGTGTCCGGCCTTCTCCAAGCGGTCGAGACAGGCGGTGACCGCCCCCGAACTGAGCCCGAGGTACTCCCTCAGGAGTCCGGGCGTGGCCGTGTCCGGGTGGTCGAGCACGAGCCCCAGCGCGTGGACGTCGGTGGGGTGCAGGCCTTCGTCGGACGCGAAGTCGTGGACCAGGCGGTTCATCTCCCCGATCGTCCGTCGCAGCGCGACCGCGAACCTCTGCAGGTCGGCCCTGTCCCTGTCGTCCGTCACGGTCGTCTCCGTCTGCGCGTCACCCACGCGCCCAGCCTATGCGGACATTCCGCGAACCGGCGCACCCCTCTCCTCGGGCCCCGCGACCGACCGTCGCGCGACAGATGTCGCATGCCGGACGCATCCGTGGGGACACGCCGGGCCGAACCATTGGGGAGAGTCCCGTCCCGCTTCCGGAGGCAGTCATGACGGACGTCAGGAGCGTGCTCGTCGTCGGGGCGACCGGAGTGGTCGGAGGGCTGGCCGCACAGCTGCTGGCCGGCCGAGGTGCCTCGCTGGCCCTTGCGGGGCGCGACCCCGCCCGGCTGGAAGACCGGTCCCGGCGGCTGGACGGCTGCCCGACGGCGGCCTTCGAGGCCTACGACCTCGACCGCTGCACCGGCCTCGCCTCCTGGGCCGCCGGAGAGCTGGGAGGGCTCGACGCGGTCGTCGTCACCGTGGGCGTCGCGGGCTTCGGCCCCGCGAAGGACGTCACGAACGCGGCCGCCGAGCACCTCATGACCGTCAACGCGCTCGCCCCCATGGCGGTGGTACGGGGAGCCCTGCCGGTCCTGCGGCCCGCGGGCACCGTCGCGGTCGTCACCGGCGCGATCGTCGACAGGCCGATGCGCGGCACGGCGGACTACGCGGCGGCGAAGACGGCGCTCGCCACCTGGCTCCGCGTGGTGCGACGCGAACAACTCGGCTACGGGATCTCGGTCGTGGACGTACGGCTCCCGCACCTCGACACGGGCTTCGCGGACCGGGCCGTGTTCGGCACCGCCCCGGCCCTGGCTCCCGGTGCCGACCCCGCCACGGAGATCGAACGCCTCCTGGTCGCTCCGGTGATGGGGCCCGCGGTGAGCTGATGCGTCCGAACGCCCCGGGTGCGCCGCGGGACGTCAGCCGTCGGCCAGCGCCGCCACGACGAGGTCGGTGAGCAGCGCGCCGGCGGTGCCCTCGGGGTCGAGGTCGGGGTCGTAGATGGTGACGTTGAGGCCGACACAGCGCGGCGAGCGGACGAGCGGGCGCAGGAGCGCGATCAGCTCGTCCGGAGACAGGCCGTCGGGGTCGGGGCTGTCGACGGCCGGCATCACGACCGGGTCGAGCACGTCGGCGTCCAGGTGCACCCAGAAGCCGTCCAGGGCCGAGGTCTCCAGGCTGACGGCCGTCGCGGAGCCGAGCTCCCCCGGCCCCCACGCGCGCAGTTCGGAGACGGTCACGACGGGGATCTTCAGTTCCCGGAGCTGGATGATCTCGGGGTCGTCCGCGTAGGCGTCCCGGGTGCCGAGCGCGCGGACGTCCTCGTCGCGGAGGTACGGGCGCAGCCCCTCCAGGTCGGTCAGGTCCCGCTGGCCTCGACCGGTCGCCAGGGCCAGCTCCTCGCCACCCGCCGCGCCGATCCGGTCCGAGTTGGCCGGGTTGCGGAAGTCCGGCGAGGCGTCGACGGAGGCGAGGCCGTAGCGGCCGAGCCGGCGCAGGGCGAGCGCGGCACCCAGCTGGATGGAGCAGTCGCCGCCGAGGACGAGGGTGAAGTCCCCTGCCGCCACGTGGTGCTGGATCCGGTCGGCGAGCCTCACGGTGTACGTGGCGAGGGCGGCCGCGTGGAACACCCCGTCGCCCTCCTGCCAGTCGCCGCGGTCGTACCGGGGCGGCACGACCACGCCGCCCTCGAACGCCTTCAGGCGCCGCACGATGCCGTTCTCGCGCAGCGCTCCGGCGAGTTTGTAGCAGCCGGGCACGGTACCGGGGGCGGGCGGGCGCAGGCCGAGATTGGAAGGGGCGTCGATGATCACGGTGTTCCGCATGGGGCCATCCTCACGTCGCCGGGGCCTGCGGGCAACGGCCTTCTGAACGTCGCCGGTCGGACGGTCCGCCGGAGGGCGGGTGCTGCCTGTCCGTCGGTTCAGTGCGGCCCGGTGGTCGGCTCGGTGAGTGTCCGTCGGTTCAGTGCGGCCCGGTGGTCGGCTCGGTGCGGAGGCCGAGGCGGGGATTGGGGGACGCCCGGCCTCGTGGGTCGTCCTCGGCGCGAGGGTGGCCCACGAGGCCGGGGCCGTCACGCCGCTGCCAGTGCCAGGGTCGGCGGCTGGCGGGCGGCGCGGATCGCCGGGTACAGGCCCGCCACGGAGCCGATCGCGAGGGTCGCGACGAATCCCGCGCCGGCGGCCCAGGGCGGGACCACCCAGGGCAGTCCGCCCGTGGACGCGTACACGGCCGTCGCCGCCGCGCCCAGCGCCACTCCCGCGATGCCGCCGAGGCCCGACAGCATCAGGGACTCCGTCACGAACTGGATCCTGATCTGCCCTCGCGTCGCACCGAGCGAGCGGCGCAGGCCGATCTCGTGACGCCGTTCCAGGACCGAGATGATCATGGTGTTGGCGACACCGACACCGCCCACGAGGAGGGCGATCCCTCCCAGGCCGAGGAGCAGCGTGGAGAAGGCGCCCTCTGTCGCCGCCTTCGCCTTGAGCACCTCGGAAGGGTCGCTCACCGCCACGTTCTGCGGGTTCTGCGGATCGATCGTCGGGGCGAGCAGCCGCTGGACCTGCCGTACGGAGGCGTCAGTGGACCGCTCGTACACCGAGGTCGGATGTCCGTCGAAGCCGAGGAGCCGCTGGGCGCCGTCCCAGCCGACGAGCGCCGAACGCTCGATCTCGGGGGCGAGCGGGAGGGGGTCGAGGATGCCGACCACGGTGAAGTACCGGTCGTCGATCCAGACCTGACGGCCGGGGCGGTCGATGCCCAGCCGTTCCGCCGCGACGTGCCCGAGCACCACGGCGGGGTAACGTCCGTTGGCCGCGTTCAGCCAGGTGCCGGACGCCGTCGTGCCGCGCAGCACGTCGAGCAGCCCCAGGGTCGCCGCCTTCACGGCGATGCCGCCGGTCTCCTCCTGCGGGATCAGCCGCGAGCGGCGCACCGTGTGCCGGAGGTCCCCGGTCGCCCCCGCCTCCTCCACGCCCTCGATGCGCCCGACCATGCCGACGGCGTCCTTGGGAAGTTTCACCTCCTGTCCACTGAACATCCCCTCGCCGGGCTTGGCGACCAGCATGTTCGTGCCGAGGGCGTCGAGCCGCTGGAGCAGCTGCGCCTGGCTGGAGGCCGAGATGCCGACCACCGCGATCATCGTCGCGATGCCGATGGCGATCCCGAGCGCCGACAGCACCACGCGCACGGGCCGGCTCCGCAGCCCGGCCGAGCCGACGTGCAGGACGTCGCGCGGGCCGAGCCGGCGGACCGTGAGCGCGACGGCCTGCCGTTCGGTCGCCCGGAGCGTCGTCCGCCTGCGCCTGCCGGGCATCAGACCACGACCTTTCCCCGGGCCGAGTCCGCGACGATCCTGCCGTCGCGGATCCGGACCGTTCTCGGCAGGCGCTGCGCGATGTCGGTGTCGTGGGTGATGACCGCGATCGTGGCGCCCTCCTCGTTCAGGGCGTGCAGCAGTTCCATCACGGCCTCGCCCGATGCCGTGTCGAGGGCGCCCGTCGGCTCGTCGGCGAGCAGCAGGTCGGGCCGCCCCACGACCGCGCGGGCGATGGCGACGCGTTGCTTCTGCCCTCCGGACAGTTCGTGCGGCCGGTGCCTGGCGCGGTCGGCGAGGCCGACGCGGGCGAGCGCCTCGGCGGCCAGCGTGCGGCGGCGGGCCCGGGGAAGGCCGGAGTAGAGCAGTCCCTCGGCGACGTTGTCCAGGGCGCTGACGCCCGGGGCCAGATGGAAGGCCTGGAAGACGAACCCGATGTGGCGGGCCCGCAGCGCGGAGAGCCGGCGGTCGGTGAGGGAGGCGACGGCGTGGCCCGCGATCGCGACCGTACCGTCGGTCGGGCGGTCGAGGGTGCCGACGATGTGGAGCAGCGTCGACTTGCCCGAGCCCGAGGGGCCGACGATCCCGACGAGTTCGCCCTCGCCGACGGTGAGGTCGACGCCGTCGAGCGCCCGGACGCCTCCGGCGTACTCCTTGACCACTCCCCTGAGCTCGACGACGCCCGGGGCCTGGACGGGGACGTCGTCACGGTCCGGCACGGCGCTCGCGGGCGAGTCCGAGCGAGGCGTCGGGGGTGGGGGCGTGCCCCGGGTCGGGCGGGAGTCCTCGGCGGGGCGGATGCTGTCGTTCATCAGGACGGCACCCCCACCTTCATGCCCGCACGCAGTCCCTCGCCGCTGATCTCGACCCTGCCCTGGGCGAACAGTCCGAGCTCGACCCGGACGTCCCTCGCCGCGCCGTCCTCGACGACCTGGACTCCGAACCCCCCGTCGGGGAGGGCGAGCAGGGCGTTGACGGGTACGGAGAGGACGTCCCGGCGCGTGGTGCCGCTGAGCTCCACGGTGACCGGGGACCGGTCGACGCCCTTGGCCCTGGCCGGGTCGTCGAAGGAGACCGTGATGTCGATCTTCGGGGTCCTGTCCTGCGGGTCCTCCCCCGCCGTCGCGGTCCTGCCGACGGCGGACACCCTCCCCGGCAGCCGGGTTCCGTCCGGGAGCGTGACCTGGACCCGTGTCCCGGTCCTCGCCGTGCCGGCCTGCGAGGCGGGCACCTTGAAGCTCACGACCTTCTCGGACCCGGTCACCGTGAGCACCGGGGAGCCGGGGGTGACGCGGTCGCCGGTGGCGATGCGGTCGCCGCCTCCCGAGCCCGTGCCGGAGTCGGCGCCGGTCTCCACCCGTACCGCGCTGCCCGCGAAGGCGATCCGGTCCGGGCCGAGGGTGCCGGTCTGCTTCAGGTCGTGGGACTTCTGCCAGCGTGCGACGGCCGCGGCGGTCTTCGCCGTGTACTCCTCGTCGACGTCGAAGCCGGTGTACCCGAGTGCGGCGAGGTTCTCCTCCAGCTGCCGTACGTCCTTGCCCTTGTCGCCGGTCCTGAGGGTACGGTACATGGGCTCGTCGCCGTACATCAGCCGGACGGCCTCGCCGTCGACCTCGTAGAGCCGCTCGTCGCGCCGCACGACGGAGCCGGGCGCGGCGAGCCAGGTCAGGGTGCCTCCCGGGCCGCCCGCGTTGATCTTCCGTTCGCCGAGGTGGCCGAGCGTGCCGTCCTGCTGGGAGCTGTCGGTGAGGTCGCCGCGGGTGACGGGAGCCGTGGCGGGCGGCAGCCCCTTGCCGTCCGCGGGGTCGGGCGAGGGCTTCTCCGGCGTGGCCAGGGCGGTGACGGCGACGCCGCCGCCCGCGAGGGCGACGACCGTGAGCAGGGCCAGACCGAGCCGGCGCCGCCCCAGCGGCCGCCGCTCGCCCGGGTGCGGGTCGGTCGCGCCGCCGCTCATCGGGCCGCGCCTTCGCATGCCTTGGCGGCCTTGTCGAACTTCTCCTTCTGGGCGCCCTGCGGAATCGGCATGGCCTGCTGCGCTCCGCCGTCGAACTTCGGGTCGGGCATGTTGAAGCTGTTCTCGCGCATGCACTTCGCGTAGGCGAGGGCCTTGTCCTTGTCGGCCTGCGTCGGGTCCTTGCCGAAGCCGGCGCCGCCGGCCTTGCTCGCGCAGGCCTTGAACGCCTTCTCCATCTTCTCCTTCGACATGCCGTCGCCTCCGATCGTGAGGCCGACACCGCTCTCGCCCGGCTTGGGCTCGGGCACGTCGAGGCCCTGCTCCCGCAGGCACTTGCGGTGTTCGAAGGCCTGGTCGGCCTTCTTGCCCTCCTCGTTCACGCTCCCGTCCTCCTTCGCGCCGGGGTCGTTGCCCGAGCAGGCGGTGGCGAACAGGGCGAGGGCGGCGGCCAGGGAGGGGGCGGCGGCGGTCCGGATGATCCGTCGAATCGTCATGCCGCCGAGCGTGCCCGGAGGGGAGGTTTCGCTTCTCTCAACGGTTCCGTTTACATCGGCGAAAGGTCCCTTTCGGATAGACAGGGGCCATGCGCGTACTGGTGGTGGAGGACGAGGCGTTCCTCGCGGAGATGATCGCCGAGGGGCTGCGCCGGGCGGCGCTCGCCGTGGATGTGGCGGCCGACGGCCTGGAGGCTCTCCGGAAGATGCAGCTCGGGGAGTACGACGTCCTGGTCCTCGACCGTGACCTGCCGGGGATGCACGGCGACGACGTGTGCCGTCGGGTGGTGGAGCAGCGGCTCATGACCCGGGTCCTCATGCTGACGGCGGCCGGAACCGTCCGCGACCGGGTCGAGGGACTCGGTCTGGGCGCCGACGACTACCTGACCAAGCCCTTCGCGTACGACGAGCTGCTCGCCCGGGTGCTGGCCCTCGGCCGCCGCGCCCGGCCCGCGCTGCCGCCGGTCCTCGAACGGAGCGGGATCGTCCTGGACACGGCACGACGCCAGGCCGCCAGGGACGGCCGGCACCTGCACCTGTCGCCGAAGGAGTTCGGCGTCCTCGAGGCGCTGCTGCGGGCCGAGGGAGCGGTGGTCAGCGGCGAGGATCTGATCGAGCAGGTCTGGGAGGAGCACACCAGCTACCGCACGAACGCGGTGCGGGTGACGCTGAGCAAGCTGCGGGCGAAGCTCGGCGAGCCACCGGTGGTGGAGACGGTGCCGGGCGCGGGCTACCGGATCGCGTCGTGAGCCGCGTACGGAAGCTCCGCACGTCGCTGCGCCGGGGCCCCGGCGGGCCGCGCACGCCGGATCCCGGAGCACGGTCCGGTCGAGTGCCGCCCTTCCGGTTGCTGCCCTTCCGGCTGTTGCCCTTCCGGTTGCTGGTGTTCCGCACCGAACGGGCCCGGCTGACGGCCCTCTACACCGGGCTGCTCGTGCTCGCCGGGGCGCTGCTCACCGGGGTCGTGTACGTGCTCGTGGAGGAGGGCCTGTACTCCTCGATCAGCATGGCCGTCACCACGGCCGTTCCGGCGCAGCGGCTGGAACGGCTGCCGTCCTCCTGGCAGACCGCCCTGCCCACCGGGGTGCCGAGCGCCGCACCCGCCAGCCCCGCCCCGTACACGGGCACGATCGTCCCGGGCGAGGCCCTGGCGATCACCCGGACGGTGAGTGACGCGGCCGGGTCCGCGGCGCTCGACCGGCTCCTCACCGTCTCGGTGATCGTCTTCGTCTGCTACGCGGTCCTGTCGCTGGCGCTCGCCTGGTGGACGGCGGGCCGGGTGCTCCGTCCGATCGCCGTCATCACCGAGACCGCCCGCCGCCTGTCCGGTGAGAACCTGCACGAGAGGATCGCCCTCGACGCGCCGCCCGGCGAACTCAAGCGGCTCGCCGACACCTTCGACGGCATGCTCGGCCGCATGGAACGGCTCGTCTCCGCCCAGCAGCGCTTCGCCGCGAACGCCGCGCACGAGCTGCGCACGCCGCTGGCCGTCCAGCGGGCGGCCGCCGAGATCGGACTCGGCGGCGATCCTTCCCCCGAGCGGGTGGCACGCATGCGGGCCAAGCTGATCGAGGTCGCGGACACCAGCGAGCAGATCATCGAGGGGCTCCTGCTCCTCGCGGCCTCCGAACAGGGCCTCAAGGAACGCCGCCGGGTCGCCGTGCAGAAGCTCGCCGGGGAGGTGGTGGCGGCGCTCGACGACGAAGCCGTGGAGCGGGACGTGCGAGTGAGCCTCCGGACCGAGCCGCTGTCCATCGACGGGGATCCCGTTCTCCTGGAGCGGCTCCTGCACAATCTGGTCGCGAACGCCGTACGGCACAACGTCCCCGGGGGCCAGGTCGACGTGCGGACCGGCCCGGACATCGGCATCGAGGTCACCAACACCGGACCGGTGGTGCCGGCCGCCACGGTCCCTCTGCTCTTCGAGCCGTTCCGCCGGCTCAACGAGCGCACCCACGCACCTGGGGAGGGCACGGGTCTCGGCCTGTCGATCGTCGACGCCGTCGCCCGGGCACACGGGGCCGAGGCGACGGCCCGGGCCAATCCTGAGGAGGGCGGCCTGACGGTCCGGGTGGTGTTCCCTCCGGCCACGCCATGACACGGCGGCCTGACGGTCCGGGTGGTGTTCCCCCCGGCCACGCCATGACGCTCGGGGCGGCCCGGGACGCGGGTGCGGCCACCCGGTGGAGAAGTGGTCGCCGACCTCGACGTGTTGGGTCAGCGGGCGATGAACGGCTCGGTCAGGTGCGGTGTCGCGAGGTGGACGGTGTCGGCGTTCCGGCGGCGGAGCACTCGCTCCCTCGACGCCCTCGCCCGAGCGGGGTCCCTCTCGTGGGCGTAGGCGAGTTCCGGATGGAGAAGCTGGACGGCGTGGACGAGCAGATCACCGGTGACGGCGACCCGTTCGCGCCCTGATGCGACGAGCACGCTCTGGTGCCCGGGCGTGTGACCGGGCGTGGCGACCACGCGTTCGCCCCGGCGCAACGAGGTGTCGCCGTCGAGGAGCCGTAGCCGGCCTGCCTCGCGGAGCGGGTCGATCACAGCGGATCGCACGTGCGGATCGGCCTCCTCGATCGCGTCGAGTTCGGCCTGTTGCACGAGGTACTCGGCGTTCGGGAAGAACGGCCGCGCCTGCGCGCCGCCGACGACGGCCCAGCCCACGTGGTCGGTGTGGAGGTGGGTGAGCACCACGGTGTCCACCGCGGACGGTTCGATGCCGGCGTCGGCCAGCGCGGCGGGGAGCTCCCCGGGGACGGGCGCCCAGGAGGCGGCAGGGCTGTCGGCGGGGCCGATTCCCGCGTCGACCAGCGTGACACCGCGGTCACTGCGGATCGCGAACGCACGGAACTGGAGCCGCCAGCGCCCGTCGGGGCCGACCGCCCCGGGATCGAACCGGTCCGCTGCCGCCCACTGCGCGGTGGTGGCGTCGGGGAACGCCTCCGCCCTGGAGGAGAAGAAGGGGCCCGCGCCGTCCGCGAGCGCGATGACGGTGTAGGGGCCGACCTGGAGAACAGGGAGCATCCCGCAGATCGTGCCACCGGCGGGCGGCCCGCGGCCAGACACCGCCGTACCCGGGGGTCAGTCGTGCGGTGCGGCCGTCCAGGTGACGCGGGGCGGCACGACCCGTGCGCACAGGGGTTCGCCGCGGGCGTCGGTGAGGCCCAGTCGTCCGACGAGCAGTCCGCCGTCGGCGGCGGCGTCCAGTTCACGGTCAGGGACGGCGTCGAGCATCAGCTTGGCCCGTCGGAACATGGTGAAGGAACCGCCGTCGTCGACCGCGCCCCACGACAGATAGATGAATCGGTCGCCGGGACGTCCTTGGACGTAGGGGCCTTTCACGTCCAGGCCGCCGGCGGGCGAGGCGACGGTGGTGCACTCCAGCGTCCAGGTCGCCCGCGCCGCGTCTCCGGGCTGCGGGTCCAGGAGTTCGGCCGGGCGGTCCCGGCGTTGGACCGCCACATGGACGTTCCGGTGGGCGGCGTCGGAGGGATCCCCGGGCGGACAGGTGAGGCCGGGGAGGTCGACGGCGTCGATACGGATGCGCATCGTCCCAGCATCCCGGAACCCTCCGTGGCCTCAGCGCCTTCTGGTCCCGTGGCCCGGCAGCAGCGCCTCGGTGGCGACCTCCGCGACCGCCTCGGCGACGGCGGACAGCGCCGGCGAGTCCAGTTTCCACTGCTGCCAGTACAGCGGGACGTCCATGGGCCGTTCTTCGGCGAGCTCCACGAGTCGGCCGGCCCGCAGCAGCGGCGCGGCCTGCGGTTCGGGCACCAGGCCCCACCCGAGTCCGGCGGCCACCGCGTCCCGGAACCCGTCGGAGGCCGGGACCATGTGCCGGACCGTCCCGGCCCCCGACCGGCCGCGGGTCAGGGCGCGGACGAAGGTGTCCTGGAGCTCGTCCCGCCGGTCGAACACCACCGTGGGCGCCTCGCACAGATCCTGGGCCAGGGATCCCGTCAGGTGCCGGGCCGCGAACTCCGGGGTCGCCACGGCCAGATAGCGGGCCAGTCCCAGCAGGCGTACGGTGCACCCGGCCACCGGGTCGGGCGAGGAGGTGACGGCCGCCATCACCTGTCCCTCGCGCAGCAGGGCGGTGGTGTGGGACTCGTCCTCCCGGTAGAGCTCGAAGCAGACGGGAGGCTCCTGCGGAACCCGGGTGAGCGCGGGCAGGAACCAGGTGGCGAGGGAGTCCGCGTTGACCGCCACCGGAACCCGTGCGGCGCCCTGGTCCGCCGCGAGCCCCAGTTCGGCGCGGGCGTCCCGTTCCAGCCGGGCCAGCTGCCGCGCGAACCTGACCACGACCTCGCCGGACTCGGTGGCCCGTACCGGCTTGGTGCGCAGCAGCAGGACCCGCCCGGTGCGCTGCTCCAGCGCCTTCACGCGCTGGCTGACGGCGGAGGGTGTCACGTGCAGGGCGGCGGCCGCGGCGTCGAAGGTGCCTTCGTCGACCACCGCCAGCAGGGTTCTGACCTGATCCAGGGGAAGCTCGTCCATAAGTAGGGCTAAGGCTACTTAAGAATCCTTAGCTGTACTCATCCGCCGTCGGTTCGTACGGTCGACGTCATGACCAGCACCATCGCCGCCGTACTCGCCGGATTCGGTACGGGCCTCTCCCTCATCGTGGCCATCGGGGCCCAGAACGCCTTCGTCCTGCGCCAGGGCGTCCGTCGCCACGCCGTCCTGGCGGTCGTGGCCATCTGCGCCGTCTCCGACGCGCTCCTCATCACGCTCGGAGTCGCCGGGGTGGGCGCGGTGGTCACGGCCTGGCCGGCACTGCTCACCGCGGTCGGTCTGGCGGGTGGGGCCTTCCTGCTCTGCTACGGGTTCCTGGCGGCCCGGAGGGTGCTGCGCCCGGATCCGGCGGCCTCGCTCTCGGCCGCCGGGCCGGGCACGGGCTCGGCCCGGCGGGCGGTCCTGACCTGCCTGGCGATGACGTGGCTGAACCCTCACGTGTACCTGGACACGGTTCTCCTCCTCGGGTCGCTCGCCTCCGACCGGGGCGACCTGCGGTGGGCTTTCGGCGCGGGCGCGGCCGTGGCGAGCCTGGGCTGGTTCTTCGCCCTCGGTTTCGGCGCCCGGCTGCTGTCGGGCGTGCTCTCCCGGCCCAAGGCCTGGCGCGTGCTGGACGGCCTGGTCGCGGTGACCATGCTGGCGATGGGCACGATGCTGGTCGCGGGCGCGTAGGGCGCCGGGCCTCTGCGGCCTCCGGGGAGCACTCACCGCCCGCTACGCGGCTTGGGGCGCCACGTCGTCCGGCGGTTCGGGCACGGGCTACCGGCGCGGGGCCGGGACGAGGCGCAGGAGCGTGTGGAGGACGGCGTCGATCGTGTCCTGCGCGGGCTCGTCGCTCACATGGGTCAGCAGTCGCGCCAGCACCCTCAGCAGGTGCGGCGAGGCCATCACCCGGGGGTGCAGCAGGGGACGGTAGCCGAAGCGGGAGAAGAGCAGATCGCCCGCGGCGTTCCCCAGCCGGTAGTAGCGCGCCCACCGACGCCGGATCTCGGCCGGGTAGTGGTGCAGTGCGTGTTCCCGGCGTGGTCCGGCCGGTCGGGCCAGCGCCAGGGCGATGATCTCGGCCGCCACCTCGGCGGCCTCCATCGCCTGGGCGATGCCCTCGCCGCTCCACGGGCTGACCATGCCGGCGCTGTCGCCCACGAGGAGCAGGCCCCGGCGGTACTGCGGACGCCGGTTCAGCCCCATCGGCAGCGGCGCGCTGCGCAGCGGGGAGTCGGCGCTCCCCTCGTGCACGTCCCACTCCTCGGGCAGGCGGGGAATCCAGTGTTCCAGCGCCGCCCGCAGGTCGACGGGACGGCGCCGACGCTGCTGTGGCAGCGCGCCGAGGCCCACGTTGACGCGACCGTCCCCCATGGGGAACACCCATCCGTATCCGGGCAGGTCGAGTCCGGTGCGGGGACAGCGCAGGTCGGCCCACAGCTCCAGGTAGGGGTCGCTGGTGCGGGCCGCGCTGCGGTAGTACCGGCGGGCAGCCGCCGCGACGGGGCGCTTCGCGTCCCGTTCGAGCCCGAGGCCGAGAGCCGTACGTGCCGAGGCACCGTCGGCCGCGACCACCAGGGGGGCCAGGTAGCGCACCGGTTCCTTCCCCGGCCCGTGGGAGGCGGTCACGCCGATGACCTGCCCCGCCCGGTCGGTCAGCGGGCCCGTCACCTTGACGTGGGTGCGCAGGCGTGCTCCGGTCGCGCTCGCGTGCGTGGCGAGCAGGTCGTCGAAGTCGTGCCGGCTCCGGGTCAGTCCGAAGTCCGGGAACGCGCCCAGTCGCGGCCAGTCCAGCTCCGCCCGGTGTCCCCCGCAGACCCAGCGCATGCCCCTGTTCCGCATCCAGCCCGGCGCGTCGATGTCGATGCCCAGCCGCACCAACTGGTGCACGGCGCGCGGGGTCAGCCCGTCACCGCACACCTTCTCCCGGGGGAAGCCGCCCTTCTCCAGGAGCAGGACGTCCACACCGGCTCGTGCCAGGTGCGCCGCGGCGGTAGAGCCGGCCGGGCCCGCCCCCACCACGATGACCTGGGCCTCCTCGTCACCCGCGCCGCCGGATCCGCCGCGGCCGCCACCACTGCCGCCACTCTCGTCACTTTTGGTGATCACTCCCCTACTATGCCCCTCGACGGGCAGCCGCAGTCCGTGCGGCACGACCGAGGCCCCGGACTCACCGAGTCCGGGGCCTCCTGCACGGCCGGCGTCAGAACGGCGGGCCGCCGAAGGGGCCGCCCAGGCCGTAGTACTTGACCAGGTCGTCGCGGTAGCGCGGCTCACCGAGGTGCGTGTCGCGGTGGAACTCGGGAGCGTCCTTGATCTGCTCCTTGGTCCGGTCCACGAAGATCTTCCGTTCGTCCAGGTCGATCCGCACCACGGTGCTCGCCGGAAGGAGGACCTCCTTGCCGAAGATCCAGACTCCGGTGTCCACGACCAGATAGGCGTCGTCCACCTCGTCGGAGTGCTTGTCCACCTTCCCGATGCCGCCGTCGACGGCCTCGACCTTGTAGCCCTTCAGGTCGGTGCCGGCCAGGTGGCCCGCGGTCGACTTGTAGCCCCACGCGTGCTCTGCCATGAAAGAACAACTCCTCTTGTCGCCGGGGACGGTTGTGCCGCTGCCGTCCCTCGTCCCGTCTCGGGTGGGTGGTGTTGTGCCGGCGTCTCCGCTACCAGCGGTACCAGCGGCCTGTGCTGCCCTTGGGCCGGGCCACGAAGCCCAGCAGCCACACCACGAGCACGATCACGGCGATCCACCAGAGGGCCTTCAGCGCGAATCCGGCGCCGAAGAGAAGCAGTACGAGCAGAAGAACCAGCAGAAGGGGAACCATTTCCAGATACCTCCAGACCTTCGAGCACCCGCGCCCACTCCCTCTCCACACGCAATCGACGCGCATGTGATCTCGGGATCACGAAGGGAGCGGCAGGC
The DNA here is from genome assembly GCF_042733785.1 of Streptomyces sp. NPDC059695. Classification (NCBI taxonomy): domain Bacteria; kingdom Bacillati; phylum Actinomycetota; class Actinomycetes; order Kitasatosporales; family Streptomycetaceae; genus Streptomyces; species Streptomyces sp. NPDC059695. The sequence continues at coordinate 245,574 of NZ_JBHWFF010000006.1, read as the reverse complement.
GGGATTCTCTTTCGACGTCTCTGAAAAGAACGGCGTGAACAACGCCGGTCATTCGTAAATCGGCGCGGTACCGCTCAGATACGGCCGGCCATGAGCCGGGAGAGCGGGCCGCGGGAGCGCCGTCCGCTCCGGCGCCACCGGACGTACGCGCCTCCGAGGGCAGCCGCGGCGACGACCGTACCGGTGCCGACCAGCACCTTGTGGTCGCGGAGGGCGGCCCCCGGCCGGGCGTCGGCGTCCCGGACCGTGGACTCGTCGTCGGTCCAGGTCGTCTCGTCGCCCGCTTCCCCGAATTCCTCCGGTTCGGGCAGGGAATTGTCCACGCCCCCGGCGGCGTCCTGCGGGATCGCCACCGAATTGACGTGACCCAAAACCTTCTCGTTGTCCTCTTCCGATGCGCTCATAATCACCGTCTAGCCGCGCACGGCCCGACCAAACCTGCTCGATTTCTTCGACGGCTTCGGTCGATCCGTCTCGGCGAAGCTGTACGGCGGCAGCGGTCCCGTCGCCCGGGTCCGGAGGTGCGCGTGTTCCTGCCGCAGGGTGCGGAGAGACTCCTCGAACTCGTGGCGCCGTTCCCTCTCCACGAGGAAGGTCAGGTCGGCCAGTCGGTCGGCGGCCTCCGGCCCTCGGACCACCGCGGCCGCGTGGGCGCCGAGCACGCGCTCGACGAGCACCGCGTCGGACTTTCCGCGCCCGGAGACGGCGCGGGCCACCAGTTCACCGAAGGTGACGTTGTCCTCGATGGTGGCGCGGCGGCTCATCAGGTGGGGTTCGTCGGCGAGCACCACCTGTCGCACGGCGTCTTCGTCGTGATGCACCGTGACGTTGAACTCGTCCTTGCCGGCGACCTCTTCCATCCTGTGCAGGTAGTGGTCGTGACGCTCGTCCAGGATCGCGGCGACGTTCTCGTCGTCGGGAGAGACCTCGCCGAACCTCAGCGGGAGGACCGTGCCGTCCCGGCCGGCCTCGATCACGACGTGCTGATGTGCCAGCAGGTCGGTGCGCCTCGGGACCAGGTCCGCGGGAGCGTCGCTGCAGAGGGCCACCAGGTCCCCGCTGCGTACGACGCGCAGGGGCATGGGCGGGTCGCCCACGCCCTCGATGCCGTCGGGGATCCTCTGGTCGGCCGGCGTGATGCCGTAGACGTACGTGGTCATGGCGTCTCCTCCCGCACAGTGCGCGTCTCTTCCGCTCCCCCGCCACGGGGACCTCGCGGAAGGACTCGGGCTGCGCCGGGGGACCCGCTCAGGCGCCTCGGGACGGGAGCGGGCACCGGACCGAGTGAGGCCGTGGGGCCGGTTCGGTGCCCTGGTCCTTCTCGTGTTACCGGCCGTGCCGCCCGCAAACCGGGCACGTGCTCCCCCGTCACCCAGGGGTGTGTGGCGACGGGGCTGTTCCGTCCGGAGCGGCGAGGGGCGGCACGGCATCCGGCTGAGGTTCGGCGGAGGACGATGAGAACGCGCCGGCGGGGGGGGGGGCGGGGCGGGGGGCGCCCCCCCCGCCGCCCCCCCGCCCCCCCCCCGGGGGGGGGGCCGGGGCGGCCGGCGCCCCCTGGGTGGGGGGGGGGGGGGGGGTGGTGCTCGTGTGGTGGTGGGGGGGGGGGGTCCTCGGGCGGGTGGGGGGGGGGGGGGGCCCCCGCGGGCCCCCCCCCCCCCCCGGGACCTCGCAGAGGTCAGCCCGGGCGGTTCGCCGGGGCCGCGGCCGCTCCCTCGCGGTGGTTCGGGGCCGTGGCCGCGCGGACGGCCTCGGCGTCGGCGCCGCTGTGGCGTTCCGCCCATGCCTCCAGGGCGGCCCGGCAGGCGTGGTCGATGTGGTGGACACCCGTCAGGTCCAGGACCACCCGCCGGTCGCTCGGCAGGGCTTCCAGGCTGTCGAGTATCTGGGGCAGCCGCAGGAAGGTGACCGTCCCGTGGAGCCGTACGCGGATCACGTCGCGTCCGTCGTCGCTGCGGTCGATCCTCAGCTGCGAGGCCTCCCACGCGGCCTTGCCGATCGACAGGGCGAGGCCGATCAGGACACCTTCGAACATGCCGACCGCGACGATCGCCGCCGCCGTCGCCACGAGGACGACGGCCTCGCCCCGGTGCCGCCGCCACAGCGTCAGGACGCCCTTGAAGGGGATGAGCTTCCAGCCGGTGTGGACGAGGATCCCGGCCAGCGCGGCCAGGGGGATGTACGCGAGGACGGCGGGCAGCAGGGCGACGAAGAGCAGCAACCAGACGCCGTGCAGGACCCGGGACGCCTTCGTCCTGGCGCCCGCCTCGACGTTGGCGGAGCTGCGCACGATGACCGCGGTGAGCGGCAGTGCGCCGAGCAGGCCGCACAGCGTGTTGCCCGCGCCCTGGGCGATGAGCTCCTTGTCGTAGTCCGTGCGCGGTCCCGCGTGGAGCCGGTCGACCGCCGCCGCGCTGAACAGCGATTCGGCGGAGGCGATCAGGGCGAACGCAAGGACCGTCCCGAGGAGTGCCGGCTCGGCGAGGGAGGAGAGGGCGTCCGTACCCGGCAGGTGGACGGCCTCCAGGACGCCGCTGACCCGCACGGTCGCCACCGGAAGGCCGAACACGGCGGTCGCGAGGGCGGCGAGCAGCACCGCGACCAGTGCGCCGGGGACCGCCCGGGCCCGGCGCGGTGCCCGGCGCCATCCGACGACGACGAGGACGGTGCCGGCGCCGACGGCGAGCGACACGAGGGCCGTACGGCTGCCCAGCGCCTCGACCAGGGCGCCCGGCAGGCCGGTGATCTTGTCGAGACCGGAGTCCGGGGCGGTGATGCCCGCGGCCGCGTAGAGCTGCCCGGCGATGATGACCAGGCCGATTCCCGCGAGCATGCCCTCGACGACGGAGAGGGAGATCGCGCGGAACCAGCGGCCCCACCGGAGCAGGCCCATGGCGATCTGCAGCAGACCGGCCGCCAGGACGATGACGCCGAGCGCGGCGAGACCGAAGGCGCGGACCGCTTCGAGGACGAGGACGGTGAGGCCGGCAGCCGGACCGGAGACCTGGAGGCTGCTGCCCCGCATGAGTCCGGTGACGATGCCGCCGACGATGCCGGTGATGAGGCCCAGTTCGGCGGGGACGCCCGAGGCGACGGCGACGCCGATGCAGAGCGGGAGGGCGACGAGGAAGACGACGAGCGAGGCGGCGAAGTCCTGCCGCGGGAAGGGGAGGGAGCGGAGCATGCGGAGGTCCTTCCTCACAGCGCCTCGAAGGCGTCGGCCCCGGAGCGGTACTCCAGGACGGCACCGGTGTGCACCTCGTAGTACCAACCGCGGAGGCGGACGCGGCCGTCCGCCAGCCGCCGTTCCACGCACGGGTAGGAGCGCAGGCGCAGCAGTTGGGCCAGGACGTGCCCGTGGACGGCGTCGGTGACGGCCGGGTCGTCGGCGCGCCCCGGGGCCCCGTCGGGGGCGGCGTGCGCGAGCCAGTCCCGTACGGCGGGGACCGAGTTCAGGTCGTCGCCGCGGACGAGGGAGCCCACGGCGCCGCAGTGGGAGTGGCCGCAGACGACGATGTCCTCGACGCCGAGGACCTCGACGGCGTACTCGATGGTGGCGGCCTCCCCGCTGGGGGTGCCCGTGCCGTACGGGGGCACGATGTTGCCCGCGGTGCGCAGTTCGAAGAGCTGGCCGGGCCGGGCACCGGTGATCAGGGCGGGTACGACCCTGGAGTCGGAGCAGGTGATGAACAGGACGGCCGGGGACTGGCCCGCGGCGTGCGCGGCGAACTCCTCCGGGTGCTGTCCGAATCGGCGGGCGTGGTCGATGAGGGGCTGCATGGATGTTTCCTCCTGGCGCGCCGTGGGGGCGCGTCGGGCTGACAGGTCGGCGCAGGGCGGGGCGCCTGTCAGCAGCGGAACACCTGCAGGGTGGAGGAGTCGTGGGGGGCGAGCGGTCTGGGCCGGGCGTCCGCGTCGCCGGGGCGGCCGGCCGGCGGCTCCGCGCGTGCGGCCGTGCGCGTGGCCGGGGGTGGGCCCGGGAGGCCGGCGGTCGTGGTGACGGGGCGCCGCCGGTCACGGTGGAGGAACGAGCCGCCGGCGATGTCGGCGCCGCCGTCGCCCGCGCGCGGGGGGTCGAGGGCCGCGGTCGGCGCGGTGTGCTGGGCGCAGGGCCGCTGCAGGTGTGCCGGGGAGCTCTCGGGGGTGAGGGGGAGGTCGGCGCAGAGGAGCGCGAGGACGAGGAGGAGGGAGGCGCGCAGCAGCGTGGACACGCGCGGTGCCGGGGGCGCGCGGAAGGGCCTCATCCCGGTGTTCCTCCCTCTGATTGAACCGTCATCAAACTTCGCCAAAGCAAGCCCAAGGGCGGGTCAAGAAACAGTAAGGCACGCAGGTGAACCGGTGTCGTCAAAGCCGTTTCCGTACGAATGTTTTCGAATGGAATCAGCCTGAAGTTGACGCGAACGGCGGCATGTTCAGGGACGCGCGGCTCGGAATCCGTCAAGTCCGCCGCCGCGCCGGGCGCCCCGGGAACGACGAGGGCCCACCAGAGATCCTGGTGGGCCGCTCCGGTTTCCCTCTTCGTTCAGTCGCAGCAGTCGCAGCAGCACTTGCAGGGGTTGCAGCAGCCTCCGCCGCAGCCGTCACACCCGCCGCCACCGGAACCACCGGAGCCGCCGGACCAGTTGCCTCCGCCGGAACCGCCCGAGCCACCGGACCCGCCCGAGCCGCCGGAGAAGCCGCCCGAGTTGCCGCCGCCGTGCCCGCCGAACCAGCCGTCGCCTCCAGAACCGTCCCTCCCGGAACCGCCCTGACCAGAGCCGTCCCGACCGGAGGAGTCACGGTTCGAGCCACCGCCGTTGCCGCCGCCGTCCCCGAACTGCCAGTCGCCGTCTCCCGAATCCACGTCGTCGTCGCAGCGGCAGCAGTCGTAGCAGAGCCCGCAGTCCGGACACAGCCGACGCTGCTCACGACACCGGCGGCACTCCCCCTCCGGCGGCCGCCCCGACGCCGTCGGAGCACCCTCAAGGGCTGCCCCGGCGAGCGCACCGACGCCGCACGCCGTACCCGCGCCGGCCTCCGGGGACTCTTCCGCGGCCGTACGGCGCCCCAGCCACGGCACCATGCGCAGGCCCCGCGCCGGGCGGCTGTGCTGAGCGTGGCGATGCCGGGGGTCGAAGACCCGGTCGACGGCGCGCTCCAACTCGCCGCCGAGAAGGGCCCGTACGAGCCGGTCGTCGACGAACACGGCGTCGGACAGGGAGAGCCTGATCCCGTGAACGGCGTCGTCGCAGAGCCTGCGCACCTCGGCGCGGTCCGCCCCGGTCACGGCGATCGGGTTCCACGCCCCCGACGCCGCGTCCGCGTCCAGGTCCTCCACCGCGTCCAGCAGATGCGCCAGGCGCCCGAAGAGACGGCCGGCCTCCGCCAGCGGTTCCGCGTTCTCCGGTCGCGCCGTGAGGACGGCGGTGTAGGCGAAGGCGGCGGCCGTGGCCGTCTCCGTGGGCTCCGTGACCGTCAGCAGGGAGCCGCCCGGGCCCGTCGAGCGCTCGATCCGCGGCTGGCGCTCGACCGCCTCGATCAGCACCGAGGTGTCGAAGCCGAGCCGTTCGCCACCCGCGGCACCCGCACGGTCCCAGCCGCGCGCGATCCGGCGCGCCGCCAGCGCCACCGGACGACGCCCCAGCAGGCCGTCGCCGTCGGCCGCATGGTCACGCAGCTTCGCGGCGGCGAGCACCAGGGACACCGTCGCCGCGAGCCGGGCGCCCTCGCCCTGCGCCACGTCCGCCGACCTCATCCCGCGCAGCGGGCACGGACCGGCCCCTCGCCGCCAGTCGCCGGTGCGCTCCGACTGCGCTTCGGTGAGGACGGAGACGATCAGGCCGTCGTAGTTGGTGGCAGCCCTGGCGAACTGTCCGTACTCCCCGCGCAACGCCAGGCACAACCCGCACAGGTGCGCCATCCACTCGGTACGCAGGCCCTCGCCCAGCCGATGACGGCACGGCCTGATGATTCCGAACACCGAAGATCCCCCCGTAGAACAGCTACCTGTGCGCAGAGCGGTCGTCATACTAAATGGGCGCCGCCGAGAGCGCCGACGCGCGCCTCTGACCTGCGGGTACAGGACGAAGCCACCGTCCGCGTCCCGCGGGCTGAAGTGGGGACGCGGTCCGGCCGATCACTCAGGCATGACTTCCGAGAACGTCTCCCCCGGCACCCCGCCGACGCACCCCCTTTCCGGCGAGTCCGAGCGGCACGCCTCATGGCTGGAGTTGTTCTTCGATCTGATCGCCGTCGCGGGAGTCGCCCAGCTGGCCCATCTGCTGCACGGCACTCCGGGCGCGGGTGACCTCGGTCTCTACTGCCTCCTCTACCTGGCGTTCTGGACGGCGTGGATGTGCTTCACGACGTACGGAAACGTCGCCGCGGACAAGGTGCACACGCGAGCCGTCCTGACGGGCATGTTCGGACTCGCCGTGATGGCCGCCGCCGTGCCCGGCGTCCGCACGGACCACGCCCGGGCCTTCGCCCTCGCGTACGTGCTCGTACGGGTGCTGGCGTCGAGGATCTGGCAGAGCCGCGGAGAGGTCGTCGCGGACTGGCCCCTCGCGCAGCTGTCCGTGGGGGTCGTCCCGTGGATCGTGTCGGTGTGGGCCGAGGCACCGGCCCGCTACTGGCTGTGGGGGGCCGGACTGGCCGTCGACCTGGGGCTCACGTTCGCCCTCTCCCGCAACCGGATCCTGGCCCGGGCCCAGGAGGAATGGCAGAAGCACTCCGCCGGGCGCGGGCCACGGGCGCACCCGCGGCCGGCCGCCGCCCTCTTCGACTCCGGGCATCTCGACGAGCGGCTCGGGCTGTTCACCCTGATCGTGATCGGCGAAAGCGTCGCGCTGACCGTGGAGGCCTCCTCCGAAGCCGAGTGGACGTCGCGCCTCGGCTCGATGGCGGTGGGCTCCTTCGTCCTGCTGCTCGCCCTGTGGGCACTCGCCGTGCGCCGTACGTGCGGGGTGCCGCTGCTCGGCTTCGGCGTGCTCGCTCCCCGCTTCGCGCTGCCGCTGCACTGCGTGACGACGGGTGCGCTCGGCGCTCTCGCGGCCTCCCTCGGCGGGGCGGTGGAGCACGTCGACGAGCACCTGCCGGCGGGGATGCGCTGGCTCATGTGCGGCAGTGTCGCCGTGTTCCTGGCCGTCGGCGTCGTCGCGGGGGTGGTGTCGGACCGTGGTGTCCGGTGGGCCCTGGGGGCCGGCGTGCCCATGGTCGTCGCACCGGTCCTCCTGGGCGCCTTCGCCGGCCGCGGGTCCCCGGCCCTGCTGGTGTGGGCGCTCGTGGTGGTGGCCCGATGGCCCTGGCTGTACGAGAGGCTGGCCGCTCGCCGTCCCGGGCGGCCCGTGACCCCGGGGTGAACCGGGCTGGTGACGCCCCCGCGCGGGGCGGCGAGTCCGATGGCCTCGGGCGGTCGACCGTCGGCCGCCCCGCCGAGGATTCCCCCCCCGAGCGTGTACGCATCAAAAACCTCGGCACAAACCCCTTGCGCAATGGTCAAGAAGTGTTGACCATTGGAGCATGCCAACTGACGATCTTCCAGAGACGTTCCGCGTCACCACGGACGAGCAGCTCCGAGCCGTCTCCAACCTCACCCGTCACCGGATCATGGCGGTGCTCCGCTTCGAGCCCGCGACGATCACCCAGATCGCCGAGCGCGTGGGGCTCGCGAAGGGCAGTTCGAGCTACCACGTGCGGCTGCTGGAGCGGGCGGGCCTGGTCAAGGTGGTACGGACGCGCAAGGTGCGGGGCGTCACCGAGCGGTACTACGCCATGGCCGCGCGGTCGATCGAGCTGCCGGATCCGGGCGAGGGAAGTCCGGACGTGCTGATGCGCCACGCCGTGGCCGACCTGGAGGCCGCCCCGAAGGACGGCGAGCGGCACGTCGGGATGATGCACCTGCGGCTCACCGACGAGCAGTTCGCGGAGCTGGGCGCGCGGCTGGAGGCGCTGGCGGTCGAGTACAGGAAACTGTCCGACCCCTCGCTGCCGGACGCGTCGCTCGTCTTCGCGCTGTTCCACCCGGGGTCGCGCGGCCAGGTCGGAGGGGATGCCAAGTGACGCAAGACGTACAGAAGTTGCCGGCCGGGTTCGGCCGCCTGTGGACCGCCCAGACGGTGTCCTCGCTCGGCGACGGGGTGATGCACGCCGCGCTGCCGCTGCTCGCGCTGACCCTGACGCGGGACCCGATGGCCCTGGCCGTCGTCACCGCCGCCGGAACGGTGCCGTGGCTCCTCTTCGGGATACTCGGCGGCGCGCTGGTGGACCGCTGGGACCGCCGCCGCACCATGTGGGTCGCGGACGCGGCCCGTGCGGTGCTGCTCGCGATACCGGCGGCAGCGGCCGCGCTCGACGTGCTGAGCATTCCGCTGCTCGCGGTCGTCGCCTTCCTCCTGGGCCTCGGCGGGCTCTTCTTCGACACGGCCGCCACGGCCTATCTGCCGGATCTGCTCGGCCGGGCTCCCGCTCTCCTGGAGCGCGCCAACTCCCGGCTGCGCGGCACCCAGACCGCCGCGTCCGGGTTCGCGGGACCGCCCGCGGGCAGTGCCCTGCTCGCGCTCGGGCGGTCGGTACCGCTGGTCGCCGACGCGGTGTCGTTCGCGGTCTCCGCCCTGCTCGTACGGTCGCTCCCCGCCACGCCCCGGCCCGTACCCCAGGCCCGTGAGTCGCTGCTGCGGCAGGCGCGGGCCGGAGCCTCGTACGTGTTCCGGGATCGGCTGCTGCTCGGACTGGCCCTGCGTCCGGCGGTCGGGAACATCGCCTTCGTCGCCGTGGAGACCGTGCTGGCCCTCTTCGCGCACTCCCGTCTCGGCGTCGACACCTTCGGCTTCGGTCTGCTCCTCACGGCGGAGGCCACCGGCGGCCTGCTCGGCGCGGGCATCGCCTCCTTCCTCGGGCGACGACTCGGCACCGGCGCCGCGCTGACCGTCACGGCCGCGGTCGAGGGCCTCGCCGTCCTGGGGCTCGCCTCCGCCCGGGACCCGTACGTCGCCGGCCTCGCCCTCGCCGTCTGCGGAGCGGGCGTGGGCGCCACGATGGTGCTCGCCCCCTCCCTCCGGCAGTCGATCGTCCCCGGCCATCTGATGGGCCGCGTCGCCTCGACCTCCCGCATGCTCTCCATGTGCGCGGCCCCGTTCGGCGCCTTCCTCGCCGGCTGGCTGGCCACCGCGTACGACGTGCGCACCCCGCTCTACACCGCGGCGGGCCTCCTCCTGACCATGACCGCCGTCACGTCGACCATGACGACGAACCGCCGGGTGGAGGCGGCGCTGCGCGCCGCCGCGGACGCCGCACCGGATCAGCCCGGGTCCCCGACGCGGCCGACCGCCGCCTCCGCTCCGGCCGGCACGGCCTGACCCGGGGCGGGCGTGGCGCCTCGGCCCCGCGAGCCCCCGCGGACGGGTGCTCCGAGGCACGGCCCGCGGGCGTCCGGCACCGCTGCGCGACCTGCGCGGCGGTCCCCGCTCGGCCGCGGTGCTTGAATGGAGCCTCGTTCCTGGTCCTGCAAGGAGATGCGCTGTGCCCCTGGTGTCTGTCGTGATGCCCGTGTTCAATTCGGCCTCCACCCTCGGCGCCGCCGTCCGCTCCGTCCTCACACAGACCCACACCGACCTGGAGCTGCTGGTCACCGACGACCGGTCCTCCGACGACTCCATGGAGCTGCTCCGCGAGTTCGCCGCGCGGGACGAGCGCGTCCTGGTCGAGTCGGCGCCCGAGCAGGGCGGTGCCGGCCGGGCCCGCAACCTGGCCATCGAGCGGGCCCGTGGGGACTACGTCGCCTTCCTCGACAGTGACGACATGTGGCTTCCGGAGAAGACGGAGAAGCAGCTCGCCTTCGCCGCCGAGGGGACCGCGCCCCTGACGTTCACCTCGTACTTCAAGATGGACGCCGACCACGACGGCGACAGCACGGACTGGGTCCCGAACGGGCGGGTGGTCCGTGCGCGGGAGCACGTGGACTACCGCGCGATGCTGGTCAGGGACTACATCGGCGCCCTCACCGCCATGTACGACCGCAACGCCCTGGGCACGAGGCTGATGCCGGAGATGCGCAAGCGCCAGGACTACGCCCTGTGGCTGTCGATCATGCGGGACGGCGCCGACGCGCGGGGGCTGACGGAGCCGCTCGCGGTCTACCGGGCCCATCAGGCCGGGTCCCTGTCCTCCAACAAGATGTCGCTCGTCCAGTACAACTGGTCCCTGTACCGCGAGCACGAGCACCTGTCGGTCCCGCGGTCGACGCGGGCGCTGGCCGGCGCGGTGTGGCAGTCCCTGCGCAACTCGCGCATCTAGCCGCGCCGCCGCGGGACGGTCACCGCGCACACGGCAGGGGCGGAATCCACGGTCGCGGCCAGGCGGCGCCCGGTCCCGTCCTGGTGCTCCCGGACGGGGGCGAGCACCAGGTGAAGGTGTGGTGGTTCGCATCGGGGCAGGCCGGCGATCCGGAGCGCTACGACATCCGCGTGTGGCTGTGCCCCGACGGGGGTGGACAGGGTTTCTCCACCCGTACCTCCACCCATGGGTGCAGGCCTCGGGAGGAGGGTTTCCCGATGCTTGAGCCATGACTCTCACCGACTGGCTCGTCGACATCGCGCTCATCCTCATCGTCTTCCGGCAGCTGCGGGAAGGGCGGCTGGGGCCCCGGTCCTACCTGCTTCCCCTGGGGACCGTGGCCTTCTTCGCCTCGCAGTACCTCGACGGTCTGCCTACGGAGGGCAACGACCTCGTGCTCATCGGCGCGACCGTGGCGGTGGGGGCGGCGCTCGGCATCGCCGGTGGCGTCTTCACCCGGATCCGCTCGCTGAACGGCGATCTCCTGATCAAGGCCGGGGCGGTCTCGGCCGTCCTGTGGGTCCTCGGCATGGGCGCCCGCCTGGCGTTCCAGCTGTGGGTCGACCACGGCGGCGCCGACGACGTCGCGAGGTTCAGCGTCGAGCACCGGATCACCAGCCAGCAGGCATGGGTCACCGCCCTGCTGCTGATGGCGGTCGCCGAGGTCGTCACCCGTCTGGCCACGATCTTCGTACGCAGCCGGATGGTCGCCCGTACGACGCGGCCCGCGACGCCGGCCGTGCCGCTGGCCGGCCGGGTGCGGTGATCATGCCGTATCGTCGCAGCATGCCACTGAGGAACCGGTGGATTCCCGGCCGGGCCGAGGAGACCGAGCCACGGCCCACGGAGCGGATCCGGCTCGCTCAGTGGGTGTGGGCGGTCGTTCTCCTCGTCGTCGAGGTCCTCACGCTTCGGCCGATGGGCCTCAGTGGCCGCGGTCTCGCTGTGGCCCTGCTCCTCGCGGTCAACTTCGGCGTCTTCGCCCTGCGGCTCGTTCCCCGGCGGTTCCTTCCCGAGCGCCTCCTCCTGCTCCTGATGGTGGTCGGTGTCGTGGCGGCGGCCGCGTTGATGGCGGTCGCGGAATCGGGGACGGCGTCGCTCTTCGCCTTCTTCCTCGCCGCCTTCATCGGCTACCGGCTGGAGGCCGGACAAGCCACGGTCCTCGCGGTCGCGCTGAGCCTGCTGAGCGGCGTCGCCCTCGCGTCGCAGGCCGAGCCCGGCCAGCAGGGGCTGCTGTTCACGGCCGGGCTGTCCACCGGCGCGCTGGTCCTGGCGGGCATGTCGGGCCGGAGCCGGAATCAGGCCGTCGAGGCCGCGATCTCGGCTGCCGAATCAGCCGAGCGAGCCGCTCGCGCCGAGGCCCGCACGCTGGTGCTGACCGAACGGGGCCGGGTGGCACGGGACGTCCACGACGTCCTCGCGCACTCCTTGGCCGGCATCAACATGCAGCTCGAACTGGCGGACGCGCTGATCGAGGTCGGTGAGACGGAGAAGGCCCGCCAGGCGACCGCGCGGGCGCAGAGTCTGGTGCGGGAGAGCCTGAAGCAGGCGCAGTGGACCGTCCGTGCGCTGCGCGAGGAGGCCTTGCCCCTGCTGGAGAGTCTCACCGCCCTGCTCGAATCGTCCGGGCACCACGAGGGACTCACGGTGACCGGGACGGTGCGCGAGCTGCCCACCCGGGTGACGCACGACCTCCTGCGGATCGCGCAGGAGGCGCTGACCAACGCCACGCGCCACGCTCCCGGGGGAAGGGTGCGGGTGGCGGTGGCGTACGACGAGGGGACGACCACCTTGACCATCGTCAACGAGCCGGGGACGATGCCGGCGTCCGCCACCGGTACGGGGAGCGGGATGGGGCTGATCGGCATCCGTGAGCGCGTCGCCCTCATGAACGGAACGGTGACGACGGGTCTCGTGCCGTCCGGCCCCCGGCGGGGGTCCTGGAAGGTCGAGGTGGTGATCCCGGTATGAGCGAGTCGGCCGCGGCCTCTCCCCTGATCAGCGTGGTCGTCGCCGACGACCAGGCCGCCGTCCGCGAGCCCCTGGCGATGGTTCTCGCGCTCGCCGGGGACATCCGCGTCGTCGGGACCGCCGCCAACGGACGCGAGGTGCTGGACATCGTCGCCGGAGAGCCGGTCGACGTCGTCCTGATGGACCTGCGGATGCCGGGGATGGACGGCACCGAGGCGACGCGTCGGCTGAGCGAGGCGCACCCGGACGTGGCCGTGGTGGTGCTCACGACGTTCGCCGACGACGACTCGATCATGGCCGCGCTGGCCGCGGGTGCCCGTGGGTATCTGACGAAGAACGCGGGCCGCGAGGACATCGCACGTGCGATCCGCGCCGCCGCCGCCGGCCAGTCGGTCCTGGACCAGGAGGTGCGCGACCGTCTGCTCGCCGCCGTGACCGGGGCCCAGCGGTCCGCGCCGACGGCTGCCCTGCCCGAGGACCTGACCCCGCGCGAGCGCGAGGTGCTGGCGCTGATCGGGCAGGGGCTCCCGAACCGGGCGATCGCCGAGCGGCTCTTCGTCAGCGAGGCCACGGTCAAGACGCACATCAACAACCTGTTCGCCAAGGCCGGCATCCGGGACCGCGCCGAGGCGGTGCGGCGGGCGATCGCCGCCGGCCTGGCGTGAGGCCGGACCCTCCGATCAGTTCAGCAGCTGGCCGAGGCGCTCCAGGTCGTCGTGCGCGGACTCCTGTTCCTCCGGAGTGAGGGGGACCGCGGTGGCGGCGGCGAGCGCGGACGTCGCGGTGTCCTTCTCGCCGAGGCGCGCGGCGACATCGGCCCGCAGGACGAGAAGACGCAGCAGTTGTACGGGCGCGGGCCGCTCGTCCCGAAGGCGCAGCGCCCGGTCGATGATCTTCGCGGCGGCCGCCGGGTCCTCCTTGGAGTCCGCGAGGAGGGATGCGTGGTGCAGGGCCCGGGCGAAGGTCTCCTCGGGGGCCGGCCGGTGGTGCTGGTCGTCGCTCGTCCGCTGCCCGAAGCGGATGCAGTTGCCGCCCGGGTCGGTCATGAGGAACTGGCGCACGCCGTGTGACGTGTTCTTCAGCGGCCCGATCCGTGGCAGCCCGCGGTTCGGCACTCTCCCGTACGCCGCCTTCAGGCCGGCCCGGAAGTTCGCGTACAGCCCGTCGACGTCATCGGTCTGGACGATGCACGTGCTGAACGACCCGGCCGGCTCGTACCGCTTCATGCCGAAGAAGTGCAGGTGTATGCCTCCGCGCTGGACGGCCAGGTAGGGACTGGGGCTCGCCTGTTGGAAGGTCACCTCGAACCCGAGGGTCGTGTAGAAGTCGCGAACGGGCTGGATCGTCCGGCACGGCAGGATCGGAATGGTCTTCTCACCCATGCAGACCACTCTAGTCAAGATTGACTAGAGAAGGCATCACGCGTCTCGGGACCTGATCCCGTCGCACGCGATGTGCAGATGGCGCGGCCCGCGCAGTACGGCGTTCTGGCGGTACGGGGGCGGGTCGTCGAGCAGACGGGGGTTCTCCAGCCTCCGGGCCAGCTCCGACAGGGCGAGCTGGGCCTCCAGCCGGGCGAGCGGTGCGCCGAAGCAGCTGTGGATGCCGCTGCCCAGGCCGAGGTGCTGGATGTCCGGGCGGTCCGGGTCGAAGCGGTCCGGGTTCTCGAAGCGCTGGGGGTCGCGGTTGCCGGACGCCAGGACCAGCCAGAGGGTCGAGCCCTTGGGAATGGTGACGCCCCGGACGTCGACGTCGGCGAGGGTGGTGCGACCCGGGAGCAGCTGCACCGGCGGCTCGAAGCGGAGCAGTTCCTCGACGATCGGGACGGCCAGGCGCGGTTCGGTCTTCAGGCGCTGGAGGACGTCGGGATGACGCAGCAGGGTCAGCATCCCGTTGGTGATGAGGTTGACCGTGGTCTCGTGGCCCGCGATCAGGAGCAGTGCCGCCGTGCTGAGCAGCTCCATCGTGGTCATGGGACCGTCCGGCCCCTTGGCCGTCGCGAGCTGGGAGAGCATGTCGTCCCCGGGGTTCTTCCGGCGCTCCTCGATGAGGCCCGCCAGGTACATGCCCAGCTCCATCCGGGCCTCGTGCGCGCCCTTGCCCCGCTCGGCCGGGTCGGCGTCCGGGTCGGGGTCGAGGCTGGCGGCGAGGGTGTCCGCCCAGGTGTGGAAGCGTGCCTCGTCCTCGCGCGGCACTCCGAGCAGTCTGCAGATCACCGTCACGGGAAACGGGTAGGAGAACTCCTCCACCAGGTCGATCCGGCCCGGGTCGGCGAGACCGTCGATGAGGCCGTCGACGATGGCGTGGAGCTCCGGGCGCATTCCGTCGACCCGGCGGGGGGAGTGCGGCGGGCCGAAGTGCCGGTTCGTCATGCGCCGCATGCGGTCGTGTTCGGGCGGGTCGAGCCGGAGGAAGCTCGGCGGCAGGGCGCTCTCCTCGGGGGACGACTCCGCCAGCGGGTCGGCGCCGGAGGCCTGGTTGCGGGCGTCGGAGCTGATCCGGGGATCGTGGAGGAGGCTGCGGATCTCGTAGTAGGTGCTGATCACGTACGGCCCGTCGGCCTCGTGATGGACCGGGGTCTTCCGCAGCTCCTCGTAGACCGGGTACGGGTCGGCCCGGTTGGCGTAGTCCAGGATCTGGTGCAGCAGGGTGGGCGTCATGGCAGGTCCTTGTGGCCGTGCGGATCAGTGCGCGGGGGTGAACGTGATGCGGCGGTCGGCCGGCGAGTATCCGCTGAGGGTCACGGTGGGGCCGTGGCTGGGGACCGAGGGGTCCGGGAAGTCCGCGTCCATCGGGCGCTGTCCGTCCGCGTGCCGGTCGACCGTGGGGAACTGCGGCGGGAACGGCGCGGTCTTCTCGATGAGTTCCTTGTAGAACGGCAGCCATCGCCCCTGGTCGAAGGAGACGGCGCCGATGACGCGCCCCTGGTATCCGTAGACGCCGACGAACCGGCGGCTGTCCAGGGAGCCCTGCGTGATCAGGATCTCCGTCGCCATCGACGGCACGCCGACCGACTTGATGTTGACGCCGAACTGGGAGGACCAGAAGGCCGGCACGTCCATGTGCGGCAGGCGGTCGATGCTCGCGCTGAGCATGTTGTGCGCCGCGATCTCGGCCTGCGCGACGGCGTTGCCCCAGTGCTCCAGCGACAGGAACTGGTACCCGAAGAGGGGGTGGGGGCTGCGGGCGACGTCGCCCGCGGCGTAGATGTCGTCGGTGACGATGCCGCGGATGTCGAAGGCCCGGCACCCGGCGTCGCAGGCGATGCCGCGGGGTCCGGCGCCGAGCCCTGATCCGTACAGCCATTCGGTGTTGCGGAGGGCTCCGAGCGAGACGACCACCACGTCGGTCTCGACGGTGGAGCCGTCGGACAGATGCGCGGCGCGCACCCGTCCCGAGGCGTCTCCCTCCAGAGCGGTGACCATGACCCCGCAGCGCAGGTCCACACCGTGCTCGCGCTGGAGGCCGTCGGCCACCGCGGCGACCACCCCGCCGAGCGCGCCGACCAGGGGCGCCGCTCCGCGCTCGGCGACGGTGACGGGGATGCCTCGTTCGCGGCAGGCGGAGGCGACCTCCGAGCCGGCGAACCCTCCCCCGATGACGAGGACCCGCCGGGGTCCCTCGTCGAGCCGCCGGGCGAGCGCGGCGCCGTGGGCGCGCGTGCGCAGCACGAAGACGCCGTCGAGTTCCGCCTCCTCCTCGCGCGGCCACGGCCGTGCCCGGACACCCGTGGCGATCAGCAGCCGGTCGTACGGCACCTCGTCGCCGTCGGCCAGCCGCACCGTCCTCGCGGCCATGTCCAGGGCCGTGGCGGGAACGCCGAGCCGCCAGGTGGCGTCGACGGACCGGAGCCGGGGCAGAGCGGTCCGATCGGCGCGCGCCCTGCCCAGCAGGACGCCCTTGGACAGCGGGGGCCGGTCGTACGGCTCGCAGGGCTCGTCGCCGATCATGGTCAGCGATCCCGTGAAGCCCTTGGCGCGCAGGGTCTCGGCGGCCCGCAGGCCGGCCAGCGAGGCGCCGACGACGACGATGCGGCCCTCGCGTCTGAGCTGCTCCAGGGCTCCGTCACCGAGCACCGGGCACCGCCTCGGCCGGCTCGTCCACGTCATCGACGAGGATGGCCTGTACGGGGCAGGCCGCGGCGGCCTGGGCCAGCTTCTCGCGCAGGGCCTCGTCGGCGTCGGGGTCGTACAGCAGCGCCTCGTCGCCGTGCATGGTGAAGATCTCGGGAGCGAGGAACGCGCACTGCGCGTACCCCTGGCAGCGGTTCAGATCGACGGCAATGCTCACCACGGGATCGGTCCTCTCCAATGACCGGTATGCCCCCTGCGCCCACTCTCGTCGGCCGGGGGGTCCCCGGCGATGGGGAGCGGACCGATCGAGTGAGCCGTCCGGCCGGGTCAGGCCGAGGCGGCCGGGCGTGCCGCGGCGGACTCGCGGCCCCCCAGGATGTTCAGGCTGAGGACCAGGACCCAGGCCGGGAAGACCAGCTCCGACCAGGGCAGGCTCGCTCCCACCACGAGCAGCGTCAGACCCGCCAGGTAGCCGACGACGGCCAGCGGGCGCGGGAGGACGCCGAGCCGGTGGCCGATGGTCGAGGTCGTGATGACGAACACCGCCGCCATCCGCATGGCGTAGGTGGTCAGCAGCGCGTAGGCGACGTCGCGGCCGAAGGAGGAGCCCTGACCGCCCTCGTCGATCACGCTCCAGGCCGCCGCGGCGGCGCCGAACAGCGTGGCGACGAAGACCAGACCGCTGCCGAGGAAGACCGTGGAGACGAACTTGTCCTCGCGGTCGCCTCCCTGCTCACGCAGGGCGCCCATGAACCAGAGGAACGCGATCCCGGCGAACGGAATCAGTTCCAGCGCCGTCCGCACGGCGCTCCGCTGCCCCGCGTCCACGGTCGCTCCGGCCGCGTCGACTCCGCTCGGCAGGGCGATGCGCACCAGGACGATCGCCGTGGCCGTCAGGATCGCGAACACCACTCCCGCGACCCCGGCGGCCCAGCGCGTCGCGAGGCGCTTGTCCTTCCGCTCCATGCTCTCCCACTTCCTGCCTGCGCTTCCTTCGTCCAGACACCCGTGGTCGCGGGGCGCGCGCCACCGGAATCACCCGAGTGGAGCGCTCGGTGCGCCATACAGTCCATGGCGGGGCGGGGCGCGTGGGTTCTGCCGGATCCGTCAGCCGGTCACCGTGATCTGCTGGGCCGGGTCGGTGGTGTCGGTGAGCTGGTAGGTCGCGCTGAAGGTCGCGGACTGGTTGCCGGTCGGGCAGAGGAAGCCGCCCGTGGCCGTCGCGGGAACGGGGGCGTCGGCGATGGCCAGCCGGGACGGGGTGCCGTTGGTCCAGGTCCCGTTGACGGCGGTCGGTCCGGCCGGTGAGGCGGTGATGGTGCAGCTGGCGAGGCCGCTGGTCTTGATGAGGACGCCGCCCTTGGGGATGGTGAAGCCGCCGGTGGCGGGGGCGCCGTTCTGGAGGGTGAGGGTCCAGGGGCCGTTGGCGGCGTTGCTCGTGATGGTCACGTTCACGCCGAAGATGCTGGTCGTGCAGCCGCTGAAGCCGGGCGGGTTGACGGGGACGGAGACGGGGCCCGCCGCGTTGTGGTTGCCGGGGGCGGCGGGGACGGCGTTGTTGGCTCCGCTCGCCGGTACGGAGGCGGAGACGGTGCAGGTCATCGTGGTCGACCCGGCGACGAAGGTGGCCTTGCCCGTGAGCTTGGCGGCGAAGGAGTGACCGGCCGGCAGGACGGTGGTCGAGGCGGCCTGGGTGCCGCCTGCCCCGAAGGCGAGGGCTCCGGCGGCGGCGAGGCCGGTGAGGGAGACGAGCAGCTTGGTCATGAGTTCTCCTCGGTGATCGACGGTGGGGTGCGAGGAGGTGCGGGTCGTCGCACGGTGCGGTGCGCGGGGTGCCTGCGCGTGAGGTACGTACGCGTGGTGCGTGGGGGAACCGCGCAAAGTGACTTGAGAGTAGAACCGGTCGGTAGGGGTCCCCAAGGAAGAATCGCGCCACTCCTGACGATCCGTCAGCAAGGTTGACGCGACGGGGCGCTTGACACCGGAGCGGCCGGATCTGGGAAGCGCCGCGGCAGCCGCACGGCCGGACCGGATCGGCGGGGCGCCACTCCCGGCCGGGAGGCCGCTGGCAGGCCGCCCTGGGCGTCTTGTATCGTTCTCCGCGAATCATCCAGAGGGGTGGAGGGACCGGCCCTACGAAGCCCCGGCAACTCCCCGTTCGACTCGGCGCTCCCTGTTCGCGCCGCGCCGCCGGGATCAGTGCCAACTCCGGCCCGCGCCAACGTGGCGCGGGAAAAGATGAGGAGACACGGTGCTCTCTGTGCTGTCCTTCGCCCTGGCCCTGCCCGCCCCGGGCCTCCCGCGTACCCGTCTCGTGATCGCCGCGGCGTATCGGCCGACCTCGTCGACCCTTCCCCGCTGAGCATCCCCTCCCTCCCTGCGTGAGATCGCCGCGAGCCTTCGCGCGCGAACCGAGACTGGAGTACCTCTTTTCATGGACATTCCGGATATTTCCAGTGGTGTCGGCGTGCTGGACAAGGCCGCGGTGATCCTCGGTGCGCTCGCGGCGGGCCCGGCCACCCTGGCCGGGCTGGTCTCCGCCACCGGCCTGTCGCGCCCCACGGCCCATCGACTCGCCCTCGCACTCGAACGCCACCGTCTGGTCGCCAGGGACCTGCAGGGCCGCTTCGTCCTCGGCCCGCGGCTCGGCGAGCTCTCGGCCGCCGCGGACGAGGACAGCCTGCTGACCGCGGCCGGTCCGGTCCTCATCTCCCTCAGGGACGCGACCGGCGAGAGCGCCCAGCTCTACCGCCGCCAGGGCGAGGTGCGCGTCTGCGTCGCCGCCGCCGAGCGGACCTCCGGACTGCGCGACATCGTGCCGGTCGGGTCCACGCTCCCCATGAAGGTCGGCTCCGCCGCCCAGGTCCTGCTCGCCTGGGAGGAACCCGAGCGCTTCTACCAGGGCCTGCAGGGTGCCCGCTTCACGGCCACGGCGCTGAGCGGCGTACGACGCCGGGGCTGGGCCCAGTCGATCGGTGAGCGCGAGCCCGGCATGGCCTCCGTCTCCGCCCCGGTCCGTGGCCCCTCCGACCGTGTCGTGGCCGCCGTCACGGTCACCGGACCGATCCAGCGCCTCACCCGGCAGCCCGGCGCCCGGCTCGCGAAGGCCGCCGTCGCCGCGGCCGACCGCCTCACCGCGGTCGTCTCCCACGCATGACCACGACGGAGCCTGGGGGCCGACCCTCCCCCGGACCGGCGCCGCCGGAGGACAATCGGGTCGACAGCGCCCCTTGCACCGGGCAGAGTTGCGGGCCGTGACAAGCAGTGAGCTGTGGACCCGTGAGACCGCCGAACGCTACGACGCCGGGGAGACCGAGATGTCCTCGGCCGCCGTCCTCGGACCGACCCTCTCGTTCCTCGCCGACCTCGCCGGAGACGGCCGGGCCCTGGAGTTCGCCATCGGAACCGGACGCGTGGGCGTCCCGCTCCGGGAGCGCGGCGTGCCGGTGACCGGCATCGAACTCTCCGAGCCCATGGCCGCCGTCCTACGGCGCAAGGTCGACGCCGGAGCGCTCCCGGTGACCATCGGGGACATGGCCACCACCGTCGTCCCAGGGGAGTTCTCCCTGGTCTACCTCGTCTACAACACCATCACCAACCTGCTCACACAGGACGAGCAGGTCGAGTGCTTCCGCAACGCCGCCCGTCACCTGGCACCCGGTGGCCGATTCGTCATCGAACTGGGGGTGCCGCCCTTGCGGTTCCTTCCTCCGGGCCAGGTCGCGGTGCCGTTCGACGTCTCCGAGCGGCATCTCGGCTTCGACACCTTCGACCTGGTCGGGCAGATCCTCGTCTCGCACCACTTCACGAGCGACGGCACGGACGGGCGGTACCGCAGGGACAGCTCCCGGCACCGGTACGCCTGGCCCGCGGAGCTCGACCTGATGGCGCGGATCGCCGGACTGGAGCTGGAGCGTCGCGTCGCCGACTGGGACGGGACCCCGTTCGCGCAGGACTCCACGAAACACATCTCCGTATGGCGCAAGCCCGCCTGAGGGCCGCGTGCGGCCGAGGGTCGGGGCACGGATCATGCACGGGTCACCGACCGGCTCCGGAAGGGAGCGGAGGCGTCACCCAGCGGATCGCCGTCGTGACCGCCCGCCCGCCGGGCCGCGCGAAGCGGAGGAGGATCCGGATCCGGCGGGGCACGGGCACCAGGTCCTGAGCCCACGACGGCAGGAGGTCCACCGCCGCTGCCGCGAGGAGGAGGTACGGCAGGCGCGCCGGCCAGGGCAGGGGCGGTGACACGAGCAGGTACCGGGCAGTCGCCGACGACTCGTCCGTCGCCTCCAGCTCCCGGCGACGGCCGCCGAGCGCCACGACGAGGTCGGCGCGGGTCCGCGGCGGATCGGGGACGCCCAGACGCACGGCGACCGACGCCATGTCCTCGACGTACGCGTCCTGTTGGCCGCCCGTCAGCGGACACAGACCGTAGCGCCGGTGGGCCTCCAGGAAGCAGTACGTCTCGGCCATGTGGACCCAGGACAGCAACGCCGGATCGGACGCACGGTAGGGCGCTCCGCCCGCCGCGCGCCCCGTCACCCGCGCGTGCACCGCGCGCACCCGCCCCACCGCCCGCTCGGCGTCCCGCTCCGTGCCGAAGGTGGTCTCGGCCAGGAAGGTGCTGGTCCGCTGCAGGCGCCCCCAGGGGTCGCCGCGGAATCCCGAGTGCGCCCAGACGGCCGCCATGGCGACGGGGTGCAGGGACTGGAGGAGAAGCGCGGCGAGGCCTCCGACGTACATCGAGGCATCGGCGTGCACGGTGCGCACGGGCCTGTCCGGGGCGAACCAGCGCGGCCCCGGGGTGCCATGGATCCGGGCACGCTTCCGATGCGCCTCCGGTCCGGCCACGCGCCGCAGGAGCGCGTCGCCCGCCTTCCTCCGCAGCCTTCCGACCAGGGGCACCGCGATCGCACTCCTCTCCTGGGCCTGCCGGGCGGCACACCGCGTCGTCGTCGTGTCACCGCACGCACGTCAGCGACCGGAGCTGGGGCCGGTCCCCCGCGAACATGCCACACTAGGACAAAGGTGCCACACGCGGCCGTTCTCGGAATCCGCGCACCGTTCCCTCCACGGTGTCTTCCGCGTCGAACCCTTGCGAAGTGCACAGCGAGCCTCACGGCTTCCGGCAATCGCCGCGCGAGTCGGAACGGCGCTCACACGCCGGCTGTCGCCGCGCTGTCCCCTTCCGGCTCGTTCGAAGGAGGAGTGTTTCATGACCACGACCATGAGAGTCCGCCGGCTGGTGGCGGGTGCCGCCGCGTCCGGCCTGTTGGCAGGTGGTGCCGCGCTCGGCATGGCCGGCTCGGCAGCGGCCGCTCCCGCCCCGTCGTCCGTCGCCACGTCCGTGGTGACCGACAACCACGGCGACCAGCACAAGCGACACGACCACCACGACCGGTGCGAGTGGAAGAAGGGGCACTGGGAGAAGAAGTGGGTCCCGGGCCACTGGGAGAAGAAGCAGTCCAACCATGACTCCTGGCGCCAGGGCCATCACGACGACCACGGGATGGGCGACCACGGGAAGGGCCAGCACGGGAAGTGGGTCTACGTTCCCGGGCACTGGGAGAAGGTGTGGGTGAAGGCCCACTGGGACTGCCACCAGCGGTGAGACTCGGCACATGACGTAAAGGGGTCGACCGCTCCGCCCCCGTGCGCCTCCATGGACGCAGCCCTTTCCCGAGCCGGCGACATGGAGGGGTTCGGGGCGCGCACAATACGGGGGTGCAGAGTTGGACGCCGCCGGAGCGCGGACCTTTCGTCGGACGGGACCATGAACTCGAGGCGCTGAGCGCCCGGTTGGAGCGGCACAGACTGGTGACGCTGGCCGGGGCCGGCGGAATCGGGAAGTCCCGCCTCGCGGCGCGCACCGTGCGTCTCCTCCCGCCCGACGCCTTCGAGAGCGTGCACTGGGTCCCCCTGTGGTCGCTGGGCGGCGGGACTCTCCTCGTCCCGCTGGTGGCCGACGCGTGCGGCCTGTCCGACCACTCGGCACGCGACCCCCTCGACGCGCTGGCCACCTGGCTCGGAACACGCCGCGTACTGCTCGTCCTCGACTCCTGCGAGCACCTGGTCGTCGCGTGCAGGGAGCTGGTGGAGACACTACTCGCACGCTGCCCCGGGCTCGTGGTGCTCGCCACCAGCCGGGAGCCGCTGGGCGGCGCCGGCGAGACCCTCTTCCCTCTGGGGCCCCTCTCGCTGGACTCGGACGCCATGGACCTGTTCGCCGCGCGCGCCGCGGCCGTGGGGGTGACCTGGGAGAGCCCCGAGGACCGGCTGGCCGCGAGCGAGGTGTGCCACTGGCTGGAGGGCATTCCGCTGGCCCTGGAGCTGGCCGCCGCACAACTCTCGGACCGGCCCGTACGCATCATGGCCCGCGTGCTGCGCGACAGGCTCTCGCTCGCGGAGCCTGCCGACAGCACGTTGCAGCCGGCCCGTCACCGTGCGCTGCGTACCACGATCGGGTGGAGTCACGAGCTGTGCGAGCCCCATGAGCGGCTGCTGTGGGCGAGGCTGTCGGTGTTCCGTGCCGACGCCGCCGTGGAGGACATCGCACGCGTGTGCGGTGGTGGTCCGTTGACCGGTGGCGCGCTGGAGAAGGCCCTCGACGGGCTGCGGCGCAAGAGCATCGTCACGGTGCTGCCCGACGGGCGGCTGCGGATACTCGACACCGTACGCGAGTACGGGGCCATGTGGCTCACGGAGCTCGCCGAGGCCCGGACGATCGCCGACCTCCACGCGCGGCACTTCCACGCACGCACCGCGTCCGCCGAGCGGGACTGGTGGGGGCCGCGCCAGGCCGCCGCGTACGCCCGGCTGGTCGGCTGCTTCGGCGACCTGTGCGCCGCGCTCGACCACCTGCTCGCCACCGATCCCCCGCAGGCGGCGGCGATGGCCGGGAGACTCGGCTTCTTCTGGGCCTGCTGCGGTCAGCTCCACGAGGCCGGGCACTATCTGGAGGAGTGCCTGCAGCTGGTCGCGGAACCCGCCGGCACCCTCGCGAGGGCCTGCTGGGCGCTCGGCGTGGTGCGCTGCCTCCGCGGGGAGTACGAGTCGGCCGCCCGGCTCGGCGCACGGGCACGGGAGCATGCGCTGCTGGCAGCGGACCCGGAGCTGCTCGCGGACGCCACGTACCTCCAGGGCCTCCTCATGCTGCTCCGCGGCGAACCCCTGCACGTGGTCGACGCGGCGGACCGGGCGCTGGCGCTTCTGGAGGGGAACACGCCCGCGGCGGCCCGGTGCCGGCTGGTCCGCGTGTTCGCGCTGACGGCCTCGGGCTCCCTTCGACGGGCGCGTGCCGAGGCGGAGGCGCTGCGGGCGGACTCGGTGTCGGCGGGGGAACACTGGACCCGTTCCTACGCCGAGTACCAGCTGGCGGTCATAGCGCTGGTCGAGGACCGCTCGGCCGAGGCCGCCTCCCACGCCAGGTCGATGCTGCGGGACAAGCGGACGATCGGCGACGCGTTCGGGCTGGCCCTCGGTCTGGATCTGCTGGCGGCCGCTCTGGCGGCGCTGGAACGGGCGGAGGAGTCCGCCACGGCGTACGGGGCGGGGCAGGCGTTCTGGGAGATGGTCGGGCATCCGCAGCGGGGCACCCCGGAACTGGGGCCGCTGCGGGAGCACTCCGAGCGGTCGGCCCGGCTGCAGATCGGAAGCGACGCGTACGACGCCGCCTATGTCCTGGCCACGCTCACCGACCCGTTCGACACGCTGAGCGACGTGCTCCGGCACCCCTGACGTCCCTGGGCCACAGGGGCCGGATGCCACGTGGCTCCGGCCCCTGCCGCACGGATGTGTCGGGATCGGGTCAGGTGCGGGGAACGCACGGGGCGCAGCAGGCCGGTGCCGGTTCGACGCAGACGGTGACGGAGTCGGTGTTGTCGGACGGGTCGGGGTCCTTCTCGGCGCCGGTGACGGTGGCCGTGTTGGTGACGCGGGCGGGCCTGGTGGCCTTCGCCCTCAGGACGAGGGTCGCGCGGGCCCCGACGGCGAGTCCGCCCACGGACCACTGCCCCGTCTCCGGGGCGTAGGCACCGGCGTCGGCGTCGGCGGACAGGAAGGTGAGTCCGCCCGGGAGGCGGTCGGCGACCGTGACGCCGGTCGCCGGACTGGGACCGGCGTTGTGGACGGTCAGTCGGTAGGTCACGGTCTGTCCGACGGTCACGGTGGTCGCGTCGGCCGCCTTCGTGACGTCCAGGTCGGCGGCCGGCCTGACCTCCGTCACGGCTTCGTCGGACGTGGCCGTCAGCGGCTCGGGGGTGGGGCCGAGCCGGTTCTCGTACGTGGCGGCGGCGGTGTTGGTCACCCGGGTGCCGGCCGTCTCCAGGCCGAGGGTGACCCGGTACTCGACGGTGGTGCCGTCCGGCAGCGCGGCGGTGTTGGCCAGGCTGCCGCCCTGGGAGGCGGAGGCCCCGGTGCCGAGCCGGAAGACCACGGTGTCGCTCGCGGGGTCGTACGCGGCCTGGTCGTCGCCCGCCCGGTCGGTCTTCACGCCCTCGTTCGGTCCGTCGATGATCCGCAGGGAGCCGGGCACGTACGTCGTCCCCGGCGGCAGGACGTCGGTGAGGGTGAGCCGTTCGGCGGCGCCGCCCCCCTCGTTCCTGGCCGTGATCCGGTACGTGACGACGTCGCCGACGTCCAACGGGCCGGCCGGTACGGCGGTCTTGCTGAGCACGACGTGGGGGGCGGTGCCGAAGAACACTCCGTCGAGGAAGTTGCCGATTCCGCGGTTGCCGCCGGCCGCCGAGACGGACCGGAATGCGAAGCGGGTGGTGGTCTGTCCGGCCGGGACGGTGTAGGTGCCGGTGTAGTACCCCCACGCGGTGTTCCCGTCGGTGAAGGTGCGCTGTTCGACCACGCTGCCCGGGGTGCCGATGTCCAGGGCCATGGTGTCCTGCCCCTGCCGCCCGCGGTGGGAGAGCCGCCAGTACAGCTTGGTGCCGGGGGTGGTCGGCAGGTCCTGGTAGAGGGTGGAGACCTGGTTGGCGTTCAGTTCGGCGAACTGCTCGCCCTCGGCCGAGGGCACGCCGTTGAAGCCGGAGTGCCAGACCTCGACCATGTGGTCGGTGGCGGTGGTGAGCCAGCCGGGGACGTGCCGCGGGGCCTGCGTCTGGGACGCGTCCGGCAGGAAGGCCATGTCGGTGACGGACGGCTGCTCGAAGCTTCCGTTGACGAGGGCGACCCTGAGCGGGACGGAGGGAGGTGTGCTCATGGTGACATCTCCGATCGGTCGACGGTGCGCGAGGGGCTCCACGGGCCCCGGGGGGGGGGGGGCGCGCGGGGGGGGGGGCGGGGGGGGTGAGTAGCCTGCAAATGACAGAACACCACCGCCAGCTCAGGAGATCACCGGG
>NZ_JBHWFF010000006.1:164373-219862 GCF_042733785.1 Streptomyces sp. NPDC059695 | reverse complement strand
ATTTGCAAATCACTGGGTGCGGCGTCCTGGCGCCCGCATGGTCGCGGTGTCACTTTCTCGGGCGGCGGGGGGGGGTGGGCCCCGCGGCCCCGCGCCCCCCCCTAGCGGGCCGCGGGGCACGGGAGGGGAGCCCGGAACGCTCCGTAGCTCACCGCCCCGGCAGCTCCGCGTACAGCCGGGGTGGGAGGTGTCCCGGCCAGCCCCGACCGGCGGGTTTACCCCCACCGACCTCGCGCGCTACGGCCCTGCCGCCCGTCACCGGTCGTTCCCGCCGGCCGCGTCAGCCCTTCCTGAAGCACCGTCCGCCCACGTCCCTCCCGTGCTGACCGGATGGCACTGCCCTCTGGCACCCACCCGCCACTCGAAGGAGTGGATCGACAGCCTCACGGTTGACGCTCGCGCGGCTCTGGAGGGACGCGGTCGGCGATGACCGTCGGCTCGCGCCCGTACCCGGCTGCGCCGCCGGTTCGACGGTCACCTCGACGGCTCGTCTCCGAAGGTGAACCGCCAGGACCTCCATCTCGACGAGAGTGCCGACGAGCCCGGTCCGGGCCAGTTGCGTCGCCTGCTCTCGCGCTTCGCTCAGGGACAGGTCGCGTGCGCCAC
Organism: Streptomyces sp. NPDC059695; assembly: GCF_042733785.1. Taxonomy (NCBI): domain Bacteria; kingdom Bacillati; phylum Actinomycetota; class Actinomycetes; order Kitasatosporales; family Streptomycetaceae; genus Streptomyces; species Streptomyces sp. NPDC059695. The sequence continues at coordinate 219,256 of NZ_JBHWFF010000006.1, read as the reverse complement.
GCAGCGCCTGCAGCACGGGAACCAGGCTCGGGGCGTCTTCGGAGAGGCCCAGTCGCGACGGCCCGTGCGCTCGCAGCAGGGCCTGTCGAATGTTCTCCGGCGTGACCGGCCCGCTGTCCTCCTCGCACCAGGCGTCAGGGCAGTCCGCGCATCGGCCTTCGGTTCCCCAGCTGAGCGTGCCGTTCCAGGAGAACTGGCCGACGTCACAGATCGTCGTGCCTCCGCATGCACCGCACCGGCCTGTCACCTGCGCTCCTTGCGTGATCAGCGGGGCTCCTCCGTGTCGTTGGGGGTCGTTGGTGCTCGTCGATGCTCGTCGAGGGGATCCTGCCCGAGAAGCCGGCGTGCGTCGATCAGGTTGCGGACGAGGTGAAGCCTCGACACGCGCGGCGCGTCGAGGCGCAGGCCTCCCGTCGCGGGGCTAGCGTCCCGGGGATGACGGGAGTCGATGCCGACCGGTGGTGGTCCGAGTCCATGCCCGCCGTGTACGAGCGGTACCTCGTGCCGGCGGTCTTCCGGCCCTTCGCCGATGATCTGAGCGCCCGTGTGGTGGCGCTTCGCCCCCGCCGTGTCCTGGAACTCGCCGCCGGGACGGGTGTCCTGACGTCAGGTCTGCTCTCCGCCGCGCCGGCCGCCGAGGTGACGGCCACCGACCTGAACGAGGCGATGGTCGCCTTCGGAGCGGCCCGGGCTCCGGGCGCGGTGTGGCGGCGGGCCGACGCGCAGCGGCTGCCGTTCCCGGACGGTGTCTTCGACCTGGTGGTCTGCCAGTTCGGCGTGATGTTCTTCCCCGACCGGGTCGCGGCCTACGCCGAGGTCCGGCGGGTGCTGGCCCCGGGCGGGCGGTTCCTGTTCAACACCTGGGGCCCCCTCGCCACGCACGCTTTCGCCGCCGCGCTCCAGGCCGGGCTGGAGCGGGCCCTTCCCGGCGACCCCCCGGGGTTCCTGAGGACGATCCCGCACGGTTACGCCGATCCCGCCGCCGTGGCCGCCGACCTGGCGTCCGCCGGGTTCGCCGTCGAGGAGGAGCGGGAGGTCACGCTGGTGGGCCGGGCGCCGTCGGCCGCCGAGGTCGCCCTCGGGTTTCTCGCCGGGACGCCGGTGCGCGCGGCGGTCGAGCGGCACGGGGACGTCGCGGCCGTCCAGGACGCCGTCGCCGGGACGATGACCGCCCGGCTGGGTCCGGGGCCCGTCAGCGGCCCGATGACGGCGTACGTCTTCCTCGGCTCGGTCTGAGCAGCGGCTCGGTCTGAGCGGCGGCGCCGCCGTCGGCGCCTCTCCCGTCGCGAACAGCACGCGACTGAAAGGCACTTGTAAAATATGTAGACCGGTCTATTCTTTCCTCATGGCAGACACCAAGGGAGCCAGGACCAGCCTGCGGCTGGCGGAATCGATGCTGGAGCTGATCCAGCGTCACGGATACAGCGGTACAGGGCTCAACACGGTGGTGGAGCACTCGGGCGCCCCCAAGGGCTCCCTCTACTTCCACTTCCCCCAGGGGAAGGAAGCCCTCGGGGAGAAGGCCGTCCAGCTCGCCGCCGCGCGGTTCGGCGCACTCGTCGCCGACTCGGCGCAGAAGTCGGCGGCGCCGGCCGCCGTGGTGGGCCGTGTGATCGACGAGCTCGCCGGGATGCTCGAGGACAGCGACTTCCAGCTGGGATGCCCGGTCTCGGTGGTGACGCTGGAGATGGGAGTGCGGAGCGACCGGCTCCGGGACGCCTGCGCCCAGGCCTTCGAGTCGTGGATCTCGCCGGTGAGCGACCTGCTCGTCGCCCACGGCCGCCCCCGGGACGTCGCACGCGCCCTCGCGACCGCCGTGGTCAGCATGGTGGAGGGAGCGGTGATCGTGTCGCGTGCCCAGCGATCCACCGCACCGCTGCACTGCGCCGCCCAGGCGATCACCGTGCTCCTCGGGCCGGGAGCGGAGGCCCCGGCATGAGCCCGGAGGGCAGGCACGCGCTGGTGCTGGGCGCGAGCGGTTTCATCGGCCGCCATGTGGTTCTCGCGCTCGGCCGGGCCGGTGTGCGGGTGAGCGCGGCCTCCCGGAGCCGTGAGTCCGCCCTGCGGCTGACCCGCTGGCTGGCGGCGCGCGGGCACGACCGGGTCCCGGCCGACGTCCGGGTCGATTTCTCGACGGCGTCACTGGTCGAGGGCGCGTACGACGACGTCACCGAGATCTACAACTGCGCCGGTGCCTACCGGTTCGGGATGTCCGTGGACGAGGCGCGTCGCGCCAACGTGGACAGCGTCCGTACGGTCGTCGCGTTCGCCGCGCGGATGCCGAACCTCCGCCGCCTGGTCCAGGTGTCCGGGTACCGGGTGGGCGGGCAGGACGCCACGGCGTGGAGCGAGGAGCGCCGACGTGAGACGTACCGGGCACTCGGCCCGTACGAGGCTTCCAGGGCCGAGGCGGACGCCGTCTTCCAGGAGCTCGCGGCGCGGCTGAACGTGCCCTGGTCCATCGTCAACCCGTCGAGCGTCATCGGGGACGGTGCCACCGGGGAGTCCGACCAGTACCTGGGGCTCGCCGCCACCCTCGGGGATCTCTGGCACGGATCCCTGGCTGCGCTGCCGGGCACGGGCCGGACCTTCGTCCCCGTGGTCGCCGTCGACCACCTCGCACGGTTCATGACGCTGCTGCCGACGGACGCGTCCACGCGGGCCACCTCCTACTGGGTGCTGGACGACGACACCCCCGCGCTGCCGGACCTGCTCAAGCTCGTGGCGGACCACTACGGGGTCGCGGCACCCCGGACACGGGTGCCGGTGCCCCTGCTCAAGTGGCTTCCCCGCCGGCTCACGAAGGCCGATCCGGAGACGCTGACGTTCCTGTCGGCGGACCGCTATCCGACCGGCTCCGCCCGTGACGTCGCCGTCCGGCACCGGCTGCCCGTGCCGGACACCGCCACGACGATCTTGCGGTGGGCCGACCACCTCGCGGCCCACCGCTTCGGCGACGCCCCCGCGGGTGACAGGAGGTTCACCGCGCCGGGCGGGATCCGGACGTTCGAACTGGGCCGGGAGGACGCGGCCACGGTGGTGCTGCCCGGTCTGCCGGTCAACGCCGACACCTGGGCGCCGGTCGTCGCGGCGCTCGGGAACGCCCGCGCTGTCGACCTGCCGGGCCTGGGCATGAGCAGCGGCAGCCGGGACGACTGGCCCGCCTGGCTGACCGCGCTGGTCACCGAGACCGGCGCCCGCCATCTGGTGGGCCACTCCCTCGGCGCCGCCGCGGCCGTGGAGGCCGCGGCCGCCCACCCGGACCGGGTGGACGGGCTCACGCTCGTGGCGCCGTTCTTCCTGCAGGGCTCCCCGCCCCGTACCGCCGCGTGGACCCCCCTGACCCGCGGGCTCCTGCGCCGTACGACTCCCGCGGCGCTCTCCGTACGGCTGACCGGCACGCCGGAGCACGCGTCCGCGCTCCGAGCCGCGGTCACGGACCTGCGCCGCGGCACCACCTCGGGCACCGCCGCCCGGCTCCTGGCGGCCACCCGAAGCGCGCGGTGGCGCACGGACCTCCAGGCCGGGCTGAAGCGGTACCCGGGGCGCGTCCACGTCGTCACGGGCTCCGAGGATCCGCTGACCCCCGAGGCGCGTTCCCTGCTGGAAGGCCTTCCGCACGCGACCGTGACCGTGATCGCCGGCGCGGGGCACCACCCCCAGCTGACGCACCCGGAGGAGGTCGCCCGGGCCATCCGTGAGCGGACTCCCTGACCTGGGCGTCCCCGGAGGAGTTCTCCGCGCGCCGTCCCTCGTCCCCCGCGGCGACTCCCGCCGCCGCGGGGGCCCGCGTCCCGTTCGGTGGTCGGGTCGAGGCCGAAGTGGGACTCTGAAGGGGAAGGTCCGTGCCGACGAGTCTCGGGAGGGCCGAATGGGACGCGACGTCCCGGCGCTGGAGTTCACCCGTGACGACCGTCGCCGGTTCCGGAACAAGCTGCACAGCTGTCTCGACGTGTTCGCCCAGATGCTGCGGGAGTCACGGTTCGACTTCGAGCGGCCGCAGGTCGGTCTGGAGATCGAGCTGAACCTCGTGGACGAGGCCGCGGAGCCCGCCATGCGCAGCGTGGACGTCCTCGAGGCGCTCGCGGATCCGTCGTGGTCGACCGAGCTCGGGCGGTTCAATCTGGAGATCAACATCGACCCCCGGCAGCTCACCGCGGGGGGTCCCGGATCCTGGGAGCAGGAGATCAGGGACGCGCTCAACCACGCCGAGGAGAAGGCCGCGGCGATCGGGGCGCACCTCGTCATGATCGGGATCCTGCCGACGCTGGAGCTGAAGGACGTGGGTCCTGCGTCGCTCTCCGAGAATCCGCGCTACCGCCTGCTGAACGAGCAGATCTTCGCGGCACGCGGCGAGGACCTGCTGATCTCCGTGGACGGGGTGGAGCGGTTGCGCACCTACGCGGACACGATCACGCCGGAGGCCGCGTGCACCAGCACGCAGTTCCACCTGCAGGTGGCACCGGACGAGTTCGCGGACTACTGGAACGCGGCGCAGGCTGTCGCCGGGGTGCAGGTGGCCCTGGCGGCGAACTCCCCGTTCCTCTTCGCCAAGGAGCTGTGGCGCGAGACGCGCATTCCCCTGTTCGAGCAGACCACCGACACGCGGCCGGAAGAGATCAAGGTGCAGGGGGTCCGGCCCCGGGTGTGGTTCGGCGAGAGGTGGATCACCAGCGTCTTCGACCTCTTCGAGGAGAACGCCCAGTACTTCCCGGCGTTGCTGCCGCTCTGCGACGACGAGGATCCCCAGGAGACCCTCGACCACGGAGGGATCCCCGGTCTCTCCGAACTCACCCTGCACAACGGGACGGTCTACCGGTGGAACCGGCCCGTCTACGCCGTCGTCGACGGGGTGCCGCACCTGCGGATCGAGAACCGCGTGCTGCCCGCGGGTCCCACGGTGGCCGACGTGCTGTCGAACGGCGCGTTCTACTACGGGCTGGTCCGCGCCCTGGTCGAGGAGGACCGGCCCGTCTGGTCGCGGATGTCGTTCTCGGCCGCCGAGGACAATCTGTACGCCGCGGCCCGGCACGGGATCGACGCCCAGCTGTACTGGCCGGGGATGGGTGAAGTGCCCGTGACCGAACTGGTGCTGCGGCGCCTGCTGCCGCTCGCGGACCGCGGTCTCCAGCGGACGGGCATGGACACGGCCTGGCGGGAGCCGCTGCTCGGGATCATCGAACAGCGGTGCGTCAGCGGCCGGAACGGCGCGGTGTGGCAGTCGGAGACGTTCCACCACATCCACGACATCGGCCATGTGGACCGGCATCAGGCGCTGCGGCGGATGACGCAGCAGTACCTCGACTACATGCACATGAACGCTCCGGCGCACACCTGGCCGGTCGACTGAGGGCCCCGCGCCCGCGAAGCCCGTCCCCAGGAGCCCCGCTCCCCCGCTCCGCCGAAGCGCACTCCCGCGCGGCCCGCCCCGCTCAGGGAGAGACCCGGTCCTGGAGGGCGGACTGCCAGGCGGGCGCGGGCGTGGCGGGTGCGGTCTCGGGGCGTCGGCCGCCCTGGGCGAAGAAGTCGACCAGCGGCAGCAGGGCGGCTCCGACGGTGACCGCCTCGGGTCCCAGGGTGCCGAGACCGATGGCGGTGCGACTGACCGGGTACCGGAGCGCGTACTCCCGCGCGTACGCGGACACCGTCGCCAGGAAGCGGGTGCCCAGCTGGAGGCCCGCCCAGCCGCCGACGAGGATGCGCTCGGGCTGGAAGAGGTTGATGAGATCGGCGAAGCCCGCGCCCAGGTACTCGGCGGTCTCCTCCAGCACCGCGAGCGCCGTGACGTCCGCCTGCGCACCCGGGTCGGCGGGATACGCGGCGGCCAGCATCGCCGTCAGGGCCGTCTCCTCGTCCGCGCCCGCCGGCGGCTCCCCGCCCGCCTCGCGCCACCGGTCCAGGAGCGCCTCGGCGCCCGCGTACGCCTCCAGGCAGCCCTGGGCGCCGCAGCGGCAGCGGCGGCCCCGGACCCGTACCGTCAGATGGCCCCACTCGACGGCCCGGCCGGGCCCCATCGGGTCGGTGACCACGCAGGCGCCGACACCGGAGCCGAACAGGACGACCACCGCGCTGCGCGCGCCCCGGCCGGCGCCGAACCACATCTCCGCCTGGCCCAGGGTCTTGGCGCCGTTGTCGATCCAGTAGGGGACGTCCTCGGGCAGGTCGACGGCGGCGCGGAGGAGGCGCTCGAAGGGGACGGCGTCCCAGCCGACGGTCTGGCCGTGGACGACGGCGCCGTCCCCGGCGTCGCGGGCGACGATGCCGGGGACGCCGATCCCGACCCCGATGAGCCGCCCGGCGGGCACGGCCGCGGTGCGCAGCACCTCGGCGATGCCTTCGCGGAGGTGGGCGACGACGAGGTCCACGTCGTACCGGGCCGTACGGGGTCCCGAGCTCGCCAACGCCCGCTCGGTGCGGGCGAGTTCGGTGAGGGTGAGGTCGAAGAGCTCGATCCTGACCCGGGTCTCCCCGATGTCGACGCCGATCATGAAGCCGCTGGCGGGGCTGATCCGGACGAGGGTGCGGGGCCGTCCGCCGGCCGAGTCGACGCTGCCGGCCTCCTCCACGAGGCCCTCCGCGACGAGTTCGGCGACCACGTTGCTGACGGAGCCGGAGCTGAGACCGGTCGCCGGGCCGAGCATGAGCCGGCTCATCGGTCCGTCGAAGTACAGCCTGCGCAGAACGGCGGTGCGGTTCTCGCGCCGCAGGTCACGCACCGTACGGCCAGTTCTCGCGTGCACTTTGGTCCCCGTCTCTGGAGTCGTTCCTTGCAACATACCCGCAGTCCAAGCCTTGACGCGACCTTCTCATGGGGTTTAACTCACATCCTAAATTAAGCCGATGTTACGGCGAGGCCTCCAGCAGCTCACCGCATCGGCAACCCCCTCGTCCCCGAAAGGGCCCAGGAGCCATGCGCAGAATCAGAGCCGCTGTCACCGGTGCCGTCACGCTCTCCCTCGCCTTCACCGCCACCGCCTGCGGGGGCGGTGAAGGGAGCGAGGCGTCGCCGAAGACCCTCACCTACTGGGCCTCCAACCAGGGCTCCAGCATCGAGGTCGACAAGAAGGTCCTGCAGCCCGAGCTCGACCAGTTCGAGAAGGAGACCGGGATCAAGGTCAAGCTGGAGGTGGTGCCCTGGTCCGACCTGCTCAACCGGATCCTCACCGCCACCACGTCCGGCCAGGGCCCCGACATCCTCAACATCGGCAACACCTGGAGCGCCTCGCTGCAGTCCACCGGCGCCCTGCTGCCCTGGGACGCGAAGAACTTCGAGGCCATCGGCGGCAAGGACCGCTTCGTCGACTCCGCGCTCGGCTCCACCGGCGTCTCCGGCAAGGAGCCGGCCGCCGTCCCGCTGTACTCCATGGCGTACGCGCTGTACTACAACAAGCAGCTGTTCAAGGACGCCGGCATAACGAAGCCGCCGACCACCTGGGACGAGGTGGCCGCGGCGGGCAAGAAGCTCGGCAAGAACGGCAAGTCGGGCATCGGCGTCGAGGGCTCCAACCTGTCCAACAACATCCACCAGGTGTTCGTGCTCGGCAAGCAGCACGGTGCCGACTTCTTCACCGCCGACGGGAAGCCGGACTTCACCTCCGACGGGGCCGTCGCCGCCGTGAAGCAGTACGTCGACCTGATGGCGGCGCAGAAGATCGTCGCCCCCGGCAACGCCGAGTACGCCCAGAACCAGTCCCTCAGCGACTTCGCCAAGGGCAAGACCGGCATGGTCCTGTGGCAGACGCCGCAGCAGACCTTCGCCTCCCAGGGCATGGCCCCGGACGACTGGGGCGTGGCTCCCGCCCCGGTCCCCTCGGGCACGCCGGGCCAGGGCGCACAGACCAACTCGATGGTCGCCGGCATCAACATGGCCGTCTTCAAGAACACCAAGAACCTCGACGGCGCGCTGAAGTTCGTGAAGTTCATGACCAGCGACGAGGAGCAGATCCTCCTCAACAAGGCCTACGGCTCGGTCCCGCCGGTGAAAAGCGCCCAGAAGGACCCCGTCTTCGCCGACCCGTCGCTCACCGTCATCCGGGAGACCCTCGCCTCCAGCGCGGCGGCCCTGCCGCAGGTCCCCGAGGAGTCGCAGTTCGAGACCGTCGTCGGCACCGCGGTCAAGGAGCTGTTCGCCGACGCCGCCGCGGGCCGCCCGGTCACCACGGAGTCCGTGAAGGCCAAGCTCGAAAAGGCCCAGCAGCAGATGCCCAAGAAGTAGGCCGCCCCACCATGACCGAGACCGCCGTCACTCCCCCGAGTGAGCGGGCGGTGCGCAAGGCCACACCCGGAGAGGCGCGCGCACCACGCCGCTCCGGGCGTCGCCGCATCGCACTGCCGTACCTTCTGCTCCTGCCCGCCCTGCTCCTCGAACTGCTCGTCCACCTCGTCCCGATGCTCATGGGCATCACCATGAGCTTCAGGGAGCTCACCCAGTTCTACATCCGGAACTGGTCGGAGGCGCCCTGGTCGGGCCTGGACAACTTCAGCGTCGCGATCGACTTCGACGCCCCCGTCGGCCAGGCCCTCCTCAAGTCCTTCGTGACGACGTGCGTCTTCACCCTCGCGTCCGTGGGGCTGTGCTGGTTCCTGGGCACGGCCGCCGCGATCTTCCTCCAGGAGAACTTCCGGGGCCGCGGCTTCCTCCGCACGCTGTTCCTCGTCCCGTACGCCCTGCCCGTCTACGCGGCCGTCATCACCTGGTCCTTCATGTTCCAGCGCGACAACGGCCTCATCAACCACGTCCTCCACGACCAGCTCGGCATCGGCGACAGCCCCGCCTTCTGGCTCATCGGGGACAACAGCTTCTGGGCCCTGCTCGTCGTCTCCGTCTGGAAGGGCTGGCCCTTCGCCTTCCTCACCGTCATGGCCGGACTGCAGAACATCCCCCGGGACATGTACGAGGCGGCGGCCCTCGACGGGGCCGGCGTGTGGAAGCAGATCCGGCACATCACCCTGCCGTCGCTGCGCTCCGTCAACCAGGTCCTCGTGCTCGTCCTCTTCCTCTGGACCTTCAACGACTTCAACACGCCGTTCGTGCTCTTCGGCAAGGCGGCGCCCGAAGCGGCGGACCTGATCTCGCTCCACATCTACCAGTCGTCCTTCCAGACGTGGAACTTCGGCACCGGCTCGGCCATGTCCGTCCTGCTGCTGCTGTTCCTCCTCGTCGTCACGGGCGTCTACCTCCTGGTCACCAGCCGCGGAAGGAAGACCGCCGATGTCTGAGCACGCATCCCGGCGCACGGCACCGCGCTCCCCCATGGCGGCGCCCCGCTCCTTCCTCTGGACGCGGCGGATCTTCCTCACCCTGCTCACCGCCTTCGTGGTGCTGCCGGTGTACGTCATGGTCTCCAGCTCCCTCAAACCCCTCGAGGACGTGTCGGGGAAGTTCGAGTGGATCCCGTCCGGGCTCACGCTCCGCCCGTACTTCGACATCTGGGAGACCGTCCCGCTCGCCGACTACTTCGTGAACTCGATCGTCGTCGCGGGCGCGGCCACGGTCCTCTCCGTGGCCGTCGCGATCTTCGCCGCGTACGCCGTCAGCCGCTACACCTTCCGCGGCAAGCGCGTCTTCACCGTGACGGTGCTGTCCACGCAGATGTTCCCCGGCATCCTCTTCCTGCTACCGCTCTTCCTCATCTACGTCAACATCGGCAACGCCACCGGCATCGCCCTCTTCGGCTCGCGCGAAGGTCTGATCCTCACCTATCTGACCTTCTCCCTGCCGTTCTCCATCTGGATGCTGACCGGCTACTTCGACTCGATCCCGCGTGAACTCGACGAGGCGGCCAAGGTCGACGGCTGCGGTCCGATCAGCGCGCTGGTGCGCGTCATCGTCCCGGCCGCGTCCCCCGGCATCGTCGCCGTCGCCGTCTACGCCTTCATGACCGCCTGGGGCGAGGTCCTCTTCGCCTCCGTCATGACCAACGACACCACCCGCACCCTCGCCGTCGGTCTCCAGGGGTACGCCACCCAGAACGACGTGTACTGGAACCAGGTGATGGCCGCCTCCCTCGTGGTCAGCGTCCCCGTCGTCGCCGGCTTCCTGCTCCTCCAGCGCTACCTCGTCGCCGGCCTCACCGCAGGTGCGGTCAAGTGACGCCCCTCTCCACACCCATCACGAAGAGGTTCCCCGTGTCCGAATCCACCGACTCCCGCACCACGCTCGACCTGGAGGCCTTCCCGCCGGACTTCGCCTGGGGCACGGCGACCTCCGCCTACCAGATCGAGGGCGCCGTGGCCGAGGACGGCCGCGCCCCCTCCATCTGGGACACGTTCTCCCGCATCCCCGGCGCGATCGACAACGGCGACCACGGCGACACCGCCTGCGACCACTACCACCGCTGGCCCGAGGACATCGCCCTCATGAAGGGGCTCGGCACCGACGCCTACCGGCTCTCCGTCGCCTGGCCCCGCGTCGTCCCCGGCGGCGACGGCCCCGTCAACGCCGCGGGGCTCGACTTCTACGACCGGCTCGTCGACGGCCTCCTCGACGCCGGGATCACCCCGTCCGTCACGCTCTACCACTGGGACCTGCCCCAGGCCCTCCAGGACCGGGTGAAGGACAGCCACGGCGGCTGGACCGAGCGGGCCACCGCCGAGCACCTCGCCGCGTACGCCTCCGTCGTCGCGGAGCGCCTCGGCGACCGGGTCACCCAGTGGGCGACGCTCAACGAACCGCTCTGCTCGGGCTGGATCGGCCACCTGGAAGGACGCATGGCCCCGGGCCTGAGCGACCTCACGGCCGCCGTCCGCGCCTCGTACCACCTGCTCCTCGGCCATGGGCTCGCGACCCAGGCCATCCGTGCCGCCGCCCCCGGCGCCCAGGTCGGCCTGGTCACCAACCACTCCACCGTCACACCCGCCTCCAGCCGGCCCGAGGACGTCGCCGCCGCGGCCCGCGCGGACGGCCACACCAACCGCTGGTGGCTCGACCCGGTGTACGGCCGAGGCTTCCCCGCCGACATGCGCGAGCTGTACGGCGTCGAACTCCCCGAGCGGGCGGGCGACCTGGAGCTCATCGCCGCCCCGCTCGACTGGCACGGCCTCAACTACTACTTCCCGGTGACCGTGGCCGACGACCCCGCGGGCCCCGTCCCGTACGCCCGCGAGGTCCGTCTCCCCGACGTGCCCCGCACCGGCATGGACTGGCAGATCGACGCCGGCGGCCTGGAGGCCTTCCTGCTGCGGCTCACCGACGACTACGGCGTCCGGAAGCTGTACGTCACGGAGAACGGCTCCGCCTTCCCCGACACCACCGGCCCCGACGGCGAGGTCCACGACCCGGAGCGCACCCGCTACCTGGAGGAGCACCTCGCCGCCTGCGCCCGCGCCGTGCGCAAGGGCGCCCCGCTCGCCGGGTACTACGCCTGGTCCCTGCTCGACAACTTCGAATGGGCCTACGGCTACGACAAGCGGTTCGGCCTCGTCCACGTCGACTACGCCACCCAGCGCAGGACCGTGAAGACGAGCGGACGCCGGTACGCGGACATCGTGCGCGCCCACCGGGAGGCGACCGGCGGCTGACCGCACGCCGTCGCGCTCCTCCGGAAGGCCGCCCCGACACCACCGGGGCGGCCTTCCGGCGCCCCCTCCCCTTCTCGTACAGGAGCCTCCATGTCCGCCGGCGCCGTCCCGTCCCCTCTCCCAGGAGCCTCCCCCGCCGACGAGGTCGTCGCCGGGCGGCTGCGCCAGGCGCTCGGCCCGGCGACGATCGTCCGGGACACCGCCCTCACCGGAGGCCTGTACAACTCCGTCCGGCTGCTCGAACTCGACGACGGTCGGCGCCTGGTGCTGAAGACCGCGCCCCCGGCACAGGTCCCCGCCCTGACCCACGAGCGGGGCCTCCTCGGCACCGAGGCGCTGTTCCACCGGCTCGCCGCCGGAACCGGCGCCCGGGTGCCCGCCGTCCTCCACCACGAACCCGCCGGGCCCGGCACTCCCGCCGAGTGGCTGCTCCTCACCCACCTCGACGGCATCACCTGGGACGCGGCCCGCGACCGGCTCGCACCGGCCGATCACGCCGCACTGCGCCGTCGCCTGGGCGCGAGCCTCGCCCGGATCGCCACGGTCACCGGTGCGGTGTACGGGTACCCGCAGCCCCCGGCCGGGCTCTGCGCCCCCGACTGGCCGGCGGCGTTCACCGCCATGCTGCGCGCCGTGCTCGCCGACGCGCGCCGGTTCGACGTCGCCCTGCCCGCCCCGCCCGGGGTCCTCGCGGACCTGCCCGTACGGTTCGGCCGCCGGCTCGCCGAGGTGCGTCGTCCCGCGCTCGTCCACTTCGACGCCTGGGCGGGCAACGTCATCGTCGCCCGGACCGGGAGCGGGCCCTGGCGGCTGAGCGGCCTGATCGACGGCGAACGCGCCTTCTTCGGAGACCCGTCGGCCGAACTCGTCGGACTCGACCCGCTCGGCGGCGCCGAGGACGACGCCGACCTCATGGCCGGCTACCGCTCCGTCGACCCCGCCTTCGCCCTCGGCACCGGCGCACGCGTCCGGCTCGCCCTCTACCGCGTCTACCTCGCCCTGGTGATGCGCGTGGAATCCGTCCCCCGTGCCTACGACGGAGACTTCGCGGCCTGGCTCGACACCTGGTCGGCGGCGCGTGTCAGGGAGCAGCTCGCCCTGCTCGACGCCCTGGAGCCATGAGGGGCGGGCGCCCGGGTCGTCACGTGGACTCGCGTACGACGAGCACCGGCTCGAACACCTTGGAGCCGGGCTCGGACCGCGTTCCGTCGAGCCGTTCGACCAGGAGACCGGCCATCGCGGCCGCCATCCGCTCCACCGGCTGGCGCACGGTGGTCAGCTGCGGCCGCGCCTTGCGCGCGGCCACGGAGTCGTCGAAGCCGACGACGGCCACGGTGCCGGGGACGGCCACGCCCTGCTCGCGCAGGTACGCGCAGGCGCCCTGAGCCATGAGGTCGTTGGCGGCGAACACGGCGTCGGTCCCGGGGTGGTCCCTCAGGAGCCTGGCCATCGCGCGCCTGCCGCTGTCCACCGTGAACCGGCCCCGGACGACGGGGACCGACGTGACCCCGCGGGCCGCGAGGGCCTCCCGGAAGCCGTCGAGGCGGTCGGCCGCCGTGGGGGCGGTGACCGGCGCGGCGATGGTGGCCGGGGCCCGCCGGCCGGTCGCCCACAGGTGCTCGGCGGCCAGCCGCGCGCCGGCGGCGTTGTCCAGGTCGACGAAGCCGCAGCCCTCCCCGTCGCGGGGGCGGCCGAACAGCACCGTGGGCAGGCCCGCCGCCGTCAGCATCGCCGGGAGCGGGTCGTTCTCGTCCAGGGGTACGACCAGGGCCCCGTCCGCGCCGCCCTGTCCGAGGTACTCGACGAGCTGGGTCCTGGCCCGTTCCGACTCGGCGACCAGCAGCACCGGCTGGATCGCGCGCCGGCGCAGTACCGGCAGGACGCCGTCCACCACCCGTCCGAAGAACGGGTCGGAGAACACCCGGGCGGTGAAGGAGCGGCCCGTGGCGGAGAGTACGAGGGCGACGGTGCCGGTGCGGCGCGTCACGAGGGAGCGGGCGGCCTGGTTGGGCGTGTAGCCGATGCGGGCGATGGCCTCGCGCACGCTCCGCTGGATGTCGGGAGCCACGTTCCGCACGCCGTTGACGACGCGGGACACGGTCGCGCGCGATACGCCCGCCTCTCGTGCGACGTCTTCCAGAGTCGGTGCTCGATTCCCCACCCACGCACCTTAACGGTGTCGCCTGTCCGGTGGGAGGACGGTCCGCGGCCGGACGCCACCCGTCAAGGTCGACACTTAATGAAAGCCAAAAGAAAAGGCCTGTCGTACGCCTTGACCGTCAACTCGCCCTGCGGGCAAGGTTTCGGGAGAGCGCTCTCCCACATTTCCCCCCTGTATCCAGAGGAGACCCCCATGTCTTCCGTCGGGTCCCCGCCGGTCCTCCGGCGCCCCGCCTCGGCCGTCCGACGGGCCGCCGTCGGCGCACTCGTCTCGTCGCTGGCCGGCGGCCTGCTCGCCCTCGCCCCCGCCACGACGGCACACGCCGCCCCCACCCTGCTCTCGCAGGGCAGGCCGGCCACCGCCTCCTCCACGGAAGGGGCCGCCTTCTCGGCGGGCGCCGCCGTCGACGGCGACCTCACCGGAACCCGCTGGGCCAGCTCCTGGCAGGACGCCCAGTGGATCCAGGTCGACCTGGGCAGCAGCGCCACGCTCAGCCACGCCGTCCTCACCTGGGAAGCCGCCTACGGCAAGAGCTACGAGATCCAGGCCTCCGAGAACGGCTCCGACTGGCGGACCGTCACCACCGTCACGGGAGGCGACGGAGGCACCGACGACGTCACGCTCTCCGGCACCGGCCGCTACATCCGCATGAAGGGCCTCACCCGGGCCACCGGATACGGCTTCTCCCTCTGGGAGTTCCAGGTGTACGGCACCGCCGGCGGCACCGGCCCCACCCTGCCCGGCGGCGGCGACCTCGGCCCCAACGTGCACGTCGTCGACCCCTCCACCCCCGGCATCCAGGCCAAGCTGGACGAGGTGTTCAAGCAGCAGGAGTCGGCCCAGTTCGGCACCGGCCGGCACGCCTTCCTCCTCAAGCCCGGCACGTACAACGGCCTCAACGCGCAGATCGGCTTCTACACCCAGATCGCCGGCCTCGGACTGCGCCCCGACGACACCACCATCAACGGCGACGTGACCGTCGACGCGGGCTGGTTCAACGGCAACGCCACCCAGAACTTCTGGCGCGGCGCGGAGAACCTGGCCGTCGCCCCGGTCAACGGCACCGACCGGTGGGCGGTCTCGCAGGCCTCCTCCTTCCGCCGCATGCACGTCAAGGGCGGACTCAACCTCGCGCCGGACGGCTACGGCTGGGCCAGCGGCGGCTACATCGCCGACTCCAAGATCGACGGCCAGATCGGCAACTACTCCCAGCAGCAGTGGTACACCCGGGACAGCACGATCGGCGGCTGGTCCAACAGCGTCTGGAACCAGGTCTTCTCGGGTGTCGAGGGCGCTCCGGCCACCTCCTTCCCGGAGCCCCGCTACACCACCCTCGACACCACCCCCGTCTCCCGCGAGAAGCCGTTCCTCTACCTGGACGGCACCGAGTACAAGGTCTTCGCGCCCGCCAAGCGCGTGAACGCCCGCGGCACCAGCTGGGCCAACGGCACCCCGCAGGGCGAGTCCATCCCCCTGAGCCAGTTCTACGTGGTCAAGCCGGGCGCCACCGCCGCCACGATCAACCAGGCGCTCGCCCAAGGCCTGCACCTGCTCTTCACCCCGGGCGTGTACCACGTCGACCAGACGATCAACGTGAACCGCGCGAACACCATCGTGCTCGGCCTCGGCCTCGCCACGATCATCCCCGACAACGGCGTCACCGCGATGAAGGTCGCCGACGTCGACGGCGTCCGGCTCGCCGGATTCCTGATCGACGCGGGCCCGGTCAACTCCCCGGTCCTCCTGGAGGTCGGACCGCAGAACGCGGCCGCGGACCACGCCGCCAACCCCACCACCGTGCAGGACGTGTACGTCCGCATCGGCGGCGCCGGCGCGGGCAAGGCGACCACCAGCATCGTCGTGAACAGCGACGACGCGATCATCGACCACACCTGGGTCTGGCGCGCCGACCACGGCGAGGGCGTCGGCTGGGAGACCAACCGGGCCGACTACGGCGTCCGCGTCAACGGTGACGACGTGCTCGCCACCGGCCTGTTCGTCGAGCACTTCAACAAGTACGACGTCGAGTGGTACGGCGAGCGCGGCCGCACGATCTTCTTCCAGAACGAGAAGGCGTACGACGCCCCCAACCAGGCCGCCGTCCAGAACGGCGCGACGAAGGGGTACGCCGCCTACCGGGTCGACGACTCGGTGAACACCCACGAGGGCTGGGGCCTCGGCAGCTACTGCTACTACAACGTGGACCCGACGATCCGCCAGGACCACGGCTTCAAGGCCCCCGTCAAGCCCGGCGTGAGGTTCCACAGCCTGCTCACCGTGTCCCTCGGCGGCAACGGCCAGTTCAACCACGTCATCAACGACACCGGAGCGCCCACCGAGGGCACCGCCACGGTTCCCTCGACCGTCGTCAACTTCCCCTGACGGTCCGGCGGGGCGGCCCCCCCCCCCCCCGCGGGCCCCCCCCCCCCCCCCCCCCCCCCCCGGGGGGCGGCGCCCCCGCCCCCGCCGCGCCGCCCGGAAGGCGATCCCACCTCCTCCCACAGTCCGTCCAGGAGCCGTCATGACCGCGACCACCGCCCCACCCACCGCACGAAGGCGCGCCCGCGCCCGCGCGACGGGCTCACTCGTCTCCCTCGGTGCTCTGCTCGCCGCCTCCACCACGGTGCTCACCGCGGCGCCCGCCACCGCCGCCGAGACCCTCCTCTCCCAGGGGAAGACCGCCACCGCCTCCTCGACCGAGGGCGCCGCCTGGGCCGCCTCCGCCGCGGTCGACGGCGACCTCACCGGAACCCGCTGGGCCAGCCAGTGGAGCGACGCCCAGTGGATCCAGGTCGACCTCGGCAGCAGCGCGAACATCAGCCGCATCGTCCTGAACTGGGAGGGCGCCTACGGCAAGGCCTACGACATCCAGCTGTCCGACAACGGCAGCGACTGGCGCACCGTCAAGTCCGTGACGGCGGGCGACGGGGGCACCGACGAGCTCGCGGTCACCGGCACCGGCCGCTACGTCCGCCTCCAGGGCGTCGCCCGGGGCACCGTATACGGCTACTCCCTGTGGGAGTTCCAGGTCTACGGCGGCGGATCCACACAGCCCCAGCCCGGCGGCGCCGTCCGCGTCGGCGGCACGCAGGGCAACTGGCAGCTGACGGTGGGCGGACAACCGTATACGGTCAAGGGCGTCACCTGGGGCCCCGCGATGGCCGACGCGGCCCGCTACATGCCGGACGTCCGGTCCATGGGCGTCAACACCGTCCGCACCTGGGGGACGGACGCCGGCACCAAGCCCCTGCTCGACGCGGCGGCCGCCAACGGCGTCAAGGTGATCAACGGCTTCTGGCTCCAGCCGGGCGGTGGACCGGGCTCCGGCGGCTGCGTCGACTACGTGACGGACACGGCGTACAAGGACAACGCGCTGAGCGAGTTCGCGAAGTGGGTCGACACCTACAAGTCCCATCCGGCCACGCTCATGTGGAACGTCGGCAACGAGTCCGTCCTCGGACTGCAGAACTGCTACAGCGGCACCCAGCTGGAGGCCCAGCGCAACGCGTACACGACCTTCGTCAACGACGTCGCGAGGCGGATCCACGCGATCGACCCGGACCACCCCGTCACCTCCACGGACGCCTGGACGGGTGCCTGGCCCTACTACAAGCGCAACGCGCCGGACCTCGACCTGTACTCGATGAACGCGTACGGCGACATCTGCGGGGTCCGCGAGGACTGGGTGGAGGGCGGCTACACCAAGCCGTACATCATCACCGAGACCGGACCCGCCGGCGAGTGGGAGACCCCCAAGGACGCCAACGGCGTCCCCGACGAGCCCACCGACGTCCAGAAGGCCGACGGGTACACAAAGGCGTGGAACTGCGTGACCGGCCACCAGGGCGTCGCCCTCGGCGCGACCGTCTTCCACTACGGCATCGAGCACGACTTCGGCGGCGTCTGGTTCAACCTCCTCCCCGACGGCCTGAAGCGCCTCTCGTACTACGCCCTCAAGAAGGCGTACACCGGCTCCGTCGCGGGCGACAACACCCCGCCGGTCATCAGCGGCATGACGGTCACGCCCGCCGGATCCGCCCCGGCCGGCGGCGAGTTCACCGTCCACGCCGACGTACGTGACCCCGACGGCGACCCCGTGACCACCAAGATCTACCTGAGCGGCAACTACGCCAGCGGCGACAAGCGCCTCGTCGACGCGCAGTACCGCTCCCTCGGCAACGGCACCTTCGCCGTCACCGCGCCCGAGAAGCTCGGCGTGTGGAAGGTGTACGTGCAGGCCGAGGACGGTCGCGGGAACGCGGGCATCGAGACCAAGTCCGTGAAGGTCGTCGCCCCGCCCGTCGCCGGCACCAACATCGCCCTGGGCCGGCCCACCACCGCCTCCTCCTTCCAGGCCTCCTACGGCGACTGCCCCTGCCCGGCCGCCAACGCCACCGACGGCAACGCCACCACGCGCTGGGCCAGCGACTGGAGCGACCCGCAGTGGATCCGGGTCGACCTCGGCTCGGTCCGCTCCTTCAACCGGCTCCAGCTCGTCTGGGACCCGGCGTACGCCCGCGCCTACGAGGTCCAGGTCTCCGACGACGGCTCCACGTGGCGCACCCTCCACACCACCACCAGCGGCAACGGCGACGTCGACACCATCGAGACCGGTGCCACCGCACGGTACGTCAGGCTCCAGCTCACCGCGCGCGGCACCGGCTGGGGCTACTCGCTCCACGAGTTCGGCATCTACAGCTGACCCCTCTCCGAGGAGAACGAGGAGATCACGATGAGAATCCGCGGCAGGACCCTGTCCGCCTTACTGCTCGCCGCCGCCCTGGGCACCTCCGCCCTGACCGTCGGCGCCTACAGCGCCGCCGCCGACGGGGCGGCCCCGGCACGGGCCTCCGCCCACACCGGACACGCGACGGGCGCCGGGGCGCACGTCATGGGCGCGTCCGCCCTCCCCTCGGCGGACGACGCCGACGGGGACGGGTACATCCCGGCCGTCCCGCAGGTCACCGGTGTGACGCCGTCCGACAGGACGCCGGCCCCCGCGTACCACCGCGAGTTCCAGGCCAACTGCTCCGTCACCCACACCGCGCCGGACGACCCGATCGTCTACCCGGGCCAGCCGGGCGCGTCCCACGACCACACGTTCATGGGCAACACGTCCACGAACGCCCACTCCACCACCGCCTCCCTGAGCGGCGGGGCCACCACGTGCAGCGCGCCCGACGACTCCTCGGCGTACTGGATGCCCTCGCTGTTCAAGGGCGACCAGAAGATCCTGCCCGTCGGACCCCAGGTCATCTACTACAAGTCGGGCGTCACCGACTACACGAGCGTGCGCCCCTTCCCCAAGGGGCTGCGGTTCGTCGTCGGCAGCCCGACGCAGAGCGCCCAGGAGTTCCGGGCCCACAAGGGGTTCGTCGAGGGCTGGGAGTGCGGTGACAGCTTCTTCAACGTCGACTTCCCGGCGAGCTGCCCGAGCCGGCCCGACGTGCAGCTCAACATCCGCTTCCAGGCGCCCAGCTGCTGGAACGGCCTGTACCTCGACACCCCCGACCACAAGAGCCACATGGCGTACCCGGTGGTCAAGCCCGGCACCAACGACAACATGTGCCCGGCCTCCCACCCGGTCGCCCTGCCGATGATCGAGTTCAAGATGGCCTTCCCGGTCAACGGCGACATGTCGCAGGTGCGGCTCTCCAGCGGGCGCGGCTACTCCTTCCACTACGACTTCTTCAACGCGTGGGAGGACCGCACCCTCAAGGCGCTGGTCGACCACTGTGTCGTCGGCGGCCTCCAGTGCGACACGCGCGGCTACGACCAGAACCACCCCGAGCGAGGCGCGGTCCTGAACGCGGACCACCGCCTGCCCTGAACCTCCCCGCCCCACGGCACGGCCCGGACGCCCCCGACGGCGTCCGGGCCGTGCCCACGTCCCCTCTCCCGTCAGCCACCAGGAGCACCCATGACCGCCCGCCACGACGCGCTCATCGACCGTCTCCCCCCGCACTTCCGCTTCGGCGCCGCCACCTCCGCCTTCCAGATCGAGGGGGCCGCCGACGAGGACGGCCGCACGCCGTCCATCTGGGACACCTTCTGCCGGGTCCCCGGGGCCATCGACAACGGCGACACCGGCGATGTCGCGTGCGACCACTACCACCGCATGCCCGAGGACGTCGCGCTCCTCGCCGATCTCGGCCTCGACACCTACCGGTTCTCCGTCGCGTGGCCCCGCGTCCAGCCGGGCGGGCGGGGTCCGGTCAATCCGGCGGGGATCGGCTTCTACGACCGGCTGGTCGACGAGCTCCTCGCGCGCGGCATCACGCCCTGGCTCACCCTGTACCACTGGGACCTGCCGCAGGAGCTCCAGGACGCGGGCGGCTGGCCCGCCCGCGACACCGCCCACCGCTTCGCCGACTACGCGGAACTCGTCCACGAGCGCCTCGGGGACCGCGTCACCCACTGGACCACGCTCAACGAACCCTTCTGCTCGGCCGTGCTCGGCCACGTCGAGGGCGTCCACGCCCCCGGGGGCCGCTCCTTCGCCGACGGGGTACGCGCCGTCCACCACCTGCACCTCGCCCACGGCCTGGCCGTCCAGCGGCTGCGCTCGGCCGCCCGGCGTCCGCTCGACCTCGCCGTCACCCACCTCCTCGGCACCAGCGGGCCGGCCACCGACACGGCCGTCGACCGCGAGGCGGCCCGCCGCGCCGACGCGCTCGGGTTCCGCTTCTACCTCGACCCGATCCTGCGCGGACGGTACCCGAAGGACCTCGTGGACGACCTGGCCGTACGCGGCGTCGAGATCCCGGTCCGGGACGGCGACCTGGAGATCATCTCCAGCCCCGTCGACACGCTGGGCGTCAACTACTACCGTTCGATGCGCACCTCGGGCGTGGACGAGAACGGCGCCGCCACCGACGCGCGCGGCCTCCCCGTCACGCGGAACCTGCCGCACGGAGGCCTCCCGGTCACGGGGCTCGGCTGGGAGGTGATGCCGCACGACCTCACGGCCCTGCTGCTGCGGGTCGCGCACGACTACCCGGGCACGTCGATGGTGGTCACCGAGAGCGGAGCGGCGTACGAGGACGTTCCCGACGCCCACGGCTTCGTCGACGACGCCGACCGCACGGCCTACCTCGCGGCCCACCTCGCCGCCGTGTCCGAGGCGCGCGCGGGCGGCGCGGACGTCCGGGGCTACTTCGCCTGGTCGCTCCTGGACAACTTCGAATGGGCGTACGGCTACGACAAGCGCTTCGGCCTCGTCCGCGTGGACTACCCCACCCAGACCCGCACCCCCAAGCGCAGCGCCCTGTGGCTACGCGACACGGCCCACCGCGTCCGCGGCGGCGCGGGACACGGGTGACCAGGTCTCAGCGCACTCCGCGCGGGCGGAACTGGACGCTGATGCGGGGGCCGACGGCGCGGCTCGTCTTGGGGACGGCGTGCTCCCAGGTGCGCTGGCAGGAGCCGCCCATCACCACCAGGTCGCCGTGGCCGAGGGGCAGGCGGAGAGCCGTCGGGCCGCCGGAGCGGGGGCGGAAGGCGAGGTCACGGGGGTCGCCGAGCGAGAGGATGGCGACCATCGTGTCCTGGGTGGCGGATCGGCCGGTCCGGTCGCCGTGCCAGGCGACGCTGTCGTGGCCGTCGCGGTAGAGGCAGAGGCCGGCGGTGGCGAAGGGTTCGCCGAGCTCGGCGGCGTAGTGGGCGCCGAGGGCGTCCCGGGCCTCGGTGAGTGCCGGATGCGGGAGGAGGACACCCTCCCCGTAGTGGGCCAGGAGCCGTGGGACGGCGACGACGTTGTCGTACATCGGCCGCTCCTCGGCCCGCCAGGGCACCCGTCCGACCAGCTCGTCGAACAGCGCGTCGGCGCCCCGCAGCCAGCCCGGCAGGTGGTCGATCCAGGCACCGCCGTCGAGCCCCGTCCGCCGCAGCCCGCCCAGCGCCCCGCACCGGATGTCGTCACCCTGGTCGAACAGGGAGGCCTGGAGCCCGGGCAGGGCGGGTCGTGCTGCGGTCATGGGACCAGCGTAGACCATTAACCGAACACGTGAGCGAATTTGCTGAGCCGGCTCCGGCGCCAGGGGCCTCAGGCCTCGCCCGGCGAAGGCGCCGGGGTTCCGCAGCTCTCGGGACCGAACTGCTCGGCGATGTTGTTCCACATGAAGCCGTCCTGCCAGCCGGGCTTCGCGGCGGCCCAACCGAGCAGCGCCCCGAGGACCTTCTCCTGGGAGATCGTCTGCGTCTGGTAGTGCAGGCCAGCCACGCCGTCCCGGTATTCGAGCTGGTAGGTGTTGTTCTCGCGGAGCAGGACCTGGATGTACCAAGCGCCGGGCTTCTCCTCGTCCACTCGCTCCAGGACCAGGGAGGCGTTTCCCCGCCGGAGGTCGGCCAGCATCTTCCCTACCGTGGGCTTCGACGGTCGCTTGACCATCCGGCCGCGTTCATCGGTCGCGATCAGCATGGCCAGATCTTCCCGCGCGGGTCTGACACCGCTCACCGAGGCCGCGCGGAACCACGGGCCACCGCCCCCACCCGCGCCCCGGGACCCGTGGTCGCGCCGGGCGGGGGCCGGTGCTCCCCCGCCCGGCGTTCGGCGGTGTTTCGTTCGGCCGCGGCACGGGGCGTACCCCTTCGGGCGGTCCTACGCGGCGCTCCGGGTCCCGGCGGGGTCGCTCCGGCGCTGCCACCAGCGGGGGCGCGTCCGCGGGTGGACGGCACGCCCCAGCCGCCGCCCGACGAGCACGTAGCCGAGCAGGGCTCCCGACGTGTTGAGGAGGACGTCGTCGATGTCGAACGCGCGTCCCGTGATGAGCGCACCCTGCACCAGCTCGACGAGCAGCATCGTCGCCGCGGTGACGAGCGCCACGCGGAGGAATCCGCGCGCCTTGCGGGACAGCAGCGGAAGCAGGATTCCGAAGGGGACGCCGAGGGCGATGTTCCCGCCGAGCTGCTTGACGGTATCCACGAAGCCGGGCTGGCCGAGGTAGTTCTCGATCGACCGGCCCGGTGTGAGGTTGCTGTGGGTGAGGGGTACGGACGCGGGCGAGGCCTCCAGCGTGAGCCTGGCCAGGACCACGGCGAACGCCACCATGCCGACGAGTGCCGTGAGCGCGACCAGTACCCGCACGAACCGCCCCGGGCCGGGCCGGACCTGAGGCGCGGCCTCTTCCTTCTCCGCCGGTCGCACGTCCCGGGGCTCCGCGGGCGCCGCCGTCCCGTCACCCGTCACTCCGGCCTTTCTGCGCGAGAGTCTCCGACCGATCATGTGCCTCTGCCTCCTCTGGACGACCGCGTGCGAACGGGCCCCGCATACCCCTGACGGGCTGCCGCATGCCGTACGGATCGACGGAGACCTCACGCCCGACACACCCTCCTCACGCGACTCAACCAGGCGCATGTACAAGGGGGTTGGGAGTGGTAAGCGTCGACCGGGGCACCAGGCCACCATGGGAGAAGACACCGAGAACACCCCGTCACCGGCCCACCCGACAAGAACACGATCCAGAGGGAGATGGCGCCCCGCCGCCGTCGTCCTGCTCGTGCTCGCCGTCGCCCTCATCGTGATCGGCCAGTTCCTCAGGCTCCCCGGTCTGGACGTGTTCGGGACGCAGGTGAAGGACCGCTCCGGTCCTGCCGTCCTGAAGTCCGTCCAGGACCTGAGCCGGTACGAGGGCGCCGCGGGGACCTACCAGGTCGTGGTCGACCTGGAGAACGACGCACGCTTCCTTCCGGACTCCATCCGCGGCACCCGCACCCTCTACGTGGCGAACGGCAGCGTCGGCGCCTACGTCGAACTGGGCGGCCTCGGGGACGGCGCCGTCACCGTCGACGCGGACCGGACCGAGGCGACCCTCCGCCTGCCGCACGCCCGGCTGGCCGCCCCCGCTCTCGATCCCGAGCGCTCGTACGCCGTGTCCAAGCAGCGGGGCCTGCTCGACCGGCTCGGCGACCTCTTCTCGGACAACCCCGCGAGCGAGCAGGCCGTCAACGTCCTGGCCGCCCGGCGGATCAGCGACGCCGCCCGCGAGTCCGGCCTGACCTCCCGGGCCGAGCGGAACACGACCGAGATGCTGCAGAAACTCCTGGGCGGCCTCGGCTTCGAGCGGGTGACGGTCACCTACTCCTGACGCGCCGGAGGTACGGACAAGGGCGCCTGGCCCAGGTGAAGACCTGGACCAGGCGCCCTTGAGGCGTACCGGACGGCGCGGCGAGCGGCCGGCCCCGGGGATCAGCCGGTTTCGAGCAGCCCCGCGCGCAGGCGCTTCATGGTGCGCGAGAGCAGCCGCGAGACGTGCATCTGGGAGCAGCCGAGGCGCTCCCCTATCTGCGCCTGGGTGAGTTCCTCGACGAACCTCATGTGGATGATCCGGCGGTCGCGCTCGTCGAGCTCGGCGATGAGCGGCGCCAGGGTGTGGAAGTCCTCCACGAGCTCGATGGCGGGGTCCTCGCTGCCGATGAGGTCGGCGAGGGAGGCGTCGCCGTCCTCGTTGTCGCCGCTCAGCGCGGCGTCGAGCGACGAGGAGTTGTAGCCGTTCGAGGCCAGCCGCGCCTCGGTGACCTCTTCCTCCGTGAGGCTCATCAGCTCGGCGAGCTCCTTGACCGTCGGCGTCCGGCCCAGGCGCGAGCTCAGCTCCTCGGTCGCCTTGGCGAGCTCCACGCGGGCCTCCTGCAGCCGACGGGGCACATGCACCGCCCAGGACGTGTCCCGGAAGAACCGCTTGATCTCCCCGACGATGTACGGCACGGCGAACGTGGTGAACTCGACCTCGCGCGAGAGCTCGAAGCGGTCGATCGCCTTGATCAGTCCGATCATGCCGACCTGGACGATGTCCTCCATCTCGTCGGCGCGATGGCGGAACCGTCCGGCCGCGTAGCGGACCAGGCTGACGTTCATCTCGATGAGGGTGTTGCGCGCGTACTGGTACTCGTGCGTCCCCTCCTCCAGAACGGTGAGCTCCTGGAAGAAGATCTTCGACAGGGCCCGCGCGTCCTTCGGCGCGACTGCCAACGCGTCCGGGACCAGCGGCAGTGTTCCCGTTCCGACCTCGAGCGCCTTGGCCGTCATCGTGGTGACCGTCACACCATTCCCCTTTCACGTGTTTCCCCAGCCGGGGTGCGTGACCCCGTGGCTGCTCGCCTACCCGGAAGGTCGAAGTCCACACAAAAAAGTTTCCGAGAGATTTTCCGGGTCGTGCGAGGCCGCTCCTGAGGGGCGTTCAGCAGCTCTTCCCACCGCCCCTGTCGGGGACCGAGAGGGCCCCTCGCCCGGATTCCTCCGGCGGTGTCCGGGCAGACGGAACGTGGACGCGGCCGCCAGACGCGGTCGTTCGGAGGAGAGGAAGAGACATGGCGCGGGATCCCTCGCTGAGAGCCGTCGGGTGGGCCCGCTCCCTGCCCCTCGGGAACAACGTGAAGACGGCGCGCGACTGGACGCGCGAGCACCTGGCGACGCTCGGCTGGGACCGTACCGCACCGGACACGGTGGACTCGGTGGTGCTGGCCGTCTCCGAACTGGTCACCAACGCCCATGTCCACGCCCACAGCGACGCACAGCTCATCCTGACGTGGGACGAGGCGTGCCTGCACGTGACCGTGCACGACGCTTCGTCCCTTGTCCCCGAGCAACGCCGTCCCGACGACGACGCCTTGGGTGGCCGTGGACTCCTCCTGATCGACGCCCTCGCGGACGACGTGCGGACCCAGTCCTGCCCACGGGGCAAGGACGTCACGGCCTGCTTCCGCGTGCCCTCGCCCGAGCGGCCGGGCTGAGCCCGGAGTGAGAGCGGTGCGTCCACGGGTGGGCCCGGAGCACGTGCCCGGCCGTCAGAGCCCGGGGGGCTCCGGCCGTCAGAGTCCGGGGGCTTCCGGCCGTCGGAGTCCGGGGAGCTGAGGCCCGTCCGCCACGCCGCTCGGGGTGTCGCCGTCGGGCCCCGCCGTCTCCGGCCGGCCCGTCAGGTGCTCGTACGTGCCGGTGAGGACGAGCAACCGGTCGAGGAAGGGCGGTCTGCGGTCGAGGTGCAGACGTACTCCGGACGCCGCGGCGTGCCGGTGGAGGGCCAGCAGGGTGGAGAGGCCCATCGAGTCGCACAGGGTCAGCCGGGCGCAGTCGAGTCGCAGGTCCGAGGGGACGGGGGTGGCGTCGAGGTGGGCGCGGGCCGTGTCCAGGAGCTCGTCGGCGCTGTCCCAGGCGAGGTCGCCGGCGAGCTCCGCACGCAGGACGCCGCCCTCCTCACGGACGGGGCTCAGCTCGAAGGTGGTGTCGGACGTACTCATGCGCGACGTCCGGGGGCGGGTACGCGGGTGAGGCTGCGGCGTCCGGCGACGAGGTGCGCCCGTGCGCGGGGGAAGTCGTACTGCGCGTCGGCGAGCAGGTCGAGGGCGGCGGCGAGGGCGGCGTCCGGGACACCCCGGGCGCGCAGGATCCCGGCGGTCCAGGTCACGAAACGGGTGAACAGCTCGGCGTCGTCGGCGTAGAGGGACGCGGCGAGGAAGTCGACGATGTGAGCGATGTCCTCGGCGGTCCGCTCCCGCTGTCGTCCGGTGTACGAGGCCATGGCCGGCACCGCGGCCTCCAGGGCCGTGAGGACGTGGCGGATGAGCTGGGTCCTGCTGCGCGTGACCAGGGTGTACTCCTGGTCGGCCAGGTGCGGCAGTTCACGGGCCGGGTCCTGCGGAGCGCCCTCCGGACGCCGCAGGCCGCCGGCGAGGAGCGAGGCGGCGGCGCGGGCGTCGGGTGCCCACCCGTCCGCGCCGAGCAGGAGGGCGTACCTGCCGTCGGGGCCGAAGGCGGCTCCTCCGACGAGGACGGGGAGTCCGATGGCCTGCACGGCGGTGACGGCGGCGTGGGCCGTCGGGAGTCGGACCGGCAGGGAGGCCGAGAGGGCCACGGCGTCCGCACCGGTCTGGTGCAGGTGCGCGATCAGGTGCGGGGTGGGGACGTGCGCCCCCAGGTAGTCGACGAGGAATCCGCGGCCGCGCAGGACCTCCGCGAGGAGTCGGGCGGGCAGGGCGTGCCATTCGCCGTCGACGCAGGCGACGGTGACCCGCCGGGGTGCGGTTCCGCCCTCCCGCCGGGCGCCCGGCCCGGCGGCAGCGCTCTCCCGCGCCCCGGCCCGCGCCCCGGTGGCCGGGCCGGGGCGCGGGCCCCGGTGGGCGAGGGCCGCGATGACGCGGTCCTGGATGGCCGTCGCGGCGTGCTCCTGGGCGACGCCGATGCGGCCGGCGGCCCACTCCCCTCCGACCCTGGCCTGGACGGGCCCGATCACGTCGAGCAGGAGGTCCTCCGCCGTGGTCCCCGCGTCGTGGGCGTCGAGGACCGCCGCGGCGGCCGCCGCCTCGTCCCGGGCTTCGAGCGCCGCCCACAGCCGCTCTCGGGTTCCGGCGAGGCCGGTGGACGGGGTCGTGGTGTGCGTGGTCATGCGGTGTACCTGCCCCGGGTGTGTCCGTTCACCGCGGACAGATGGGTGGTGTGCGGTGCGGTGATCGCGACGACCGCCATGTCGTCGTGCGGACCTCGGCCCACCCAGTCCCCCGCGATCATCTGCAGGCGCTCGACGACGGCCTCGGCGGGGAGTCCGACGCATTCGGTGAGTGCCGTCCGGAGGCGGTCCTCGCCGAACATGGACGAGCCGAGCGGCCCGCCCCGGGCCTCCGTGATCCCGTCCGTGTAGAGCAGGCACGTCTCTCCGGGCGACAGGTGCACGGTCGCGGACCGGGACGTGACGTCGGGCAGGGCTCCCACGAGGGTTCCGCCGGTGTCCGCCTCCTCGACCGCTCCCGTGGCGCGAAGGATCAGCGGCGGCGGGTGGCCCGCGCTGGTCAGTCGCAGTCGCACCAGGCCGCCCGAACGTCGTACCGAGGCCAGGACCAGGGTCGCGAAACGGGTGTGGCGGGCGGTCAGGAGGGCGCCGTTGAGGAGCTTCAGGACGTTCTGGTGGTCGTCGGCGAGGGGGAGCAGCGCCTGTACGGTGCTGCGGATCCTGCCCGTGAGCACGGCGGCGTCGAGGCCCTTGCCGCACACGTCGCCCAGGACGGCGAGCGTCTCCTGTCCCTCCTCGGTCCCGGCGTGCACGTCGTAGAAGTCGCCGCCGATGCGCTCCGTGTCCTGGGAGGTGCGGTAGCCGCCGGCGAAGTCGACGCCGCGTACGTGGTGGAGTTGCGGCGGGAGGAGTTCGGCGATCAGCGCGCGGGTGACGCGCGCCTGCTCCGCGTAGAGCCGTGCGGCCGAGAGCGCGGCGCCGGCACGGGCGGCGAAGAGCCGGGCGAAGAGTTCCTCGGAGGCCTCGAAGGCCTTCCGTCCGCCGCGCCGCAGCAGGATCAGTGCGCCCGCGGGTACGCCGTGGCCGGGCAGCGGTGTGATGGCGACGGCTCCGGGGGTTCCTTCGAAGCCCTCGGGCAGGGCCCATTCCGGCAGCTCCGCCGGGTCGATCCAGCGGGCGGGCACCGGCGGGAAGCCCTGGAGTGCCTCGGCGAGGCCGGGCACCGTCGTCGGGTCCATCTTCACCTGGCCGCGGTCGCACCTTCCGCCGATCGCGGTGACCACGGCGTAGCGGTTCCTCACGGGCGGGGAGATCACGACCGCCGCGTCGCCGAGATGGGCCGCGGCGAGCAGGACCACCTTCTCCAGGCACCGGTCCGGATTCAGCGAGGCCAGGAGCTGGGTGGACGCTTCGGCGAGGATCGCCGCGCGCTCCTGTTCGGTCCGCAGGGCTTCCTCCGCGGTGGTCAGGTCGGTGTCGTCGACCAGCCACCAGGCCACGTCTCCGTGGCCGGACTCGGTGGGGTGGGCCCGCAGGAGGCGGCCGGCGTGCCTGCCCCTCAGCGGCGGGCGGCCCGCGCGGCCGGAGGGCTCCGCGGAGGGCGGCGGGGCCGGACGGGCCAGCCGCCGATGTGCGTCGGCCAGCCAGCCCGGGGCGACGTCGTCCAGCCAGGAGCCGACCCCCATGTCCGGAAAGAGGTCGGCGGCGGCGCCGTTGAACTCGACGACCCCGCCCTCGCGGTCGGCCACCACCGTGGGGTGGGGCGAGCGGAGCCAGGAGGTACCCGTACCCCCGGCCGTGGGGGGCGTCCAGGCCGGGGAGGTGCGTCCGGCCGCGGACATCGCGCCGGAGCGGCCGAACTCGTCTTCGAAAACAGTCATATGCGTGGCCTGCGTGTACTGGCCGGCCACCTTCCCGGTCGACGTCAACTCGTCCGTCCACCCTCCCTCAGGCCGCGCCACACATCAAGTGAACCCACCCCTTCCGGTACGCTTCCGGCGCTCCCTCGCCAGACCCCCACCGTCCCGGCACAGGAACTTCACGGGAGGGGCACCCCGCCATCACGGGTGGCGGCGTTTCGGTGCCGCGATCGCGGTCATCCGGATTCCCGGACCTGCTCCTCGCGCCGAAGGGATTCCGTCGTGGCGGTCGTGCTGTGCCTGGTGCTCGGTGTGGGGGTGGCGATGTCGTGGTGGAGCATCACGCCCGGCCACGGCAGTGCGCGCAGGCACCCCCGGTGACGTGAAGGCCGGGGGCCCGGCCGCGCCCCCTGACCGCGGCAGCCTCAGAGACGAACGGACGGGCCCGTGTGCACGAGGGAGAGCCGCGCCCGGACCCGCTTCCCCTCCGGGTCCGGCTCCACGCTCAGGCTCTCGCAGACGGCGACGACGATCTCGAGACCGTGCTGGCCGATGCGGCGGGGATCGTGACCCCGGGGTACGGGCGCGACGGCCACACGGTCGATCACCGAGATCTCCAGGGCGTCCCGGCGCAGCTCCAGGAGCAGCCGGCAGGGGCCGTCCGTGTGCCGGACGGCGTTGGTCACCAGTTCGCTGACCACCAACTGGGCGACCTCCACACACGCGTCGGCCACGGGTTCACTCCGTACGGAGGGGGCCGCGGCGAGGAAGGCCGCCGTGAAGGCACGGGCGGAGGCGATCGAGCCGCCGCCGGAGGCGTGGTCGTAGACGGCACTCGCGGAGAGCAGGGGTTCCGGTGACGCACACTCCGCGGTGATCGCGTCCGTCATGGCGCTGGTACTCCCCTCGTCCGATGGGTGGGCCCGATGGGCACCTCGTACCCCGCCTTTCCCGGTTCATCATTCCCACACCGCCCGCAACGGGATCACGCCGGCCGCCGAGCGGTCGGACCGGCGAGGAGTGCGACGCCGAAGTCCGGGTACGCGGAGCGTCGACCGGGGCGTCGCCGCCCTGCCGACGACAGGAGCAGTACGTGTTGATGGCCCATCCCGTGGTCCTGCGCAACCTCATCGAGCAGTACGAGACGCTCAAGGTACTCCAGGCGGAGAGCGGCGGCGCCGAGGTGCGCCGGCGCATGGACGACCTCGCCTACACGCTGTGCGTCTCCACCGGTACCCGCGACGTGGACACGGCCCTGATCGCGGCCCGCCATCGACTGCCGGGGGCGCGCCCCGAGGACGACTCGGCGCTGACGGCCTGAGCACGCGGACGAGCCCGGCACCTTCCGAACGGAGGGTGCCGGGCTTCTTCACGGGGCGGCCGCCACGCTTCACCCGGGCCGCACCGCCCGTGGCCGCCTTGTCCGGGCGTACGGCCGGCCGGGGGTTAACCTGCAGCTCAGCGCGCTGCCCGGACCGACGCAGCGCCCGGAACCGACGACGGCGAAAAGAGCGACCATGACCACCACCGCCCGCGCGACCGAGCAGCACGAGGACGACCGGGTCCGCGTCACCCGCTGGGACTTCGAGCCCGGTCAGTCCACCGGCCGGCACGTCCACGCCTACGACTACGTCGTCGTCCCCGTCACCGACGGGCGGACCCATGTGATCGCCCCCGACGGCGCGGTCACCGTCTCCGAGCTCCGGGCCGGCGAGTCCTACGCGCGCCCGGCCGGCGGCGAACACGAGGTCGTCAACGCGGGCACCACCCCGCTCGCCTTCGTCGAGATCGAGCTGAAGTAGCACCGTCGTCGAGCTGAAGCAGCACCGTCGCGGGCGGCGGGACCCTCGGTCTCCCCCTGGCCGCGCCTCCTCGCGCGCTTCCCCGGCGGTGGCGGACGGCCGACCGCCCCGCACCGGAGAGATCCCGTGCGGGGCGGTCGCAAGGCCGTCGGTCCGCGCCGGGGGTCGTCGGTGCCCCCTGCTCGGCCCGCGGCCCGTCAAAGGGCACCCGTGCCGCCCGGGAAGGGGCCGCCGGTGCGGTAGTACTGTCCGATCTCCTCTCGGTACTGCAGGTCGGCGAGGTGCTTGTCGGAGATGAACTCCGGCGCGTCCTTGACCTGTTCCTTCGCCAGGCCGAGATGGACCGTGTGCTCCACCAGGTCGATGCGGACCACCGTGCTCGCCGGGATCAGCACCTCCTTGCCGAAGATCCAGACTCCGGTGTCCACGACCAGATAGGCGTCGTCCACCTCGTCGGAGTGCTTGTCCACCTTTCCGATGTGCCCGTCGGTCGCCTCGACCCGCCATCCGGTCAGGTCGGTGCCCGCCAGGTGGCCGGAGTCGGCGTTGAAGGTCCAGACGTGGTCGATCATTGCGGTCGCTCCTCTGTCGTTGTGGGTGGTGTGCTGTGGTGGTCGGCGCGGCACCGGACCTGCCGGCCGCCTCAGAGCAGGTCGCGCCGTTCCTCGTCGGTCACCGTCGGCGCCACGGGCGGAACCACCATCCGGCGGCGACGGAGGACGCTGGTGTAGACGGCGGTTCCGAGGAAGCCGACCGCCATCAGGATCAGTCCGACCAGATCGAGGTCGATGGCGTCGAGCTTCCAGTCGGTGGCGAAGGTGAGGATGGCCCCGACGGCGATCATGATGATGAACAGTCCCAGACCCATGTGATTGCTCCCTCCCTGGCGGCTCGGACAGCGTCCGCGTACCCGGGTCCCCCCGGATCATTCCGCCTCCCCGGGGACCCGGGGCCGGTCTCGCCGGCCGTCAGGCGGACAGGAGTCGGTGGAGCAGGGCACGGTACTGGCACAGCGCGCGGCGCAGACTCTCCGTGTCCGCCTCCAGGCCCTGGCTCCACTCTCCCTCCAGGGCGTGGCGGTGCCGGGCGAAGGTGTCCGCCAGGTTCCTCATCACGTCTCCGACGAGTACGTCCGCGTCGTGGACGGCCTGGCGGGGGTCGTCGACGAACCGGGCCTGGACCTCGTGCCAGCGCGTGCGGAACGCCTCTTCGTCCGCGGCGTCGAGCAGATCGGGGACCTGCTCGACGCCCGCGGCGCCGTCGGGGCGGACGGGGTCCGGGCGGTGTTCCGCGCCGTCGGCCCGGTGCGCGTCCTGCCCCGGGTCCTGCGGGGCGGGCGCGGCATGACGGGCATGGCCGCCGTGGCCCGCCTGCCCCGCGCCGGGCGGCGCGGAGGGCCTGGGCGGGATCTGCGGCGCGGTCGGCGCTGTGGACCTCTGCGCGGGCACCGCCGGCCGGGGCGAGGAAGGACGTGGCCGGGCGTTCCGGGGCCTGGGACCCGCGGAGCCCGGACGGCCGCCTTCCCCCCATGCGTCCGGCGTGCCCGCGAGCGGGTCGGGGGCGCGTCGCGGGCTCGGCACCCGCGTCCTGCGTTCGGACGGTTCGTGGTGTCGCATGTCTCCTGCCTCCGTGTCAGGACCGGCGGCTGCCGGTCGGCTCGCCGTCGGCGAGCAGGACGATTCCGGTTCCCATCGGCTCTCATCCCTTCTCGTGCTCTCACGGGGTCGTACCTTGCGCGTCCCGGGCCTTCGGGGCCCCGGGCGTCATGGAGGTCCGCGTGCCCCGCGACTTCTCACGCAAACCGGTCGTCACCGCGTTCGACCGAGCACCGGAACCGGTCCCGCCCTCGCCACGGGCCGGTACGGGCCGGCCGGGGGACGTGGGCCCGACACCCCTGTCGCGCGCGGCGGCGCCTCGACGGATCCCGTTCCGGCGCATGATGAGGTGGTCACCGGGTCGGCCGGTGACCGGTGGCGAAAGGCAGGCGGGTACCGGTGGCGGACGACACTCTGGGCTCGGTCCTCGCCGATGTGCTCGCGGCGTCCCACCGGCTCGCGCCGCGCGCGATCCCCGATCTCGTACGGGATGCGGGGCGGCGGCTCGGGCTGGCCGGCGCCGACGCGTACGTGGCCGACCTGCAGCAGCGCAACCTGGTCGCGCTCCCCGGCTCCGAGCAGGCGCGCCGGCACGGCGCCGAGGGTGGGACCGGGGATCCGTACAGCCTGCCCGTCGACACCTCCCTCGCCGGGCGCGCCTACCGCACCGAGACCGTGCAGCTGAGCCCGCCGGACGACGGCGGCTCCGCGCGCACGGGGTGGATCCCGGTCGTGGACGGCATCGGCCGGCTGGGGGTGCTGCGGGTGACCGCGCCGGAACTCGACGCGCCCCTGCTGCACCGGTGCGAGGCCCTGGCCGGCCTGCTCGCCCTCATCCTCGCGACCAAGCAGCCGTACAGCGACCTCCTCGCCGAGACCATGCGGACCCGGCCGATGAGCCTGCAGGCCGAGCTGCTGTGGGCGTTCCTGCCGCCACGCACCATCGGCACCTCGGAGGTGACGTCCAGCGCCGTCCTGGAACCCGCGTACGAGGTGGGCGGCGACGCGTACGACCACAGCCTGTCCGGAGAGGGGCTTCACCTCACGCTTCTGGACGCGATGGGGCACGACCTCGCGTCCGGCGGCTGCAGCGCCGCGGCTCTGGCCGCCTGCCGGTACACCCGGCGTGCGGGCGGACGGCTCGACGACATCGCCGTCGAGATCGGCCACACCCTGGACCGCTGGATCCCCGAGCGGTTGCTGACCTGCGTCATCGCCGATCTGGACACCACATCCGGCCGCCTGGACTGGATCAACTGCGGCCATCCCCCACCGCTGCTGATCCGTGACGGCCACGTCGTCGCCGACGCCCTCGCCCGGACGCCCGAGCCGCCGCTCGGGCTGACCGGGTACGACATGCCGCCCCCGCGCGTCCACAGCGTCCAGTTGCAGCCGGGCGACCGGGTGCTGCTGTTCACCGACGGCGTCACGGAGGCGCGTTCCGCCGGCGGCGAGCTGTTCGGCGAGGAACGTCTGGCCGACGCCGTCGTCCGTGCCCTGACGGACGAGCTCCCCGCGCCCGAGACCCTGCGCCGGCTGATCGAGCTCATCCTCGTCCACCAAGGCCGACGTCTGCACGACGACGCCACCGTCCTGCTCGTCGAGTGGCACCCCCGGCGCCCCTGAACCACCGGGGCACGGCCGCCCGGGCCGGCCGCGGGACTGCGTCGCCCGGGCCGGCGGGTGTGTTTGCCGTGCGGCCCTGTGGTGAGGCGGGAGGGACGACCACGTCCCTTCGTCGACTGGGGAGAAATGGAAAGCGTTGTCCGACTGGCGATCGTCCTCGGTGGCTCGGTGCTCGTGGCCCTGGCCGTGGGCAGGGCGGCGGAGCTCTTCGCGCGGTACGCCGACGCACGCCACCCCGACACCCCGCTCTGGGGGTTGCTGAGGCGGTGCCGTACGCCGCTGTACGCCGTCCTGCTGTGCGCCGTGTTCCGGTGGTCGTACCGCGCGACCCACTGGCCTGTGCTCATCGACCGCGCCGCGGTTCTGGACCACGTCCTGCTGCTGTGCCTGATCGGCGGCGGGGCCTGGCTCGCCATCCGCGTCGTCTCGGCGGTCGTGGAGTCCGCGTACGCGCGGTACGCGGCCCGGACGCGTGACACGGCCCGGCTGCGCCGCGTCCGGACGCAGGTCACTCTGCTCACCCGGGTGGTGTCCGTGACCGTGGGGGTGATCGCCGCCGCCTTCGTGCTCGTCACGTTCCCCACGTTCCGGGGGCTCGGCACGTCGTTGCTCGCCTCGGCCGGGATCATCGGCATCGTGGCGGGCGTCGCGGCGCAGTCGACGCTCGGTAACCTCTTCGCGGGGTTCCAGATCGCCTTCGGCGACATGGTCCGGATCGGGGACACCGTGGTCGTCGACGGGGAGTGGGGCACCGTGGAGGAGGTGACCCTCACGTTCCTCACCGTCCGGACCTGGGACGAACGCCGGGTCACCCTGCCGGTCTCGTACTTCACCTCCCGGCCCTTCGAGAACTGGTCGCGCGGCGGCAGCGAACTGACCGGCACGGTGTTCCTGCACTGCGACCACTCCGCACCCGTCGAGCTGATGCGCAAGCACCTGCGCGGGTTCCTCGACGCCTGCCCCGGCTGGGACGGTCGGGCGTGGGGGCTCGCCGTCACCGACACCTCGCCGACCGGCATCACCGTCCGCGCCCTGGTGACCGCCAAGGACCCCGACGACCTGTGGACGACCCGCTGCGCCGTCCGGGAGGAGCTCGTCGACTGGCTCACACGGGAGCACCCCGGTGCCCTCCCCCGCATCGTCACCGCCCAGGCGGACGACGCGGCACGGCGCTGAAGCGCGCGCGGTCAGTCCCGGACGGGCCCTGTCAGGCGGTCGACGGCGCGGTCGTGGACGCGGCTGAGGAGGAGCAGGGAGCACGTGGCGCCGATCAGGGCGCAGAACATGTCCCACTGGGTGTCCCAGACGTCGCCCTGGGTCGCGAGGAACGCGTCGGCCGCCTGGCCGCCGGTGACGGCCGCCAGCCATTCCAGCATCTCGAAGACGGCGCTGAACGCGAGGCAGGCGCAGACGGTCAGCGGGGCGAGCCAGCGACTCCCGCGCAACGGAGAGGTGCGGACGAGGAGTTCGCGCACCAGGATCGCCGGGACGAAGCCCTGCATGAGGTGGCCGAGGCGGTCGTACGGGTTGCGGTCCAGGCCGAACAGGTCGCGCACCCAGTCACCGGCCGGCACCTCCGCGTAGGTGTAGTGCCCGCCCACGACGAGGACCGTGGCGTGCACAGCCAGCAGGCCGCACAGCAGACCGCTCAGCGGGAACCGCTTGCGCAGCAGGACGACCAGCGGCAGGCCCAGCATCACCCATACCGTCTCCAGCACCCAGGTGGTGGGGTCCGCCGCACCGAACGCCGACACCACCAGCGCCGCGGCCACGGCGAGCGCGAGAACGGCCGGCAGCCTGCGGCCGGGGGCCGGCCGTGCGTCCTGCGACGGGCGGAAGGTCGGGTGCGTGACGGACATCGCCGGCTCCTCGTGTCGGGGTGTGCCCTGATCCTTCCGGCCCCCGTGTGACCCGACATGAGTGCGCGTACTCAGCCTCCCCGCTCCGGTACACAGCTCCGCACGACGGCTGAGGGCCGCTCGGCGTGGCTGGCCGGGACGACCGTGTCGCGGCCGGAGCCGGGTCAGGCGCCGGACGGCGGGAGGAAGACCTGTTCGAGCAGGGTGTGCAGGGTGTCCCGGTCCTGGCTGCCGAGCCTGTCCAGGCCCTCCTGCGTGGTGCGCATCTTCGCGCGGATCGCGTCGGTGACGCGCTCGCCCTCGGGCGTGAGGATGACGTTCTTGACGCGCCGGTCGGAGGCGTCGGCCTCGCGACGCACCAGGCCGCGCTTCTCCAGCCGGTCGATGATCCCGGTCATGTTGGAGGCGTCGCAGGTCAGGGTCTCGGCCAGGGCCCGCATCGCGGCGGGGCCCCGGCGCAGCACGGTGAGGGCCTTGCCCTGGCTCGCCGTGAGGTTCTCACTCGCCGCGGCGACGGTGAAGTCGCCGTAGTAGACGCCGAGCGACACGGAGAGCAGCTCCATGAGCTGGGCGGTGTCGGCGCGGGGAGCTTCTGTCATGGGTCCACTTTAGCCAGAGATACTTGACTATCTCAAGCATTGGCCTCTACCGTCGCTTCATTGCATGAAGTTCTCAAGCATCAAGGTTGTCAAGTAGTTGCCATGAGGAGCGTACCCGTGACCGCCACCGCCTCCCCCGCCTCCCGCGCGGCCGAGATCCTTTCCCGGCCCGTCGCGCTGAACGGCCTGACCGTCCCGAACCGCATCGCGATGGCGCCGATGACGCGCATGTTCTCCCCCGGCGGTGTCCCCGGCGAGGACGTCCGGTCGTACTACGCCCGCCGTGCCGCCGCCGGCGTGGGCCTGATCGTCACGGAGGGCACCTACGTCGGTCACGAGTCGGCCGGGCAGAGCGACCGCGTGCCGCGCTTCCACGGCGAGGAGCAGCTGGCGGGCTGGGCGAAGGTCGCCGAGGCCGTGCACGCGGCGGGCGGCACGATCGTGCCCCAGTTGTGGCACATCGGCATGGTGCGGCAGCAGGGCCAGGCACCCTACGCCGACGCCCCGGCGATGGGCCCGTCGGGCATCCGCACCGACGGCACCGAGGGCACGGGCCGGGCGATGACCCGGAGCGACCTGGACGACGTCATCGGCGCCTTCGCCGAGGCCGCCGCGGCCGCCGAGCGCATCGGCTTCGACGGCGTCGAGCTGCACGGCGCCCACGGATACCTCATCGACCAGTTCCTGTGGGCGGGGACGAACCGCCGAACCGACGCCTACGGCGGCGACGCCGTGGCCCGTACGAAGTTCGCGGCCGAGATCGTGGCCGCGGTCCGCGGGTCCGTCTCGTCCGACTTCCCGGTGATCTTCCGCTACTCGCAGTGGAAGCAGGACGCCTACGACGCCCGGCTCGCCGAGACCCCGCAGGAGCTGGAGTCGATCCTGGCTCCGCTCGCGGCGGCCGGCGTCGACGCGTTCCACGCCTCCACCCGCCGCCACTGGATACCCGAGTTCGAGGGATCGGACCTGAACCTGGCGGGCTGGACCAAGAAGCTCACCGGCAGGCCCGCCATCACCGTCGGCTCGGTCGGTCTCGACGGCGACTTCATCCACGCGTTCGCGGGCGAAGGTGCCCCGGTCCAGGGCATCGACGACCTCCTCGACCGCCTGGAGCGCGACGAGTTCGACATGGTCGCCGTCGGCCGCGCGCTGCTCCAGGACCCGGAGTGGGCCGCGAAGGTCCTTTCGGGCCGGACAGACGAGCTCAAGCCGTACGACGCGGCCGCCGTGCGGACGCTGAGCTAGCCGCGCACCGCAGGAACGGTTCGCCGACAGAACCGGCGAACCGTTCCCGGTCCCCCTCCATCTGCTTGCGAACGCCCAGGTCGGCTGGGGCAGGATGCCCCCATGGACAGGAACATGGACGGGAACGCGGACGCGGGCAGGAGCGGGAACGCGGACGCGCGCAGCGGCGTGGCCGTGGCCATCGAGCGCGAGTTGCGGTTGATGAGTCCGGCCGTGAGGTCCTCGGCCCTGGCGGAGCAGCTCCTCGATCCCGAGTTCGTCGAGGTGGGAGCCTCGGGGCGCAGATGGGACCGGCAGTCGATGCTCTCGGCCCTGGCGACCATGGACGGCGCGGCCGACGACGGGCCCGTGTACGTGCCGTCCGAGATCACGGGCACCGAACTGGCGCCGGGGATCGTGCACCTGACGTTCGAAACGGTGCTCGACGGCAGGCGAGCCCGGAGGAGCTCGATCTGGCGGAAGACGGACGAGGAATCCGGTTGGCGCATGTACTACCACCAGGCCACACCCGTGCCGGACGCCTGACCGACCCCCTCCGACGCGCGCGGCCGGGCGCAGGGACGCTCGCATCTGACTCGTACGGGTGGAAACTTTCGCTCGTGCTGGGGATCGGTGCTGCTCAGATGGGGTGAAAGGGCCGCGTGCCTCGTCACCTGGCACCGTACGCGCGCCGTTGATGGGGCTGTGAGTACCTCAAGCAAAGCTCCGATACTGCCCGCCGTCCTCGCTGCCCCTGCCCTCCCCGTCGTGCACGACTCGGGCGCGGACAACGCGCCCTGCGTCATAGTCATCGCCGCCTGCACCACACTCGGCACCACCCTGGTCGTCCGCCTCGTCGGGGAGATCGACTGCCACAGCGTCGCCCCGCTGCGTGCGCTGTTGGCCTCGGCCGCGGCCGACGGCTACACCGGACTCGTCCTGGACACCGCGCGGGTCGACTTCTGCGACTCCAGCTTCCTCGCCGTCCTCGAATGGTGGCCTCGGCGCGGACGCCGCCTCACCGTCGCGAACCGCTCCCGGGCCGTGCGCCGCCTCCTGACCGCGGCCGCGGTCGACGTCCCGGGGCGGCACGCGGCCCCGGCGGGCCGGCTGATGGCGGCGGCCACGTCATGACCTTCATACTCATGACGTGCGGCCCGATACTGGCAGCGGTCCTCCTCGTCCACCGGGAACCGCGCGCCCCTCGCCACCGCCGTCCCGCCGGATCTCCCCGGCCCGCACCCCGTAGGACCCTGATCCACTGTCGCCTCGCACTCTCCATCGAGTGCTCCACGGCATAGACGGGGGCGTCGGGGCCTGCGCGAGTCCGCGGCCCCCCCCCCCCCACCCCCCGCGCCCCCGCCGGCGCGCGCCGGGGCGCCCCGGCGGGGCCCCGACGCCCGCCGGGTCGGCCCGGTCAGTACAGGGCGTTCCCCATGGGGGAATCGTCGCCCGTGACGTACGCCCGGATCGACGCCAGGTACTCCGCGCGGCCGACGCGCCCGTCGCCGTCCCCGTCCAGGGCGTCGAACGCCGCACCGGCGTTGTCCACCCGATTGCCCAGCGCCTCGCGGAGCGACGTGAACTCTGCGCGGTCCAGGGCGCCGTCCTGATCGGCGTCCGCGAGGTCGAAGAGCGCGCCCAGGGCGTACTGGCAGACGGTGTCGAACTTCTCGGCGTCCACCCAGGCGATGTACTCCTCGTACGTCATCACTCCGTCGCCGTTGGCGTCCATGGCGGCCCAGGCCCGTTCGCCGGTGGCCACGGTGACCGGAGTGGTGACGGGCCGGCGGCGTCGAGCGCACGGCGACACCCTGCGCCCCTGACCGGACCGACCGTGTGGATCACCGCAAGTCTGGGGTGCCGGGACGCCGTCCGGCCAGCCACCGCCCCGGTATTCACCCTCATGGAACACAGGGAGAGGTCACGTCGCCCGTCCCGCAGGCCGCCGGCAGTCTCCGCGCCGGCGCACGACAGCTCGCGGTGAGCTCAGGGGGGCGAGAACCTCGAAGTCGCGCCCCAGGAGGGGTACGTGCAGGGCCACGGCGTCGAGGCGCTCGCCGCCGCTGAGCACCTCGCAGCGGTCGCTCCCCCGCGCTCGCACGACGGCGGACGACCCCGGGATCTGAGCGCGCACCGTGTCGGCCGGCGCATGCACGAGGAAACGCGCCCGGTGCGGGTGGACGCGGCTCGCCACCCCTTCTCCACGTACGCCGCCGCGTCGGAGGCCTCGCGCGGGCCGAAATGCCGTCTCCGCGCGCCCACTTCGCTCATCCGGTCGCCCCGGAGGCTGCCGGGGCGCGGCCCGTACGGACCGCCGCCGGCCTTCCTGGCGCCTACGGAAGAAACGTCACGGCGGGGAAGGCCGGGGAGGGCCCGTCGAGCAGGTGACTGCGGCGGTGGCGCAGGTGTTCGTCGAAGAACGCGAGCGGATACGCCTGCTGGATCCTCACCGCCTGGTCGGGGTCCAGCGTGCCGATCACCTTCTGGAGCTGCTGCGCGCTCCATCCGTACACCTCTGCCACCTGCGGGTACAGTGCCTCGTTGTCGCCGTACGAGAGGTGGGCGGCGCCCTGGGCCTCGATGTTCAGCCGCCGGCCGCGCAGGTGGGACCAGAAGGCGGCGGCCTCGGGATCCGTGGCCCTGGTGAACTCGGCGGTCATCATCATGAACGGCCGGTCCAGGTCGCCGGTCAGGGGCGGGTTCATCTGCATCGGGCCGTCGAGGCTCAACCCGGCCCTGATGCGCGGGTCCGCGAGCATGGCGCAGGCGGTGGCCGTCCCGCCCTTCGACCAGCCGAACGCACCCGTGCGCCCGGGGTCGAGGGAGCCCAGCAGCCCGGCCGGCAGCTCCCTGCGGTCGACGTCGGGATTGTGCCCGGCGGCGAGCCGCTCGACGCAGTCGAGGACGAAGCGGAGGTCGGCGGCGAAGTCTCCGGGCCGCGTCGGGGCCTGCCGGTCGAAGACCGGAACGGCGATCCGGCCGTTGGGGAACTCCGTGTACGTGTCGTACTGATGAGCCACCGTCACCACCGCGTATCCGTGGCTGACGAGCTCCTGGACCACGCCGGTGTGGTCGGCCTGGTGGCTGTGCGCGCCGTGTGAGAAGACGACGACGGGCAGGCGACGGCCGGTTCGCCGCACCGGAGCGCCCACGTGGCCGGAGGTGAGCGGCCCCAGGGAGGCCAGTTCGCCGAACCCGGCGTCGTCGAGGAACGCCTGGAGGGCACCGGCCGGCATCCACGGCGCCACCGGGTACCGGTGCACGTCCCTTGCCGGATACCAGACGCTGGCCATCAGCTCGCGGAAGTGCCCGGGACCCGCGAGGGCGTCCGGGCGCGACCGGTCCACGAGGTGCAGCGGGACGGTGCCGACCGGGTACGGTCCGGTCGGTGCGGGGAGAGTGAGCCGCGTGACACCCGGGGCGGCCGCGGCGGCGGCCCATGCGGGGCCGGCGGCGGCAAGCGGTACCGCGGCCCCGGCGGCCAGCGCGGCTCCCAGCAGGCCGCGTCGCGTCATGCCCTTCCGGCTGCTGAACGGCGTGGTGGTCATGAAGGCCTCCCGTGGTGACGATGCGTCAACTGTGCCCCGATGGACTGTCCGTGGGCACACGAGAACGCTGTCACGGGCCCCTCCCCCGCCGCATTGACCCACCGTCTGATTCGCCCGCCGGATCATTGGCCCAGGGGTTTACACCCCAGGGCCTACGCCCCGGGGTCGCCGGTGTCGCCCGGGAGGGGGCGTGCGCCGGGGCCAGGAGGACCCGGCGGCCAGGCCGTCGGTCGCAGCCGGTCCAGCGCACTGCCGATCGCCTCACGCAGCCCGTCGTGCTGCGGGCCGAGCCGGAACCGGTCGTCGCTCCACCGTTCTCGGGGATGGAGCCACACCGGGGAACCCACCAGATCGGGCGGCTCCCATGCGAACCGCGGCCACACGTGTGCGTGCAGGTAGGGGTCCGTGTTCCCCAGGATCTCCAGGTTGACCCGCCGAAAGGCCGGGTCCAGCCGCCCGCAGGCACGCTCGACCGCTTCACCGAGCTGCTCCATGTCGGACAGGAACGACAGCCGCTTCGCCCTCGGCAGGTCCGACAGCCTCTGCACCGCCGGATCGTCCACGAGGAGGACCGAGTATCCGGGCAGGAACTGGACGTCCCCGATCACCGCGAACCCCGACGTCATCCGTCGCATGACGGTCGGGTTCTCTCCCCTGAGGGCGGCGTCGATGCGGCGCGTCCGCCAGTCACCAGTCATGGCCGCAACCTACCTCCGGGTGACGAAGCGGCCGGCCCCATTGTCAGTGGCCCTGGTTAGTCTCCCCACATACAGCAGCTCAGGGCCCTCGTTGGCCCTTGTTCGGGCTGCGCGGACATCTGACGGACTGGCGGAGGGGCACGGCTCATGGCGTGGCTGGCAGCGGGTGAGGGGTACGAGATCACCCTCGAGGACGGGCGTGTGGTCGCACGGCGCGTCGGGGGACGGCAGTTGAAGACGCTGCCGAAGGCGTTGCGCGACAGTCCCGAAGTCGACCGGCTGCGCCGGCTGACCGAGTGGCTGGACCGGCACGAGGCCTCCTGCGTCGCCCAGGTGGACGCCTGGATGGTGTCGTCGCTTCCGGTGCCGACCGAGCTGATCGCCCGGGTGTGGCCGGACGAGGCGTGGCGGGGGGCCCTGCGGGACATGGCTGTCGTGGGCGACGACCCGGACGAGGTCGGGTTCCTGCGGGACGTCACCGCCGACGGCGAACTGAAGGTGGTCGACCTCGACGGGGAGACCGTGCGGCTGTCGCCGCGCACGGTGACGCTCCCCCACCCCGTGCTCCTTCCGGACCTGGACGACGTACGGGACTTCGCGGCCGACCTCGGCATCACCCAGAAGGTGGAGCAGATCCACCGGGCCACCTGGGCGAGGCCGGACGGCACGGAGGGGACGGAGGGGACGGCTTCCGGGCATGCCGCGACCGCCACGGAGGTACGGGACTACGCCGGCGGGAAGTTCGCCTCGCGGTTCGGACTCGCCGCCCGTGCGACGAGCCTCGGCTACCGCGTGACCGGCGGCTACGCCACCTGCAAGGTGCGCGACGGGGGCCGCAGCGCGGAGGCGTCCGTGTGGATCGGCGAGCCGTACTGGGACGGGGAGTCGGAGACCGGCGGGCTGAGCTGGCACGACGAGGACGGCCGCGCGGTGCGGCTGAGCGAGGTCGGGCCGGTGGCCTGGTCCGAGGGAATGCGCATGGCCGCTGCGCTCTACGCCGGCCGCACGATCGAAGAGGGTGGGGACGCGTGACCGGCACCGGCGAGAACGACACCATGGAGCTGCTCGCGGCAGGGGCGGTCCTCCCGGCCGACGCGCGGGGAGCGGGACCCTCGGCGGTCACGCTGACCGCCCGGTCCTACGGCCACGCGGTGCTCGGCGAGGACCGGGTCGTCGTACGGCTGGCCGCGGCCGAACTCGGCCCGGCCGAGGACCTCGCGGCCGGTTTCCTCGGCCTCGAGCCGCAGGGCGAGCCGGCCGTGGTCGGTCTCGGCCGGCGGCAGGAGCTCGGCTTCCCCGAGTGGGTGCTGGTGCACCACCCGGAGGACGGGCACCACGCCCTGGCCGTCGTGCCGGAGCTCGACCGGCTGGCCCGGCAGGCCAGGACCAAGCCCAAGGCCGCCCTGGACGCCTGCCACGAGCTGGCCGGGCGGCTCGCCTCGGCCGTCCCGCACTTCCTGCCCGTCTTCTACGAGCAGGCCGCGCGGGTCTTCCTCGGGGTCGAGAACACCACGTACGCCGGACAGTTGTTCGGCCGTGCCCGCACGAGCGAGGCGCAGCACGGGCTCACCGTCGACGAGGACCGGCTCGACGCCGTGTTCCTGGAGTTCGCCCTGGCCGGTGCGCTGCCGGTGAAGGTCCTCACCGCGTACGGCAAGGAGCTGTCGGCCCGGCTCGCGCCCGTCGAGGCCTACGAGCGGTTCCGCCGGCTGTGCGTGCGCCGGACCGCCGGGGGTCTCGCGCCGTCCGCCCAGGCCGCGGTGGAGCTGAGGCGGCTCGCCCGCGCCGCGGCCCTGTCCGGCAACGAGGCGGAGCAGGACTACCTCGCCGAGCTCCTGCCTCTGCCGGCCACCCTGCGGGCCGCCACCGGGTGGTGGA
The DNA here is from genome assembly GCF_042733785.1 of Streptomyces sp. NPDC059695. Lineage (NCBI taxonomy): Bacteria > Bacillati > Actinomycetota > Actinomycetes > Kitasatosporales > Streptomycetaceae > Streptomyces > Streptomyces sp. NPDC059695. Next base: position 175,667 of record NZ_JBHWFF010000006.1, on the reverse strand, counting down.
AGTCGCACCGCGGCGCGCTGGTCGCGCTGGCCCGGCGGGTTCCGTCCGTGCGCGGCACGCTGCTGTCGATGACCCCGCCGGGGGACGACGGGGACATGACCGAGCTGTGGCTCGGGCTCCTGGAGGAGTCGGGGGCCGACGCCGGTCTCACCGACGCGGACGTCCCTCGGGAGGAGCGGTGCTCCGACGGCGCGGCCGGGTGGCTGGAGCGGTTCCACGCCGCGCGGCACCGCGGCTGGGGTCCTCGCCCCACGCCGTCCGCGCTGCTGGAGCTGGTCGGGCGGGCGGCGGGCCGGCTGGGTGCCGACCTGGCGGCGCGGCCGGAGGGAGAGCGGTTCCTGCGGATCGGCGTCGAGGACCTGAATCTGCTGGACCTCCTGCTCTCGCGGGGGATCGCGGTCGCCGACCCCGAGGAGCAGCGCGCCCGGCACCGGCGCGGTGACGCCCTGAACCTGTCGGACTGGGCGCGCGGCGAGGAGCGCCGGGATCTGGTCGCGCTGGCGGCCGACCTCCGCTTCCGGCCCGCGTTCCGGCGCGGGGCGGAGGGTTACGACAGCGCGTCGTCCGGCGCGGACGTGATGCGGCGGCTCGCCGCCTCGCCCGGCGGCCGGCCGATGCTGGCCGAGTGGATGCGCGAGGTGGCGGACGCGTCGGTGGCGGCCGGGCTCCCCGGGCTGCCGCAGGCGATCGACCGGCTGTCGTGGCTCCCCGCCGAGGCCCTCGCCCTCGCACCGCGTGAGGTCGCGGCGGCGGCCGGCGCCGATCTCGGCGAGAGCGTGGCGCGGACCCTGCGCGGCGGCCTGTGGGAGGAGCTGCGCTGGCCGGCGTGGGAGGAGGCCCTGACGGAGCTGGCGCCCGCGCGCCACAGCACCGAGGCACCGGTCGTCTGCGAGGCCTGGCCGTACCTCGTCGTGGCCAACGCGACCCAGGCACGCGTCATCGACGCCGACTCCACGGTTCTCGTGCACGATCTGCGGGTGCCCCCCGCGTCGTCCGTACGGCGCATGGGCTTCCACTACGTGGACGGCGCGCTGCTGGTGTTCTGGAGCACGTACGGGCACGGCGAGGCGCAGGGGTACTGGCACACCGAGCCGGACACCGTCTTCGACATGGTCGGCGTCGACCACTGGACGCTGCGCTCGGCGCATCCCAGCCTGCCGCTTCCGGGAGGCGGGCGTACCACCGGCGGCGGGGTCCTGAGCTGCGGCGACACGAAGCTCCCCGCGGAGCGCGCCCTGCTGTCCGACGGCACCTCGTACTGGGTCTGGCGGAGCGGTGACGGAGAGGAGGGCAGCGACTGGTTCGAGTACGACCCCGCCGGGGGCGCGTACGGCCGGCGTTCGCAGCCCGGTTTCCTCGCGGACGCGCTGCGGCCGCACGCGCCCGGGGCCGAGCTGTCGGCCGGAGTGTCCTGGGTGCGGCCCGCCCCGGCGGTGGACGGTTCGGCGCAGGGGACGTCGGCGGACGGGCTGCTCGGCTGGCGGGTCGTGCGGCTGCCCGACGGCGGCCACCACGGCGAGGACACGACCGGACGGGTCGTCCGTCTCCCCAAGGACGCGGACGTGCCGGTCGCCGCGCTGACGTTCCCCGGGGACGACCGGCCCCGGGCGCTGACGCGGCAGTGGCGTGAGCTGTCGCTGAGCGACCCGGAGGGCGTGGTGACGGCCACGGCCTCGTGCGACCACCGCAACGAGCTGTACGGCACCGCGGGTCAGGCCCTCCCTCCCCTGCCGTACCTGCACATGCTGCGCGCGCGTGATCCGCAGGGGTCGGCGGCGCTGCGGGCCGCCGAAGCCGACGCGGCCCGTGTCCTGCTGAAGGCGGCCGCGCTGGCGGAGCGCGCGACGGATCTGCCCGAGCTGGTGAGCGCCGCCCTGCCGCAGGTCTCGGCGCCCGAGCTGATCGCCGGCGTCGTGAAGGTGCTGCGCTTCGCGGTGCGGCAGCAGAAGGCGCTCGACGCCGTGGCCGCGCGGCTCGACCCGTCCGCCGAGCCGGCCGAGGCCCGTGTCGAGGGGCCGAGCGACCAGCTGATCGGCAAGGCGCTGCGCGGCATCGTCGGTGCCGGCTACCACCGCTACGGCGCGGACAGCGATGTGACCCACCGCTACCTGGAGGCGCTGGCCGCCGTGCGGGCGGACACCGCGGCCGTCGCGCTGCCGGGCCGGCTGCACTTCGACCTGCCGCCGCTGCCCTACACCGGGCTGCCGTTCGTCTCGCTCCTGGACGACCCCGCCGCGATCGCCTACCGGGCCGTCGCGCCCGGCAGCGACCCGGCGCACCGGGCGGCCCTGTGCGATGTCCTCGACAGGGTCGACGCACTGGGGCTGGGCTCGACGGCGGCCTCGGCCGGCCACTGGCGGCGGGTCACGGTGCATCTGACGACGCCTCATCTGCACACTCCGGACGGGCAGGAGCGCAACGCCTCGCACCGCGGTGTGCTGCCCCTGGGCGGCGGTGCGGCGCTCGGCTTCACCGAGCACCATGCGGGCGTCGACGACGGGCGGGAGTTCGGCGCGCTGTTCCACGACCCGAGCGGTCGTTTCGAGGTGCCCGGCCCCTACACCCCGCGCAGTGACGCTCCGGTGGGCGACCGGGTGCGCGGGGCCGACTGGCTGACGCGCTTCCTGCGGGAGGCCCGCTCGCGTGGCGAGGCGCCTTTCCTTCCGGAGGCCGCCGACGAGTTCAGCCGCCTCACCGGTGTGTCCGGGGCGCTGGCGCGGATCGTTCTCACGGGCCTGCGCGACGTGGACAGCTGGGAGAACAACTTCCTGCCGGCCGAGCTGCGCAAGACGCTCGGTCTGAAGGTGGCCGAGGCGGGACACGCGCGCGACGAGCTGCGTGCGGTCGACGTCGAGGTGCGCCGGGCGGTGCTCGCCGCTCTCCTGCCCGACGACCCGGCACGGCTGTGGACCGAGGGCCCGGACGTGGCGTCGGCGGCGGCCGTGTGGAACGACAAGGTGGGACGGCGCCGGCAGGTGCCCGACTGGCTCGCGGCGGAGGCCGCGCGCGGTGCGCGCAGCGGCTGGCCCGTGCACCGGGCGCTCCCGGCACTGCTCGACCCGGCGTCGTCGCCGGAGCTCGGTGCCGACGTGGCGTGGCGCATCGAGGGCGACCGCCCGGCGACGGTGGCGCCGGCCGACGAGCCGTTCACCTCTGCGGTGCTGGCGGGCTCGATGAGCCTGTCGGCCTGGCTGGCCCACCGGCTGCCCGCGGGCGATCCGGTACGGGCGGCCCTGCCGGGTGCCCTCACCGCCGTGCGGGAGCGGCTTGCGGCTCCCGAACTGCTGCTCTCCGTGGGCCATTACACGAGCCTCGCGGACTTCCGGAAGGTGGCCGGAGCTCCGACGGAGACGGCACCGGACCACGAGCGGTACGGTGCGGTGCTGATGGCCACGCAGGACGGCCAGCCGCAGCCCGCCGTCCGGCCCGCCCTGCTGGACTCCACCGGGTCCGACCCCTATCTGGTGGTGCTGCGCGGCGCCGATCAGCAGCCGACGGGGGTCGAGACGGCCCTGCGGCGCGTGCACGACCCCGCGTTCGCCCGGCTGCTGGCCGACCCGGGCGCGCCCGCCGCGGGCGAGACGGACGCCGAGGGCATGTGGTGGCCGCAGGATCCTTCGCGTGCGGTGCCCGAGCTGGTGGCCGAGGTCGCCGGGACCCACGGTCTGGGCGCCGACGCGGCGACGCTGTACCTGATGCTGCTGGCCATGCCCGACCCGACGGACCGCACCACCGCGCGGTGGACGGGCTGGAAGCCGGCCCGTCTCAAGGCGGCACGGGCGGAACTGGCGGAGACCGAACTGGTGGTGTCGGCGGTACGGGCCCGGGCGGGGCGTTCCCTCTTCCTCCCCGGAGCCTGGGCCGAGCAGGCCTCACCGCTCCTGCCCGTCGAGCAGTGGAAGCTGCCGATGTACGGAGTGGCCGCGGGCACCCGGCCTGCCCTGGGCGCGCTGGTGCCCACCGAACCGGCCGCGGAGCTGTTCGCGCGGGCGTGGCGGCGGATCCTCGACGGTGACGTCCCGCGCTTCGAGGAGCTGAAGGTCCGGCGCACGAGGCGCCGCCGGTGAGGCACGTCCCCGGAGGACCTCCGGTGGGACGCCTCCCCGGAGCATCGCCGGTGGACGCCTCCGCGGAGCACTGCCGGTGAGGCACCTCCTCGGAGCACGGCCTCCGGGGCGCCCTCGGGGGGGCGCCCCGGCGGGGGGCCCGCCGCACGGGGGCTGAGGCCCCCGCCGCCGGGCGGCGCGGCGGGGGGGCGGGGGGGCGGCGCCCCCCCACCCTTCGTCTCCGGGGGCCGCCCGGTCGGCGCGTCCCCCCCCCCGCCGCGCGCCCCCCCCCCCCCGCGGCCGCCCCCCCCCCCCGCCCCACCCACCCGTACGCGCACACGCACGTCGCACCACGACGAAGGAACCCGAATGACTGTCACCGAACCGACCACCCCCGTCCGACAGGGCATGCCCGCCGAGGAGCGGCACGCGGCCGAGCTCGCCTTCCTCGCCGCCCAGGACCCCGGCCCGCGGCCCCCCGGCTGGGCCCTCACCCCGCGCGCGGTCGTCACGTTCGTCTGCGGCAGCGACGGCGTGGAGCTGGCGCTGCCCGAGCGTCACGCGGACCTGCCGTCCAGGCTCGTGATCCCGCCGAAGTTCGTCGGCGAACGCGCCCTGGTCGAACGGTGTGTGGTCACCCTCGCCGGAGAGCGCGGGCTGCTGCTCACCGGCGAGCCCGGTACGGCCAAGTCGATGCTGTCGGAGCTCCTCGCGGCCGCCGTCGGCGGAACCAGCGCCCTGACCGTGCAGGGAACGGCGGGCACCACCGAGGACGCGTTCCGCTACGGCTGGAACTACGCGCTTCTGCTCGCCCAGGGGCCCACCCCGCAGGCCCTGGTGGACTCCCCCGTCCTCGCCGCCATGCGGGCCGGGCGCGTGGTGCGGATCGAGGAGATCACCCGCTGTCTGCCCGAGGTGCAGGACGCCCTCGTCTCCCTCCTGTCGGACCGGCGGATCAGCGTGCCCGAGCTGACCGCCACCGAGGACGCGGTCGTCCGCGCCGCCCCGGGCTTCACCGTCATCGCCACGGCCAACCTGCGCGACCGGGGCGTCTCCGAGATGTCCGCCGCGCTGAAGCGCCGCTTCAACTTCGAGACCGTGGAACCGATCGCCGACGCCGACGCCGAGGCGGTCCTGATCCGCCGCCAGGCCGTCGCCGCCGTGCGGCGCGCGGGCGCGGCCTTCGCCGTCGACGACGCTGTCCTGGACGCGCTCGTCACCGTCTTCCGCGACCTGCGCTCCGGCCGCTCCACCGAGGGCTGGGACGTGGAGCGCCCGGGCACGGTCATGTCCACCGCCGAGGCCGTGCAGGTGGCGGCCTCGCTGGGGGTCTCGGCCGCCTACCTGCCGGGCGGAGACGTGCTGGACCTCCTGCCGGGGCATCTGCTGGGCGTGGTCCGCAAGGACGACCCGGCCGACCATGCGCGGCTCCTCGGCTACTGGGACGGCCCGGTGCGCCGCCGCGCCGAGGGCGGCTCGGCGATGTGGCGCCGTCTCTGGGACCTGCGCGGGAGCCTGCGGTGACACCGACCGTCGATCCCCGCGCCGCCGTGGACGCGCTGGCCGCGTCACGCGTGCCGTACCTGCTGGGAGTACGCCACCACAGCCCGGCACTCGCCGCGGTCGTGCCCGCGCTGCTGGACGACGCGCGGGCCGAGGTGGTCTGCGTCGAGCTCCCGGCCGACTTCCAGCCCTGGCTGGAGCACCTCGCGGACCCCGAGACCGTCGCCCCCGTCGCCCTGGCCGGGGCGGGCGAGGGCGGACGGCTGTCCTTCTACCCGTTCGCCGACTTCTCGCCGGAGCTCGCCGCCGTCCGCTGGGCCCGGGAGCGTGGCGTGGAGGTGGTCTGCTGCGACCTTCCCCTGGGCGACCCGGGCTGGTCGGCGGACGATCCCGCACCGGACCGCGCGCCGGACGCGGGCGACGACGTTCTCCCGGGGGCCGACGCGTCCACGGGGACACCGGGCACCGCCGATGCTCGCGGCCCCGGCCCGGACCTCCTTGCCGGTCCCGCTGACGGGGCGTCGCGGGGGCGGGGCTCGTACGCCGACGGGCTCGTCGCCGCCGGGACGGGTCGTGACGGGGACGACCTGTGGGACCGCGCGGTGGAGGTGCTGGCTCCGGGGTGCGCCCCGGACGCGGTGCGCCGGGCCGCGCTGGGCGTGGGCTGGGCCCTGCGTACGGACGCCGTCGTACCCGCCGGCGACCTGGCGCGCGAGGAGCGGATGCGTCAGGTCATCGCCCGCGCCTCCGCGGGCGGGCGCCGGGTGGCAGCCGTGATCGGCGCGTTCCACGCACCCGCGCTCCTCGGGCCCGCGCAGGCGCGAGGAGAAGGGGAGGCGCGGGTCACGGCCTCCGTCGCCGCCGGGACCGGACCGGCCGCAGCCGACGGTGACTCGGCCGTGACCTCGCTCGTCCCGTACTCCTTCGACCTGCTCGACTCCCGGTCCGGCTATCCCGCCGGCATCCGCGACCCGTTGTGGCAGCAGGCCGTGCTCACCGCGGCGGGCGACCCGGAGCGGATCCTGAAGGCAGCTGCCGACGCGGTGACCGGTCTGTGCCGGGAGTTGCGCCGTGCGGGGCACACCGCGGGCACCGGGGAGGCCGCCGAGGCACTGCGTCTGGCCTGCGACCTGGCCACCCTGCGCGGGCTGCCCGCCCCGGGGCGCGGCGAACTGCTGGAGGCCGTCACGACGGTCCTCGGCCAGGGCGAGCCCCTCGGCCGTGGCCGGGCCCTGGCCCGGGCGCTGGAGGCCGTGTTCATCGGCACCGCGCGCGGGCGGATCAGCCCGCACGCGCCCCGGTCCGGTCTGGGTCCCTCGGTCGAGGCCGAGCTCGCGGAACTGCGGCTGCCCCGTCCGGACGACCCGGAGCGGCGCGACGTGCGTCTCGACCCGCTCCGCTCGCCCCTGGACGGTCGCCGCGAGGTGCTGCTCCGGCGTCTGCTGGTGATCGGCGCGTCGTACGGCGAACCCCTCGCCGTCGCGAGCACGGGAGACGGCACCGCGCTCGGCACCAAGTGGCGTCTGACGTGGACGCCGTCCGTGCCCGCGCGCCTCGATCTCGCGGGCGTGCGCGGAGTCACCGCGGCCCAGGCCGCGGCGGGCACGCTCGCCGCGACCGCGCGACGCGAGGTCGCCGAGGGAGGACCCACCCCCGACCAGATCCTGACCGGTCTGGTCGACGCCGCACGCTGCGACCTGCCCGAACTGGTCGACGCACGCCTGCACGAGGCCTCCGCCGTGCTGCCCGACAGGGCCGGCCTGCCGGAACTCCTGCAGGCCCTGGACCTGCTGGAGGGACTGCGGCGCGGCCACTACCCCGGCACCACGCCCGACGCCCGCGCGACGGCCGGCGCGCTCACGGAGGAGCTCCTCGACGCCGCCGTCCGTTCCCTGCCCGGTCTCGCGGGGAGCGACAGCGCCGACGACGCCGGGGCACTGGTGGCGCTGGCGGACCGGACGGCCGCCCGCCACCTGGGCCTCCGACTGGACCGGGCCCTCTCCGAGTTGGCCACCGGGGGCACTCCGCTCATCCAGGGAGCCTCCCTCGCCGTGCGGGTGCTGCTCGACCTGGACGACGTGGCCGGGCTCGGCGCGCGCACGGCCGGCTGGATCGACGGGGCCACGACTCCCGACGCGCGCCGTGCGCTGTCGAAGCGTCTGGTGGGGCTGCTCACCGCAGCCGGGCCCCTCCTGCAGTCGTCACCGGACGCGCTCGCCCCGCTCATGGACCGGGTCGACGCACTGGCCGACGCGGAGTTCCTCGACCGGCTCCCGGCCCTGCGCGGCGGCTTCGACGCGCTGGCCCCGGCCGCTCGCGAGCGGCTGCTCACGGCCGTGACGGAGCGGCTCGGCGACCGGCTCGACCTGTCGCTCGAAGCCCCCTCGGAGCTGCTCGCCCTCTGGACGGCGGCGGACGCGGCCGGATCGGCCGCGCTGAAGGCCCTGGGCCTCTCGGGCACGGACGAGGCGGAAGGTCCCCTCCCCGGGACGGCCGCCGCGGACCAGGCGACCACGGCCGCGCCAGCGCCGTCCGCCGAGGCCGGCCACCCCGCACCCGCGCCGACCACCGAGGCAGCCGAGCACGGGGAGCGGCGGCTCGGGCCCACCGACCGCTGGCGGCTGCTGCTCGGCCGTCACAAGGAACGGCTCACCGGCGACGCCCGCCGCTACGCCCACGCCCTGGACGAGCTCTACGGTCGCGGGCGCGGCGAGGGCGCGCAGGACCTGGACGGCGGCGCACCCGGTCAGGGCGGTGGTCAGGACCCGTCCTTCCCCACAGCCCGCGAGTGGGCGCGGGAGCTGGAGGCGCTCTTCGGCTCCGACGTGCGCGAGGAGGTGCTCGCGGAGGCCGCCGACGCGGGACGCGTCGACGTGCTCGCGCAGCTCGATCCGGAGGCCGTACGCCCGTCGGTGGAGCTGCTCGGTTCGGTGCTGTCCCTGGCCGGTGGCATGCCCGAGGCCCAGCTCGCCCGGCTGCGTCCCCTGGTGAAGCGGCTCGTCGACGAGCTCTCCCGTGAGCTGTCCACCCGCCTGCGCCCCGCGCTCTCGGGCCTGTCCACGCCGCGCCCCACCCGGCGCCCCGGTGGGCGCCTCGACCTCGCCCGTACGCTCCGGGCCAACCTCGCCCACACCCGGCGCACCGAGGACGGCCGGCTGGTCGTCGTACCGGAGCGTCCGGTGTTCAGCACGCGGGCCAGCAAGGAGGCGGACTGGCGGCTCGTCCTCGTCGTGGACGTCTCCGGTTCCATGGAGGCCTCGGTGATCTGGTCGGCGCTGACCGCGGCGGTCCTGGGCGGGGTGCCGACCCTGTCCACGCACTTCCTTGCCTTCTCGACGCGGGTGATCGACCTGACCGACCGGGTCGAGGATCCCCTGTCGCTGCTGCTGGAGGTCCGGGTCGGCGGCGGTACGCACATCGCGGCCGGTCTCGCGCACGCTCGCTCACTGATCACCGTGCCCAGCCGCACGCTCGTCGTCGTGGTCAGCGACTTCGAGGAGGGCGCACCGCTGGCCGGGCTGCTGGGCGAGGTGCGTGCCCTGGCGTCGTCCGGCGCCCACCTGCTGGGCTGCGCGGCGCTCGACGACACCGGCACTCCGCGCTACTCGGTGCCTGTGGCACGCCAACTCGTCGCGGCCGGCATGCCGGTGGCCGCACTCAGCCCGCTCGCCCTCGCCCGCTGGGTGGGCGACCGCCTCCGTGGAGAACCCCGTTGAGCACCGGACCCCTTCCTCCCGTCGCCCCCGATGTCCTCGCCGACGCCGTCGAGCAGCTCAGCGCACGGCTGCGCAAGAAGCTCGACGCGGCCGTCGCGGGCTGCGCCGACCGGGCCGCCGCCGCGGCCGACGGGTCGGTCCGGGTCCTCTTCGGCGAGGACGCCGCGGTCACCCTGCGCCCGGGTCCGTCCGGTGCGGTCACGCACGCGGACCAGGCCGTGTGCACCTGTCTGCTGGCTCCTCGCTGCCTGCACCGGGCCGCCGTCCTGGGCGCGGCTCCGCTCGCGGACGGAGAGGGAGACACGTACGGAGCCCATGACCCGGGCACGGACGGGACCGAGGCCGCGGACGTGGGGGCGGCGCCGGCCCGGCGATCGCCGTGCGTCACGGCCGAGCGCCCGAACGCCGACGCCGGTCCGGGCCTGCCCGTCGCAGCGCCGCAGGACGATCCGCACCGTGCGGCAGGCACCTCCGGGACCGAGCCGGTCGCTCCGGCCGCCCTGACCGCCGCGCAGGTGCGCGCCGCCGAGGCGCTCTGGGCCGCCGCCGCCGAGGCCCTGGCCACCGGGGTCGCGGCGGGCGGCGCGGTGGTGCAGGCCGAACTGCTCCGTGCGGCCCACACGGCTCGGCTGGCCGGGCTCCCCCGTGCCGAGGCCGCCGCGCTGCGTGTCGTACGGGGTCTGAGGGCGGCGCGGGAGCGGAGCGAGGGCCAGCGTCTGAGCGACCTCGCGGAGGCCTTCCGCGAGCTGCTGGCCGACTCCGCGGCGCTGAGCTCGGGGTCGGCCGACGCGGGTGGGGCGGGTTCCGCGCGCCGCGCCTACGCGCAGGGCGGCAGCCTGCGGGTGTACGGCCTGTGCCGGGAACCGGTGCTGTCCGCGACCGGCTACGGCGGAGTGACGACGCATCTGGTCGGTGCGGACGGTGCCGCCTTCACGGTGTCCGACGTACGGCCCGGCGGCCTGGCCCGCGCGAAGGGCGCGGGGTCGGCGCCGGTGGCGCTCGGCGGCGCGGTCCTGGACCACGCCGGGCTGGCGCGCGGGGGTCTGCGGATCGTCGGCGCGACCGTCTCGGCGGACGGGCGGCTCGGGGCGGGGCGGGGTGTCGGTGCGACGCCGCTGCGGGGCGTGGACTGGTCCGAGGAGCCCGTCGCCGCGCTGTTCGCCCGGCCGGTGCGCGAGGCGATGGCCGCCGGCCCGGCCGACGGCGGCCCCGGGACGGCGGCGGGCCTGCTGGGCTGTGACGTCGAGGTGATCGGGGCGGCGGGTGACGGCGTCGTCGTCCGCGTCGCCGGGGAGGGACCGCTGGTGCGGCTCCGCGCCGCGCACCCTCATCCGGAGCTGCCGTACGCCGCCAACCTGCGCCGGATCGCCCGGTGTCCCGGGCTGGCGCTGCGGGTGCTCGGCCGGCCCGACCTGGACCGGGCGGCGACGCTCCGGCCGCTCGCGGTCGGGCCGGTGCCGGGGGCGGCGGCCACGCTGCGGCTGCCGGACGCGTGGAAGGGACGCGCCGACCTCGGCTACGACCGGCTCCAGGGTGAGCACTTCCCGCGCGAGGCGGCGGGCGCGGCGGCCTCCGAGCCGGTGACCGCGGGTCCCGACCCGTTGGCGGACGCACCTCTGTGGCGGGTGCGGCGCCTGCTGGAGGCGGGTGTGGCGGGAGGTCGACGTGCCGTGGCGGAAGCGGGGCGCGGCACGGACGCGGCCGCGCTGGTCGCGCGGCTGAGCCGGGCGGGACTCGGCGGGGCGGCGCACCTCGCCCAGGCCCTGACCGCGGAGGCGGGGCGCCGCCCCCGTGACGCCTTCGGCCGGCTCACCGACGCCTCGGCCGACGGGTACGCGAAGGCCTGGCTCGCCTCGGCCGTCCATCTGGCGGCGGCGGAGCGCTCGTTGGTGGCCTCGTCCTGGTCCTGAGCCGGGGGGGGGGGCGCGCCCCCCCCCCCCCGCCCCCCGGGGGGGGGCGGGGGGCGCGCCCCCCCCCCCCCCGCCCCCCCCCCGCGGGGGGGGGCTCTGTGTTTTTGTGGGGGGGCGCG
>NZ_JBHWFF010000006.1:119049-164363 GCF_042733785.1 Streptomyces sp. NPDC059695 | reverse complement strand
GGCACCGCCTCCCCCTGCCCCGCCCCCCCCCCCCAGCGGGCGGGCGCCCGCCCCCGCGGGGGGCCCCCCCCCCGGGCCCCCCCCCCGCCCCGCCCGCCCCCCCCGGGGCCCCCCCCACGGTTCAGGGCAGTGGCCGGCCCGCCACCGCCCGGGCGAAGACCTCGGGGTGGTCGAACATGATGTTGTGGCCGGCGTCCGGGACGGTCACGACGTCCACGCCGGCCGCCCGGAGCGCGTCCGCGCCCGGGAGGTCGCCGCTCCGCTCTCCCTGCAGGAAGACACGGGGCACGCGTGCGCGGAGGAGCATCTCGCGCATCACGGGGTCGGTTCCCCGCACCAGGTGGACGGCGGACCGGTGCAGGGCCAGGGGGTCGGCGAGGCGCATCGTGGCCGCCCAGGTGGGGCCGACGCGTTCGAGGACGCGGGCGAAGCCCCCGCCCCGTACGAACTCCTCCTCCGTGTACGACGCGATGCCGCTGCTGCCCGCCGTGGGCGGCGGGAACGGGTCGAGGTTGCCCTCGGTGACGACGAGCCTCCCGACCAGGTCGGGTCTGCGGTGGGCGAGGACTACGGCGACCGCTCCGCCCATGCTGTGACCGGCGATCACCCCTTCGCGGACCCGGGCCGCGTCGAGCGCGGCGGCCAGGGCGTCCGCGTGATCCTCCAGGGAGTAACCGAAGTCGGCGGGCCGGTCGCTGATGCCGTGCCCCGGCAGGTCGACGAAGAGGACCTGCCGGCCGGCGAGTTCACGTCGGGCCCCGATGTGGGCGTGGTACACGGTGGACGCGGCGCCCAGGCCGTGGACGAACACCACGGCGGGCCCCTCCCCGACCGCTTCGGTCCACCGGATGACGCTGCCCCGCTCGTCGATTCGCGCCTCGCGCACTGTTCCGCTCCCCTCTCGCGTACTTCGCCATCACAGTACTACGTCACCGTAGTACTACGGCATCGTCGTCATGCGAGAGAATGCGGGCATGCTGGAACTTTCGATCCTCGGCTTCCTCTACGAGACACCGCTGCACGGCTACGAGCTGCGCAAGCGCATCACCGCCCTCACCGGCCACGTCCGTCCCGTCGGCGAGTCCACGCTGTACCCGGCGATCAAGCGCCTGGAGAAGAGCGGCCTGCTCGTACGGGAGTCCCGGCCCGGACCTTCCGCCGCCCCCCGGCAGGTCCTCACCCTCACCCCCGCCGGCCGGGACGAACTCCGACGCCGCCTCGCGGAGGCCGAGGGACCCGAGGTGACGGACGAGAACCGCTGGTTCACGCTCCTGGCCTTCCTGCGTCACCTCGACGAGCCGACCGCCCAGGCCGCCGTCCTCCGGCGCCGCCTCGCCTTCCTGCAGGAGCCCGCCAGCTTCTTCTACGACGGCGAGCGCCCCTTGCGCGCCGAGGAGCTGGACGATCCGTTCCGCCACGGCATCCTCACCGTGGCCCGCGCCACGACCCGCGCGGAACTCGCCTGGCTCCACACGACGCTCACCGACCTGGAGAACGCGTAGGGTCTCTCGCCGCGCCCAGAGTCGTACGGGACAGCGAGAAGACCGCTCGCGTCTCGACCTGGATCTCCGCGGCCCACGCGGCAAGCCGCTGCGCCTGCGGCCCGAGCGCGATCAGGCTCCGGCCGTACGCACCGATAGAGCGCGAATCGGCCAAGGCTCGCGCCCGGCGTCGGCGACGACATCGCGGCTCTCCGGAGCAAGATCCCGTGAACGGGTGTAGGCACGGGGGCACTGGGGCAGTACTGGTTCGGGCGTCCGATGGGGACGCCCGGGGTGGCCCACCTCCGGGCCACCGCTGAATTGACCAGAAGGACGAGCATGGCCAGCGGCACCGTGAAGTGGTTCAACTCCGAAAAGGGCTTCGGCTTCATCGCCCAGGACGGCGGCGGACCGGACGTCTTCGCCCACTACTCCAACATCTCCGGCAACGGATACCGCGAACTGACCGAGGGCGAGACGGTGACGTTCGACATCACCCAGGGCCAGAAGGGCCCCCAGGCGGAGAACATCATCCGCGGCTGAGTCCTGCTCCCGCACCCCGGCGGCGCCTGCACGAGGTGGAGGCGCCGCCGGGGTGTTCAGGCGGGCCGGCGCCCGCCCGGCGGCCTACTCCTCCACCGGTTCCAGCCGCAGCTCGCGCCCCTGCCACCGGCGGCGCAGCCAGCGGTCGTGGCTCGCGAGCACGATCGCGCCCGGGCCGCTGCCCAGCGCCGTCTCCAGCTCGTCGCACAGGCGCGGCGAGAGGTGGTTCGTCGGCTCGTCGAGCAGAAGGAGCCCGGGTGGCCGGGCCATCAGGAGTGCCAGCGCAAGGCGGCGGCGCTGCCCCACCGAGACCTGCCCGACGGGCTTGTCGAGGTCCGCTTCCGCCAGCAGCCCGAGGCGCGCCAGCGGCATCCGCTCGGCCCGCTCCGGGCCCAGTGTCCGCGCGTACGTGTCCCGTACCGTGCGCTCCGGCCGGTCGAAGACGGTGTCCTGCGTGAGCAGCCCCACGGTCAGCCCGCGCCGCCTGCGTACCTCGCCCCGGGCAGTGAGGCGTCCCGCGAGCACGGCGAGCAGGGTCGACTTGCCGGCTCCGTTGTCCCCGGTGACCAGAAGCCGTTCAGCTGTCGACACCTCGACGAGGCCGGGCAGGACGAGCCGTCCCGGCACGCGCACACCGTGCAGGGACACCAAGGGCTCCGGGCCGTCCGCCGGGAGCGTGTCCGGCACATCCGGCGGGGGCGCCGCGAACCGCAGAGGGGTCGGTGGTTCGGCGACCCGGGTGCGCTCCAGCTCCCCCAGGCGTCGCGTCGCGCTGCGTACGCGACGGGAGATCTGGCTCTGGACGCGGCCCGCCCGGTGGCCGTATCCCATCTTCTCGTGGTCGCGGGGTCCCCGGTCCGGCGCGAGCCGGTGCGCGGTCACGCCCGCCGCGTACCGCACCGCCTCCAGCTCCTCCTGCTCCTCGGCGTAGCGGCGCTCCCAGCGCTCCCGCTCGGCGTGCTTCTCGCGCACGTAGGCGCTGTAGTCGCCGCCGTAGCGGACCGGCCCGTCGACCGCGGGATCGAGGTCGATCAGGTCGGTGCACACGGCGTCGAGGAACGCCCGGTCGTGGCTCGCGAGGACCACGGCTCCGGGCAGGCCGCGCACCTGCTCCTCCAGGAATGCGGCGGCACCGTCGTCGAGGTGATTGGTCGGCTCGTCGAGCAGCAGCGCCGCCGGCCGGCGTACGAGCAGCGCCGCCAGGGCGAGCCGGCCGCGCTGTCCGCCGGACAGCGAGCCCACCGTCCGGTCGTGGCCGAGCGCGCCGAGGCCCAGCCCGGTGAGGACGAGGGCCGCGCGGCGGTCGGCGTCCCAGGCCTCGCGGTCCTGGACCTGTTCGAGGAGTCTGCCGTACGCGTCGAGCAGCCCGGGGTGACGCGGATCGTCCTCCGGGACGCGTCCCAGCTCCTCGCCGAGCCGTTCCAGCCGCGCGAGGTCCTCACGGGCCTCGCGCAGTGCCTCGTCGAGGACGGCGGAGACGGTGGAGGCGGTTGCGAAGGGCAGCTCCTGGTGCAGGAAGCCGAGGTCTGCCGGGCGGGTGACGCTCCCGGAATCGGCTTCGTCCACACCGGCCAGCACCCTCAGGAGGGTGGACTTGCCGGTGCCGTTCTCCCCGATCAGGCCGATGCGGTGGCCGGGCGAGGCGGTGAGGGACACGCCGTCGAGGACGCGGCGGCCCCCCAGGACGCGGACGATTTCATGGGCGAGCAGGGCGGGCTGGGGCACGGGGATCCGTCCGGTGTGATCGAGGGTCGGCCCGCCGGGCACGAGGCCTCGGAGGCGGGCCGCTGAACGCACCGGCGGCTCACACCTCCGGAGCCCCCGTCGTCCCGAGCACCCCGTCGGCCAGCCGCAGCCAGCGGTTCACCCCGATCCCGGCGAGGAACCTCTCGTCGTGACTGACCACCAGGAACGCACCCCGGTAGGAGTCGAGCGCGCTCTCCAGCCAACCCACACCGACCAGGTCGAGGTTGTTGGTCGGCTCGTCGAGCAGCAGCAGCTGGGGGGCCGGGTCCGCACACAGCACGCAGGCCAGGGTGGCGCGCAGCCGTTCGCCGCCGGAGAGCGCGCCGACGGGCAGGTGCGCCCCGGGGCCGCGGAAGAGGAAGCGTGCGAGCAGGTTCAGGCGCTCCGCCTCGGGACGCGCGGGCGCGGCGGCGGCGAAGTTCTCCGCGACGGTGCGCTCCGGGTCCAGGAGGTCCAGGCGCTGGGAGAGATAGGCGACGCGACCGTCGCCGCGCTTGATCTCGCCTTCGACCGGGGTGAGTTCACCGGTGATCAGCCGCATCAGGGTGGTCTTGCCCGCACCGTTGGGCCCGGTCAGCGCGATGCGCTCGGGGCCGCGTACGGAGAGGTCGATGCCGCCCTGCGCGAAGACGTCCTTCCCGGCGTGCCGGACCTGCATCCCCTCGCCGAGGAAGAGGTCGCGACCCGCGGGCACCTGGGTGTCGGGCAGGTCCAGCGTGATGCGCTGCTCCTCGCGCACGGCGCGCCCGGCCTCGTCGAGACGGGCCTTCGCCTCGCCGACCCGGGCCGCGTGCATCTGCCCGGCCCGGCCCGCGGACTCCTGGGCTCCACGCTTCATGGTGCCGGCGAAGATCTTGGGCAGCCCGGCGCTCTTGAGGTTGCGGGAGGCGTTGCTCGCGCGGCGGTCGGCGCGTTCCCGCGCCTGCTGCAACTCCCGCTTCTCGCGCTTCAGTTCCTGCTCGGCGTTGCGGACGTTCTTCTCCGCGACCTCCTGTTCGGCGCGTACGGCCTCCTCGTAGGCGGTGAAGTTGCCGCCGTAGAACCGCAGCCGTGAGCCGCCGAGTTCGGCGATGCCGTCCATGCGGTCGAGCAGGGCGCGGTCGTGGGCCACGACGAGCAGAAGGCCCTTGAAGTCCGACAGCACGTCGTACAGCCGGTGCCGGGCGTCGCGGTCGAGGTTGTTGGTCGGCTCGTCGAGCAGCAGGACGTCGGGGCGCCCCAGGAGTTGTGCGGCGAGGCCGAGCTGGACGACCTGACCGCCGCTGAGGGTGCTCAGCCTCCGGTCGAGGGCGAGCCGGGCGAGGCCGAGCCGGTCGAGCTGGGCGCGGGTGCGCTCCTCGATGTCCCAGTCGTCGCCGATGGTGGTGAAGTGCTCCTCGCTCACGTCCCCGGACTCGACGGCGTCGAGGGCGCGGATCACGTCGGCGACACCGAGCACCTCGGCGACCGTGAGGTCACCTGTCAGGGGCAGTTCCTGAGTGAGGTGACCGAGCGTGCCGCTGACGGTCACCGAGCCGGCGGAGGGCCGCAGTTCACCGGCGATCAGCTTGAGCAGGGTGCTCTTGCCGGAGCCGTTGGGAGCGACCAGACCGGTACGGCCGGAGGTCAGGGCGAAGGACAGGTCGTCGAAGACCGGGGTGTCGTCGGGCCAGGCGAAGGACAGGTTCGAGCAGACGACAGAGACGTCGGACATGGTGAGACCTCAAGAGGGCTGGGGGTGGAGACAGCTCCGCCCCGGGCAGGTGTGGGAGAAGGAGGTACGACGAACGAACCACTCCGGCGGCGCTTCCTCAGCACGCCCAGTGGCCGTCAGATCCGGATCTCACCCGGAGATGTCGTCGTCACCCACCACGTCTGCGACTCCTCGATACACGGTCTACGTCTCCCTCAGCGTAACAGGAGGCTTGTCCGTTCGGCCCGGGAATATCAGACCCCGGCATGTCGCCACCGCCGTTTGAGACACCGTCTTAGTGCTCCGCCCGAGATCCTCACCGCTTGCGTCCGGGTTACCCTGCGCCCGTGAAGGTCTATCCCCTCTGGCACATCGGGCACCAGAACGAAGCCGGCCCCGACGACGAGACGGTTCACGTCGACGACGGGGGCGTGTTCATCGACGAGCAGGACGGCGACGACGTCAAGCTGCTCGGCATCTACTCCTCCGAGGCGGCGGCCGCGGAGGGGATGCGCCGCGCGCGTCTCCTGCCAGGCTTCGTCGACGAGCCGGACTGCTTCGAGATCGGAGAGTACGAGCTCGATGAGGACGACTGGACCGAGGGCTTCGTCCGCGTGCCGGTCTGAGGGGGTGGTTCTGTGACCAGCTCCGCACGGCTTCCGCTGCTGTTCCTCGACGTCGACGGACCGCTCATCCCGTTCGGGGCGGACCCGCGCCAGTACCCGATCTATCCGACCGGTCTCGACCCGCGCGAGGCCGAGGCCCATCCGCTGCTCTCCAGGATCGATCCGGAGCACGGAACCAAGCTGGCCGCGCTCGGCTGCGAGGTGGTCTGGGCCACGACGTGGGAGGAGGACGCGAACGAGTTCATCGCTCCCCTGATCGGTCTTCCACGCCTGGACGTGGTGGTCTGGCCGGAGGTGTCCGACCTCGATGAGCAGGACGAACACGCCGGTCTCCACTGGAAGACCCGTACCCTCGTCGCTCGGGCGGCCGGGCGTACGTTCGTGTGGGTCGACGACGAGGTCACGGACGCCGACCGGGTCTGGGTCGCCGCTCATCACCCGGGGCCCGCCCTGCTCCACCGCGTCGACGCGCGCCGGGGACTCACCGACCGCGACTACGCCGCTCTCCACTCGTGGCTGCTGGAGCGGACTGCGGTCTGAGCTGCGCTCCGGGCGCGCGGACGCCGTCGTGGGGCGGCGTCAGGAGAATGCCTGGCATGGGTACAGACATCAGCGGCTTCATCGAGTATCGAATGCCGCGAGACGATCAGGAGTCGGCTTGGTGTGGCGCACACGACCTCAGCTCCCTTGACGATGACCGCAACTACGACGCGTTCGGCTGTCTCTTCGGGGTCAGGAACTTCGCGAACTTCCGTCCCCTGGCCGCAGGCCGGGGGTTTCCCGCCGATGCCTCGGCCACCGTGCGGGCGCGCTTCGCCCAGTTGACCGAGTGGTACGGCGAAGACGGCTTTCACGGCATCACGTGGATCACGTGGGCCGAGGTGAAGGCCGCCGACTGGGACGAGCCCGCGGAGAAGCCCGACAGCCGGCTGCACGAGTACCGCCAGACTCCGGGCGGGCTCAGGATGACGGGCAAGGCTTCCTGGAGCCCGGCGTTCGTCGAGGCCGTCGGTCTCGAACCGGGCGAGGTGCGGGAGTGGCCCGACGGAAGCGAGTGGCTCGTCGGGGACACCCTCTACAGGTCCGTCACCCTCCGCCGCAGAGACGCCGTCAGCGAAACCGGCGCGTGGCAACCCGTCTGGGAAGCCATGCGAGAACTCGCCGAACAGCACGGTGACGACAACGTGCGCCTCGTCGTGTGGTTCGACGACTGAGCGGGACGTTCCGAGTGGCCTCGTCGGCCGGCGACCGGTGGAAGGCCCCGGCCGTCATGACGGGGGCGCATCAGGCACCGGCGTCAGGGAGCTCGGTGGTCGCACCGCCCGGGTCCGGGCCGGTGCCGAGGTATGCCTCTCGCACCGCCGGGTCGGCCTGGACCTCGGCCGCCGTCCCCTCGGCGAGCACCCGGCCGAGGTCGAGCACCACGACGCGTGAGCACAGCTCCATCACGAAGGCCACGTTGTGTTCGACGAGGAGCACCGCGCATCCCTCCTCGTCGGCCATGTGACGGATGACGGCCGCGAGTTCGCGTCGCTCCTGCGCCGTCGTCCCGGACGCGGGCTCGTCCAGGAGCAGGACCCGGGGCGGGTCCGCGAGCGCGCGGGCCAGTTCGACCATGCGGGCCCGGCCGACGGGCAGGGCGCCCGCGTAGGTACCGGCGAGCGGGTCGAGCCCGCACTCGTGGAGGACGGCGGCGGCCCGCGCCCGGCGCAGGCGTGCCGCGGGCCGGGCTCCGCCCCGCCAGTCCTGCGCCACGACCAGGTTGTCCGTGACGGTCAGCTGTCCGAAGAGCTGCTGGCGCTGGAAGGTCCGGCGGATGCCGTGCCGGGCCCTCCAGACGGGGGATCGGCGGGTGATGTCCGTACCGTCGTACGAGATCGAGCCCGCGTCCGGCCGCCGCATCCCCGACAGCACGTCGAAGAGGGTCGTCTTGCCCGCGCCGTTGGGGCCGATGAGGCCGCAGACCTCGCCGGGGCGGACGGAGACGGCCACGTCGCGCAGGGCGTGGACGCCGCCGAAACGGACGTCGATCCCGCTCGCGCGGAGCAGTGCCTGGCTCATCGGCGGACTCCCGTTCCCAGGTAGGCCTCGGCGAGCCGGTCCCGGTCCACCTCGGACCGGGGCCCGGACCAGGCGATCTCGCCCTGTGCGAGGTACGCGACGGTGTCGGCGATGCCGAGCACGTCGGCGGCCTTCTCCTCGACGAGGACGAGCGCGGTGCCCTGGTCGCGGAGTTCCGTCAGGAGACGGAAGACCTCGTCCACGACGCGTGGCGCGAGGCCGAGGGAGGGTTCGTCGGCGACGAGGACCGCCGGTGGCCGCTGGAGGAGCGGGGCGAGGGAGAGGAGCTGCTGCTCGCCGCCCGACAGGGACCCGGCGGCGACCGTGCGGCGGGCGGCGAGTGCGGGGAAGCGCGCGTACACGGCGTCGCGGTCCTCGGCCGCCGTCAGCTGCAGGGTGAGGTTCTCCTCGATGGAGAGCCCGGCGAAGATGCCGCGCCCCTCGGGGGCCAGCCGCACCCCGCGGAGCGCGCGGGCGACCGTCTCGTCGCGGGTCGCGTCCTCGCCCCGTACCCGCACGAGGCCGCCGGCCGGCCGCAGCAGTCCCGCGGCGACCCTGCAGAGGGTGGACTTCCCGGCCCCGTTGGGCCCGAGCAGGACCAGTACCTCGCCACCGCGCACCGCGAGGTCCACGCCGTTCAGCACGGGCGCTCCGCCGTACCCGGCGTGGACGCCGCTCAGTTCGAGCACGGCCGGCGCTTCGTGGGGGCCGCGGCCTCCTTCCGGGGCGGTGCCCGCGGCACGTGTGGCGGCGGGCGTGGACGGTCCGCCCGCGGTGGCGGTCATGTCTCCGGGCGCGACGGTGATTCCGCCCTCCGGGTGTCGGGGGCCCTCGGCCCGCTCCACCGACCGCGCCGCGCGGGGCGGAGGGACGGCACCCGCCAGGCCCTCGCGTCGGGCCGCGCGGCGGGCCGCGAGCCGCGACGGGAGCGCCGCGCAGTACCCGTCAGGGTCGTTCGCCAGTGCCAGCCCCGCCAGGCCGAAGAGGATCACCGGCAGGTGCGCGGACTCCGTCACGTACGTCGTCAGCAGATGCGGGGCCACCGCGAGGACCAGCCCCGCCACGACCGCGTACTGCGGTCTGCGGACTCCGGCCGCGACCACGACGGCCAGCCACACCAGGCCCGTCATCGCCGTGAAGTCCGTGGCCGTGATCCTGGTGTTGTACGAGGCGTAGAGCACCCCTCCGAAGCCCGCGAGGCCCGCGGACACCGTGAAGAGCAGGAGCTTCGTCCGTACCACCGACACCCCCGACGCCGCTGCGGCCTCGGGGGCCGAGCGGACGGCCAGCACGGCCCGGCCCCAGCGGGAGCCGCGCAGCCGGGTGAGGAGCGCGACCGCCACCGCGCTGAGCAGCACGAGCGCGAGCCCCAGCGCCCGGTCGTCGCCCAGGTCCAGCGGTCCGGCCACCGGCCTCGGGATCTCCCACCCGGTGTCGCCGTTGCGGAGCCCGCCGAGCTGGAAGAGCACCTGGTCGGCGAGGAAGGCGAGCGCCAGGGTGGCGAGGGCCAGTGATCTGCCGCCGAGCCGCAGTGCGGGGAGCGCGACCACCGCGCCGAGGAGGGCCGCCGCCGCGGTGCCGGCCGCGGCCGCGGCGACGAAGGGCCAGCCGTGGCTCATCAGGAGCCCGGCCACCAGGGCCGCGCCGGTCACGAACGTCGCCTGGGCCAGCGACACCATCGCGCCGAGCCCGGTGACCACCGTGAACGACATGAGGACGAGCCCGATCGCGAGTCCCTGGGCCAGGATCCCGCTCCAGAAGGGCGTGGTGACGGTGTAGAAGGCCGTGGCCAGGAGGGCTCCGGCGACCGCCCACGCGCCCCAGCGGCGGCCCCACCCCTTCCCGGCGAGGTGGTCGGCCGGTGGCGGGTCCGCGGCGGCCGTGCCCGCCGCGCGGCGGCGCCGGCGCCCCAGGAGCACGAGGCCGGCGAAGAGGATGAGGAACGGTACGGCCGTGCGGAAGCCGGTGATGTCCTCGGCGAACGACGCGTATCCCGCCACCAGGTTCTGGAGGACTCCGAGTCCGAGGCCGCCGGCGAAGGCGAGGGGCACCGACAGGAAGCGTCCGAGGACCGCGGCGGTGGCGGAGACGAACAGGAACAGCGTGTAGTCGTGTGCGGAGAGTCCGAGGAGCGGGGTGGCGAGGACCCCGGCGAGGCCCGCGAGAGCCGACGACAGCATCCACGCGATCGAGGACAGCCGGTCGGCGCTGATGCCCCGCAGTTCGGTCAGGGCCCGGTTGTCGACGGCCGCCCGCAGCTGGAGGCCGAGCCTGGTGTGCCGCATCAGGACCCACAGGGCGGCTGCCGCGAGGGCGGTGGCGATCCAGGTGATCAGCTGGTCGGAGTCGATGCCCACGCCGTCGAGCGGCTGCCAGGACACGGCGGGGCTGGGCCCGACGCCGGGCAGCCCGTACTGGTTCTCGGCGGGCACGACCGGGGCGCCCGCCCGTTCCAGGAGTTCGACCGTCCACAGTCCGGCGGCGGGCAGGGCGACGAGCAGCCCGATGGTGGCCACGATCTGTGCCGTCTCCCCGGCCCCGACCAGCTTTCTGAACATCAGCCGGTCGAGGCCCCAGCCGAGGCCGGGCGCCACGAGGCAGACCAGGAGCAGGGCGGTGGGGACGGCCGGCCAGCCGAATCCGGAGTGCAGCTCGTAGAACGCGAGCGCGCACAGGTAGGCGGTGGCTCCGTGCGCGAAGTTGAAGAGCCCGGAGGCGGAGTAGGAGAGCACGAGGCCGGTCGCGAGCAGCGCGTACAGCGCGCCCGAGACCAGCCCGCTCAGGACGAAGCCCAGCAGGTCACCCACGTGACGCGCCCCTCAGCCGAAGGGGATCGGCGGATAGCACGTGAACGGCACGGCGACCTCGTACCGCCCGTTCTTCAGCCGGACGAGTGCGCCGCAGCCGAAGCTCTCCTTCTGGCCCTTGGGCTCGGCGCGGTCACCCACGAGCGTTCCGGTGTCGGAGAAGCCGACGGCGGCCTTCTGGAAGGAGTCGACGGAGAGGTCCTTGCCGGCCTTGGCGGCGATCGAGAGGAAGAGGTCGGCGCTCATGTACCCCGTCATGATGTGCATGTTGAGGGGTACGTCCTTGCCGCCCGCGGCCTTCTTGACGTCGGTCTTGAACTGCCGCATCGCGGGGGTGTCCGACTCGAAGGGCTGGAACTGGAGCAGCACATATACCCCGTCGAGGGCCTGCTTCGTCGCGTCCTTGGTGAGGAGCCCGGGGTCGTAGTCCGTCGGATCGGAGATGACCCCTTGGTAGCCGGAGCGCTTGAGCGCGGTGAACAGGCCGATGTTGTACGGGGTCTGCATCACGGAGACGACGGCGTCGGGTGCGGCGCCGCCGGGGCCGGAGCGGAGGATCTCCTTGGTGTACGCCGACCAGTCGCTCGGCATCGAGGTCGCGGGCACCACGGCCTTGGCGTAGGCGACCTGGAAGCCGGCCGCCTTGAAGCCCTGCGTGAAGGTGCGGATGCCGAACTTGCCGGCGTCGTTGTCGCCGGCGATCAGCGCGACCGACTTGCCGCGCGAGCCGCCGAGTACGGAGGCGAGGCCCTCGGGCCAGGTCTGGTTGAGCGTACCGCCGGGCGTCGGGACGAGGCAGCCGTTGAAGCCGTAGAGATGCGCCGGACCGCAGAACGAGGGGAGCGTGCCCCAGCCCACCGTGGGCACCTTCTGGGCGTCGAGGAAGTCGGCCCCGGCGAAGGTCACCGAGCTCATGGGAGAGACCGCGAAGACCTTGTCCTGCTGGACGAGCTTGCGGGCCGCAGCGAGGTTCCTCGACGGATCCTGCCCGTCGTCCTCGGCCCCCAGGTACTCGATCCTCCGGCCGTTGACGCCGCCCTCGGCGTTGGCCCGGTCGTAGCGGGCTCGGGCGCCGAGGTCGGTGTCCTTCTTGGAGTAGCCGCTGGCGGACGTCATGGAGACGATCCCACCGACCCTGATCGAGTCGGCGGTGACTCCGCGTACGGAGGAAGGGCCGCTTCCACCGGTGGAGGCGGAGTTACAAGCGGTGACGAGGAGCAGGGTCAGGGCGGCTGCTGTGACGCGCAACGGTCGAGGCACGGGCGATCCCTCCGTCGGGTGACCGCATTCTGTGACCGGGCCGATGAACCGTCAATAACTGATGCACCGTCAATTGACGATACGTCAGAGACCGCTTCGAGCGCGGACGTGCCTCAGTCCGCCTCCCCCACGCCCTCCGCGAGGGCCGGGCGGCGGGCGTACGTGAAGAGGTGCTCCTCGGGAGCGGCGCGGTCGTCGTCCGGGGTGAAGAACGACACCGCGTGGTGCAGCACGTCGAGGCCGCAGTCCTCCCGCTGGAGGCGCAGGTACTCCTCCACCGGGAAACTGGAGACCCGCACCGCACGCTCCATCCAGACGATCTCGACGTCCTCCACGTCCGCGGGCACGGTCGCGGTCACCAGGAACCCGCCCGGCGCGAGCCAGCCGGCCATGCGCCGGAGAGCGGCGGACGCCTCCGCCCGGGTCATCATCATCAGCGGGAAGAACGCGCACACCGCGTCGAAGCTGCCCTCGGGTGCGTCGAAGGCACGGAGGTCGCACTGCTCGAAGCGGGCCCCGGGCACCTGGGCGCTCGCGAGGGCGACCATCTCCGCGGACACGTCGATGCCGGTCACCTCGCAGCCGGCGCGCGCCAGGAGATCGGCGACCGGACGGCCCGTGCCGCTGCCGACGTCGAGGACCCTGGCCCCCGCGGCGAGCCGTGCGGTGAGCCACTCGATCGCCGCCCGCTGGGCCGGCAGCCGGACGAAGGCGCGCTCGTACTCGATCCCCAGGCCGTCGAACAGCTCCGCCGCCGACACCGTCCGCGCCTTCGCACCGTCGTGGTCCATTCCGATTCCCCTTCCGTCGCCGGATGCGTACGTGGGGTTCGTACCACGCGCGGGCCCGTCCGACGGAGGCTTTCCGCCGACGCGGCCCGGCCGTCGGGCGGGGCAGCGCCGGTACGCCGTCACGCGGAGCCGTCCCCGGACGGGAGCCGTCCCGCTCTCCGGGCGGTGGCCCTCGGGCCCGAGGGGGCGTGGGCGACGGTCGCCGGAGAGGTGAGTCCCAGTGCGCTGTTGTCCTTGCCGTCGCGCATGTGGTCCAGCCAGCGTTCGTACCAGCTCAGGAAGTCCGGGGCCGAGGAGACGTTCGGGCGCAGGAATCCGCTCGAATTGCCGGTGACCACGCGGCCGGTGAGCGGTCCGGTCACGCCGACGAGGCACAGGTCGGAGCAGCCCATCTCGACGACGTTCAGGAACCGGTCTCCCCCGAGCGCGTCGGGGTGGTGGACGTGGTGGAATCCCCTCGGGGTGTTGTCCGGGAGTTGGCGATCCATGGTGTACAACCTGCACCGCTCCAGGGGAAGCAGGCCGTAGAAGGGGCCGGCGCCGCTGCCTCCGAGCTCGACGAGGAACTGTCGGTAGGCGGACGGCAGTACGATGCGGTGTTCACGCTCGAAGGCGTCCAGCCGGTCGGGCCCGACACGCGGGCCGAGGCGGAACCCGTGGTGTTCGGCGCCCATCGAGTGACTGCCCCCGACCAGGTACGGAGCCTTCGCGAGTTTGGACCGTATGCGGACTGTGCGAGCAGTGCGGATGGTGCGGGCTGTGCGGGAGTCCATCGGAGGATCTCTTCTCTTGTCTCCGGGCACTCTACCGACGCCCGGACGCCCGCCCCCGCGCGCGGGGACCGCGGAGAAATCGGAGTGCCCGGGCCGCCGTGGCCCTGTGATACTGCCGCGATGATCGACCTTCCTTCCGCCGCCGCGGACTCCCTGTCCGGACTCGCCTTCGGTGACGCCTTCGGCGACCGCTGGTTCGGCATCCTGCGCCGCGAGGGCACCACGGCCCTGGAGGCACGGACGCTGCCGCCCGAGCCGCTCTGGCGCTGGAGCGACGACACCGCCCAGGCGGTGGTCCTCGTCCGGGAGCTCGCCGAGGGCGGCGGGGACGTCGACCAGGACCGTCTCGCCGTGCGTCTCGCCGAGGCCTACGCCGACGACACCCACCGCGGCTACGGAGCCTCGATGCACGACGTGCTCCGCCGGATCGGAGCGGGCGAGCCCTGGCGGGACGTGGTCGCCGGACAGTTCGCCGGCCAGGGCTCCTGGGGCAACGGCGCGGCGATGCGCGTCGCCCCGCTGGGGGCCTGGCACGCCGCCGACCTCGACGTCGTCGCCGAGCTGGCCGCACGCCAGAGCGCGGTGTCCCACCACCACCCGGAGGCGGTCGCCGCCGCGGTGGCCGTGGCCCTCGCCGCCGCCCTGGCGGCGCGCAGCCGCGGCGGGCCCGCACCGGTGCGTGCGGACCTCCTCCACGCCGTGGCCGCACGGCTCCCCGACAGCGACGTCCGGTCCGGGCTGCGGATCGCGGCCCGGATGCCGGCGCACACATCGGTGCGGCACGCGGCGGAGGTCCTGGGCTCCGGCTACCGGATGTCCGGACCCGACACCGCGCCCTACGCCCTCTGGTGCGCGGCGGGACACCTCGACGACCTGCAGGAGGCCCTGTGGACCACCGTCGCCGGGCGGGGCGACATCGACACCACCTGCGCCGTCGCGGGCGGGGTCGTCGCCGCCCGCACGGGCACCGGAGCCCTCCCGCCCGCCTGGCACGCGGCCCTGGAGCCGCTGCCCCCGCTCGGGCGGGGCGTTCGGGGTGGCCGCACGGGTCGGGGCCTCACCTGATCGCGGGGCTCGTCCGATCGCGGGGGCGTCGTCCGACCGCGAGGGCCTCACCTGATCGCCGGGGCCTCCCCTGGCGAGCCGGGACTCTGCGCCCGGGAGCGCGGAGACGAGGAACCCCGGATCACCCGGATCACCCGGACCTCCGGGAACCGGCGGCCACGGCGACGATCGCGCGGACCTGGGCGATGATGTCGAGCCGGTTCCGTACGAACTCGGTGTCGGTGACCGTTCCCGTGGCCGGGTCGGTGTTTCCGGGGCCGAACTCGAGGACCGGCGTGTGCACATGCCCGCCGGGCAGCCGTGTCAGGCCGAGGCGGTCGCGCAGCAGGGTGGCCCGGTAGGCGATCTCGTTGGACAGGTAGTTCCCGCCGCCGCCCGCGCGGGCGGCGGAGCCGGGTGTCGGCCCGTCGGGGCGGACCACGGGGGTGTCGGACCCGGCCGGCAGTTCGGTCACAGAGGTGTTGTCGTACACCGGGAAGCGGCCGGTGGAGGCGGCCGTGATCGCCGTGTACGGGAGGGTCGTGGCCGTCCACTGGGGCTGTGTGCCCGGATCGGCGACGGGTACGGCCTCGGTGCGGGACAGGTTCTCGTTGTCGGGGAATCCGCCGCGCCAGGCGCCGTTGGTCCGCTCGATGTCGAACCGGCCGGGACGGCCCTGGCTCACCGTGGTGAAGAGGTCCACCTCCGGCAGGTGCGGTCGCAGGGTCCGTTCCACCGTGCCGTCGGCGAAGTCCTGCCAGCGGACCGGGAAGACGGCTGTCTCCACCCGGGCGAGGGAGCCGTCGGAGGTCCGCAGCCAGGTGCCGTCCAGCGCCAGCGCGGCGGCCCCCGAGGGGTTGCTGATCCGGGTGTCCCGGTCGAGCGTGAACGGGTCGAAGCCGGTCAGCAGGATGCGCTTCACGCCCTTCCCCGCCGGGTAGCGGAGGGAGTCCTGGCCGCGCGAGGAGCGTTCGAGGCGATCGAGCAGTCGGGTCCTGCCCTCCTCGGTGAGGGTGAATCCGGGCTGCCACGAGCGGAGTTCACGGGTGAGCGCGAGTCGTGACCAGTACAGCGGCCGGTCGTCGTCGCGCGAGAGGCCGCTTCCCGCCCCTGCCCTGCCCTGGGCCCGGTCCACGGCGCGCCGCCAGAGCCCCGATCCGTACCGGACGACCGTCTTCTCGGCGGCGGCGAAGGTGTCGGCACCGGAGAGGGCGTCGGCGAACCGCGGGGCCAGGGAGTCGAATCCGCTGAGCCTCAGGATCTCCCGGGGTGCGGCCCGGTCGAGCCGGGCTTCCTCCACGGTGACGGCGGTGACGGCAGTGGCCGTGGCCGTGGTCGTGGTCGTGGTCGCACCGGCGGCCGCACCGGGCGGGGTCGCCAGGGCGAGGGGGAGCGCGGCGAGGGGGAGCGCGAGTGCGCTGCGTATCGAGGGCACCTGAGTCCTTTCGTACGAA
Source organism: Streptomyces sp. NPDC059695 (assembly GCF_042733785.1). Classification (NCBI taxonomy): domain Bacteria; kingdom Bacillati; phylum Actinomycetota; class Actinomycetes; order Kitasatosporales; family Streptomycetaceae; genus Streptomyces; species Streptomyces sp. NPDC059695. The sequence goes on along the minus strand of NZ_JBHWFF010000006.1, from coordinate 148,105 downwards.
CGTGGCGTTCCGTCAGAAGCGGACTTCCGCAAAGGAACTCAGGCTACGGCGTCATGAGCATGCCCAGCGGATCGCCAGGGGGCGGATTCAGGACGATGCGCCGCGGTGGCCGTCGGGGGCGGCGTCGGGCCCGCCGTCGGGGGCGGCGGCGCCGTCGCCCGCGAGGCGTACGAGGTCCGTCGTCAGATTGGCCAGCCAGGACACGGTCGCGTAGTACGCGCGCGGTGCGCCGGGCGGGTCGGCGGCGAGGGCGGCCGTGAGGGAGGGCAGCGCCGTGGCGTGGGGCGGTACCGGCGTGTCGGGCGCCTCCGGCGTGTCCCCGCTGGGATCCATCCGGGCGGAGGTCAGCAGCATGCCCGCCGCGACCCGGTCGCCCGCGCGGACGACGGACTCCGCGGCTTCCGTCCCGAGCGGCGGAACCACGACCGGCTCGGGCGGTACGAGAAGCCGGTCGGCGCCCCACAGCGTGTGGTGCCCGGCGATCAGCGCGGCCTGCCAGTCCTGGCCGGACGACGGCCGCCCGGGCCCCTTGGGTTCGCTCTGGTACTGCGCGTACGCCGACTCCGCCAGGACCAGGGCGTGCTGCAGCGACCGGTGTCCCGGTGCGGTGAGCACCGGCACACGCCGTCCGCCGGCCGCGATCTGCGCCGTCGTGGCCACGACGATCTCCGCGGCGATCCGCAGGAGCACCGCGGCCGACCGCCGGAGCTCGTCGTGGGCCCCCCGGGGCCAGGCCAGCAGCCCGAACACCGCGCCGATCGCGCTGCCGGTCAGCACGTCGAGCAGCCGGAACTCGGCGAGCTGCCAGGTGGCGGGTGCCAGCTGCGCGAAGACCAGGGCGACCACCACCGTGAACAGCGCCTGCGCCCACCCGACGCCCTTCACCGGCCCCAGGGTGAAGGTGACCAGCATCAGCGGCGGCAGCGCGACCGCGTAGACCTCGATGTCGGTGCCGACCAGCGCCAGCAGGGCCGCCGCGACCAGCGCGCCGACGAGCGTGCCGGTCAGCGCGATCCGCTCCGTCGTCCGGGTCTCCCGTACCGTCGTGCGGGTCAGGGTCAGGGTGGCCAGCAGCACCCAGAATCCGTGCGGGAGCGTGTCGATGCCCGCGATCAACCGGGCCGCCGCCAGGGCGAGGCTGATCCGTACGGCGTTCTGGAAGAACACCGACCGGCCGCCGACGTGGCCCGAGAGGCGTCGCCACCAGAGTCGTGGTGCCCGCATCCGCGCGTACCAGAACCGGCCGGGCGCCGGTGGGTCGGCCGCCCGTCCCCGTACGGCGATGTCGGCCGCGGTGGACATGGCGAGCGCCGCGTCCGTCACCTCCAGGAGCGCCGCGTTGCGGCGCAGCGCGGCGGGCGTGGCGCCCTCGGCCGCCGCGAGTGCCTCCCGGACCTGCCTCAGCCGGGCGTGCGCCCGGCCGTCGGGGGCTCGGCCCCGCAGCCGGGCCGCGGTCTCCCGCGCCGCTTCCGCGACCGCCCGCAGCGGGTCGGTGCCTCCCGCCCCCGGCTGTTCGGCCGCGCCGGAGGGTACCGCGCGGACCGCCGCGGGCGGCGGCATCACCACGAGCCGTCCGAGCAGGGTGCGCGTCGCGAGTCCCATGTGGGCCAGCGCCCTGGGCCGCACCCCCGCCCCGGCCGGCCGCTCGGCCTCCGGGACCTGGGAGGAGCGGAGGCCCGTGCTCAGGGCCCGGGCGGTGCGCAGCTGGGCCTCGGGCAGCGTGTACGGGGCGGACCGCAGCCGGTCCGCGCAGTCCGCCGCGCCCGCGGCGGCCCGGGCGGCCCGCTCGTGGTAGGGCAGGGCCGCCGGCTCGGGCAGCAGGGTGACCTCCGCGATGATCAGCAGGACGAGTCCGAAGGTCGCCCCTCCCAGGCGTTCGCCCAGCGAACCGGGGTCGTAGGGCGGGAACGACGGCAGGATGTACATCAGCTGCAGGCCCGTCGCCGCGCCCGCGAACCGTGGCCCTCCGACGGCCATGAAGGCCAGTGCGAACCCGACGACCAGCATGCCGACCACGGCGCTCCACGTCCGCACGGACAGGTACGTGCCGAGCGTGATCAGCACCCAGCACACCGGTACCGCGCCCAGCAGCACCACGGCCCGCTGGCGCCCGGACCCGGGGATGCGGGAGAGCCCGGCCATGGCGATCGCGCCGAACAGCGCGTACGTCGCGGCGATCGCCGAGTCGAAGCCGTAGAGGAGTACGTAGAAGCCGGCCGCGGCGGTGAGCGTGACGCGCAGCGCCCCGCGCGCCGCCGCCCGGTAGGCGGTCGGCAGTCGGTGCGGGGAGGCGTCACCCATGTCCCCAGGATCACCCGCCCCACGGCGCCCGGCACGACGGGGCACGTGACCCGGCAGGAACCGGCACCCCGGCCTTGGCCATGGGTGCACACGTGTTTACCCTGGGGGTGAACACGTGTGCACCCCCTCCGCCTCCCGCCCTCGCACCGCCTCTGGAGCACGATGTCCGTCGCCGGATCCGCATCGGAACCCCTCTCGGCGTCCCCGCCCGGCCCGCCGCCCGCACCCGCCCTCTCCCGGCTCGTCGTCCCCGTCCTGGCCTTCTGCGGCATGGTCGTCGCCGTCATGCAGACCCTCGTCGTCCCGCTGCTGCCGCACGTCCCCGAGCTGACCGGGGCGAGCACCGGCGCCGCGGGCTGGCTCGTCACCGTGACCCTCCTCACCGGCGCGGTGTTCACCCCGGTGCTCGGGCGGGTCGGCGACATGTACGGCAAGCGGCGGGTGCTCCTCGCGTCGCTCGGGGTGCTCACCCTCGGTTCCGTGCTCTGCGCGCTCAGCTCCGACATCGGCGTACTGATCACCGGCCGGGCCCTCCAGGGCGCGGCTCTCGCGGTGATCCCGCTCGGCATCAGCATCATCCGCGACGAGCTGCCCGCCGAACGCGTCCTGCCGTCGATCGCGCTGATGAGCTCCACCCTCGGCATCGGCGCGGCGATCGGGCTGCCCATAGCCGCCGTGGTGATGGAGAACTTCGACTGGCACACCATGTTCTGGGCGTCCGCGGCGCTCGGCCTGCTCGACCTCCTGCTCGTGCTGGCGATCGTGCCGGAGTCGGGCGTGCGGTCCCCGGGGCGCTTCGACGTGCCGGGCACGCTGGGACTCGCCGTCGTGCTGGTCGGTGTGCTCCTCGCGATCACGCAGGGCTCCGACTGGGGCTGGACGTCCGTGCCGACGCTCGGCCTGCTCGGCGCCTCGGTGGTCGTCGGGCTGCTCTGGGGCCGGTACGAACTGCGCACCCCGTCCCCGATCATGGACCTGAGGGTGTCCGGCCGGCCCGCCGTGCTGCTGACCAACGTCGCGGCCCTGCTGATCGGCTTCTCGTTCTACGCCAACTCCCTGGTCACCGCCCAGCTCGTGCAGGAGCCCACGAGCACCGGGTACGGCCTCGGCGCCTCCCTCGTCGTCAGCGGACTCTGCCTGCTGCCCGGCGGGCTCGCGATGGTGGCCCTGTCGCCTCTCTCGGCGCGGATCTCCGCCACGTACGGTCCCCGCACGGCGCTCGCCGTCGCGGCCGTCGTCATGTCCGTCGGCTACGTGGTGCGCTTCTTCACCAGCCACAGCCTGTGGCTGATCGTCGCCGGCGCCACCGTGGTCGCCTGCGGCACCGCCATCGCGTACTCCGCGCTGCCCGCGCTCGTGATGCGGGCCGTACCGGTGAGCGAGACCGCGTCGGCCAACGGCCTCAACACCCTGATGCGCTCCGTCGGGCAGGCCTGCTGCAGCGCCGTGGTCACCGCCGTGCTGGCCCGTGTGACCTTCGTGGCGCACGGCCGTACCGCACCGACGCTCCACGCGTACCTGCTGATCTTCCTGGTCGCCGCCGGAGCGGCTCTCGCCGCCCTCGTCGCCACCCTCCTGCTGCCGTCCGACCGGCCGGGCCGGGACACCGCGCGCGGCGGCGAACGGCCGGGCGGTACGGTCACGGTGTCACCACCCGCCAGCGCCGCCCGAGGGAACGCATGAGCACCGCCGACGAAGCCACCTCTCCGGCCACCGCCGACCCGGATCGAAGCATCCGCCCGCACGCCGGGGTCTCCCCCAGGCACGGAGCGGGCAGGGACCAGGAGCCAGGACGGCCGGGAGGGGGGACGGACCAGGAGCCAGGACGGCCAGGAGCGGGGACGGACCCGGAGCCAGGACGGACTGGAGGGGACGGAGGCCCGGAGTTCGGACGGCCGGGAGCGGAGGAGGGCCCGGGGACCGGACGCGATGCCATCATCCGCGCCGCACGGCGGGCGTTCACGCTCAAGCCGTACGCCGAGGTCACCATGCGCGGCATCGCCGCGGCGGCCGGGGTGAGCCCCTCCCTGATCGTCAAGCGCTTCGGCACCAAGGAAGCCCTGTTCAACACGGTCGTCGACTTCCGTCCGGCCGCGGCCGAGCTCTTCGGGGCTCCGCTTCCCGGTCTCGGCCGGCACCTGGTCCTGACCATGGTCGACCTCCGCGACCGGCTCCGCGGCGACCCCCTCCTGCGCGTGGTCTTCTCGCTCGGCATCGAGGACGAGCGCACCCTGCTGCGCGCCCGTTTCCGCGAGCAGGTCACCGACCACCTCACCGGCCTGCTCACCGGCCCCGACGCCCGGCTGCGCGCCGAGCTGATCGCCGGTCAGCTCCTGGGCCTGGGCGCCACGCTGAGCCTGCACCGCCCCGACGGCGCCACCGCCCACACCACCACCGACCGCCTCGCGGACCTCTACGCCCCCGGCATCCAGAGCCTCGTCGACGGGCCGTGAGGGGCTCCGCTCCCCCGCTCAGGGCGTGCGTGGACTCCCGCCGGGCGCGACGAGACCCGTCTCGTACGCCAGCACCACCATCTGCGCCCTGCTGTTCAGGTCGAGCTTCGCCATGGTGCGGTTGAGGTGCGTCTTGACGGTCGCCTCGGAGATGAACAGCCGCTCCGCGATCTCCGCGTTGGACCTGCCGGTGCCCGCCAGTCGCAGCACCTCCGTCTCGCGGGCCGTGAGCTGCGCGATCTCCGGTCGCCGTGCGCCGGGTTCGACGGGTTCGCCGGGTTCCGACGTGCGGGTGAAGGCCTCCACCAGGCGCCGCGTCACGCTCGGGGCGAAGAGGGCGTCGCCTCCCGCGACCGCCGCCACCGCGGCGAGCAGCCGCTTCGGGCCGGTGTCCTTGAGGATGAAGCCGCTGGCGCCCGCGCGCAGGGCCCGGTAGACGTACTCGTCGAGGTCGAAGGTGGTGAGCATCAGGATCCGGGGCGGCGGGCCCGCCCCTTCGGCGGCGTCGGCCAGGATCCGGCGCGCCGCGTCGATGCCGTTCATCCGGGGCATGCGGATGTCCATCAGGATGACGTCGGGCCGCAGCCCGGCGGCCTGGGCGACGGCCTCGTCGCCGTCTCCCGCCTCCCCGACGACGGTCATGCCGTCGGTCGCCTCCAGCAGTCCCACGATGCCGGCGCGTATGAGGTACTGGTCGTCGACCACGAGTACGCGGATCGTCATGGCCGGCCGCTCCCCCTTCAGGTGTCGGCCTGCGTCTCTCCTGCCGTGGCGGTGGAGGTCGGCAGTGTCAGCCGCACGTGGAAGCCCCCTTCGGGGCCTGGGCCTGTCGTCACGGCACCGCCGTAGAGCTTCGCGCGTTCGTGCATCCCGATCAAGCCATGGCCTCCCCCGGCGTCGACTCTGGCCGGATCCGGGCCCGGCCCGTCGTCCGTGACGCTCACCAGGAGGCGGTGGGTCTCGTACCGGACCGTCACCACGGCACCGCCCGGCCGGGCGTGCTTCAGTACGTTGGTGAGGGCCTCCTGCACCACCCGGTAGGCGCACAGCTCCGCACCGGGCGGCAGCGTCCGGGGCTCTCCCTCCACAACGAGCTCGACGGGCACGCCCCCGGCGTCCATCCGTGCGGCCATGTCCGCGAGACCGCCGAGCGTGGGCATGGGAGCGTACGACTCGGGGGCGCTGTCCCCCGCGCGGAGCAGGGTCAGCATCCGCCGCATCTCCTCCAGGGCCTCGCTGGAGGTGTCGGCGATGGTGCCGAGGGCTTTCCGGGCGGTGCCGGGATCGGTGTCGAAGACGTAGTCGGCGAGCCCCGACTGCACGGCGATCACCGATATGTGGTGGGCGATCACGTCGTGCAGCTCGCGGGCGATCCGCGCCTGCTCCTCGGCCACGGCCCGGAGCGCCTTGGCGTCGCGTTCCTCCTGGAGTTGCGCGGCGAGCTCGGCCAGCCGCTGCCCCCGGCGTTCGGACTCGCGCGCGGACTGGCCGAATCTCACCAGTACGGCCGGAACCACGATCCCCAGGGCGGCGGCTGCCGCCACCGAGCCTTCGGGGGCCACGAAGCCTCCGTACAGCCAGATCACTCCGAGGGCCGCGCCCGCGGTGACCGCCGTGCGCGGCGGGCGGGTGGACGCGAGGGTGTAGAGGGCCAGCTGTGCGGCGAGGCTGTTCACCACCGGCCAGTAGCCGAGCGCGATGTACACCGTCCACAGGGCGAAGATGCCGCCCGTCACCGCGTCCGGGTGGCGGTGCCGCCAGCACAGCAGCAGGTGGACGGCGAGCGTCAGCAGGAAGCCGGCCGCGTCCAGCGGCGGATATCCCTCGCCGGTGTCCTGGCGGCCGAGCAGCAGCGCGCACCCCAGGACCGCCGTCGCGATGCCGGTGTCCAGGAACAGGGGGGATCGGGGTATCGGCACCCGCGGACGCTGCATCGGCGCAGCCTACTCGCGGACCCGGCGCGCGGCGTCAACCGTACGCGGTACCACGGCCGGTGGAGGCGAAGACCGTACGGTGCCCGGTCCGCTGCCGCGCGGGGCCTACCGCCAGGGTTTACCCGTTGTCCACCAGCGGGTTGACGCCGGGGCCGACGGCTCCCGCGTAGCGTCACGGCCACCGACTCGGCGGCTCACCGACAAGGCCTCGCGCCCTCTGTCGACGCCGAGCGGGTCGATCCACCGGCCGTGTTGCCGGCTCCGGCACCAGAACCGAAGGAGACCCATGTTCAGCCTGCGTCAGTCGAACCGGACCCGGTCCGGGAGCAAGACGGTCCGCAACGCCCTCGTCGTGGCGGCCGCGGCCGCCTCGGCCCTCGTCCTGGCGGCTCCCTCCGCCGGAGCCGCGGGTGTTCCCGGCGGGGCGGGCAGCGCGACGTGGTACTCCAACGGGGACAAGCTCACCATCTGCGACAACGCCGCGGACAACAAGTCCGTGGTGGTGCAGGCGAGCTTCACGAGCACCCTGAAGTGGCACACCAGCGGAGCCGGCAAGTGCACCGACCGCTCGTACGGCGACCTCGCCGAGGGCTTCTCCTTCTCCTTCCGCGTCTGCCTCGGCGACTACAGCGAAGGGATCTACTACCCGGCCACGTGCAGCGGCTGGGTCGGCGCCGTCGCCTGACGGTGACGCACGGGGGGCGGCCCCGGCGGTCTCAGGACGGCCGGGGCCGGTGCCGAGGGGACCTCTCCTCCGTCCCCTCCGCCGGCGCAGCACAGAGCCGTTCGGGTCACTCGCACCACAAGAACTTCACGGGGAGCACCATGCACACCGCCCTCAGCGCCTGGAAGACCTACGTCCTGGGAGGCGTCGCCCTCGCCGCGCTCGTCGCCTCGACAGGCTGTCAGGCGAACGACGAAGCGAAGGGGACGGGCACGCCCGCGCCGTCCGCCACCAGCGCGACCAGCGTCTCGGACCCTCCGAGCGCATCGAGCACCACCCCGCCCGCCGACGGGGGGACGAGCGCTCCCGCCACCACGAGCGCCCGGCCCCCGACCGCCGCATCGCCCGCCGCGAGCGGCTCCGCCGGCAAGGGCTCCGAGAACAGCGGAAAGACCACCAGGGCCTGCACCGACGAGAACATCGCCGTCACCGCGAAGGCCGAGCCGCACGACTCGCTCCGGCACCTCACCCTGACGGCCACCAACATCGGCGACAGGACCTGCACCCTCTACAAGTACGCGCTCATACGTTTCGACGAAGGCTCCTACGACGAGGTCGGCCCCCTCGAGTCCAACTGGCACGCCGTCGCCACGCTCGCGCCGGGCGAGAAGGCGTACGCGGGCATGCGGCTGTTCGTGGCCGGCGAGGAGACCCGGGCGGTGCAGACGCTGACCCTGGGCTTCCAGGGCCGCGACTCGGCCGACGAGATCGGCTCGCCGATCGACGTCCCGCTGCCCGACGGAAGCCCCATCCTGAACATCGGCCCCACGCCCGGGGTCACGTTCTGGGACACCGACCTCAAGTCCGTCCAGAGGTACACCTTCGCGAGGTGACGGGGGGCGGCGCGGTCGCCGGTGCCGGTACGGGCTCAGGTGCCGGTGCTGGTGCTGGTGCCGGTGCTGGTGCCGGTGCTGGTGCCGGTGCTGGTGCCGGTGCCGGTCCCGGCACCGGTCACGCATGGCACGGAGACCCGGCGGGCCCGCCCGAGTTGGTAGCTTGCGGGCGTGGACGACTTCACCCGCTCGTGGACCGCACTGCGCGAGGCCGTCGCCGGTCTGTCCGACGAGGACTTCGCCCGGCCGTCGGGCTGCGCCGGCTGGCTCGTACGCGACCTGGTCTGCCACCTCGTCATCGACGCCCAGGACGTCCTGATCACCCTCGCGACCCCCGTCGGCACGCCGCCGACGCGCGACGCCGCGAGCTACTGGGAGGTCGCCGGCGCGCCGCCGACCGGTGACGACCCGCTCGACGCGCTCACCGTACGGCTCGCCGCCGCGTACGAGGACCCGGGACTGCTGAAGTTCCACCTCGACGACGTCGGCGCCGCGGCCGGAAGGGCCGCCGTGCTCGCCACCCCCGGCCTCGCGGTCGGAACGCGCGGAGAGGTGCTCGCCGTCGGCGACTACCTCTGCGCGTACGTCCTGGAGTGGACCCTGCACCACCTGGACCTGGTGGCGCGCCTCGGAGGGGCACCACGACCGCCCGCGGAGAGCCTGGCCGCCGCGCGTGAGCTCCTGGAGCGGATCGCCGGGGCGCCGTTCCCGGCCGAACTGTCCGACACGGATGCCCTGCTCGTGGGAACGGGCCGCCGCGCGCCGAGCGCGGAGGAGCAGGCTCTGCTGTCCGCGACGGCTGCCCGGTTCCCGCTCTGGCTCGGCTGAAGGGGCCACGCCCGGAGCGGCGGGTGGACCCGGCGCCGGGAAGTACGACTTGAACATGTTCAAACCCCGTGCCAGGGTACGGCGTGGGTTCCCGAGTCCCCCGGTCGCGTGCGCGGCCCGCGGAACCCGCTGGGAGTGGAACATGCCGCGTCGCCGACGAACCGCGCTGATCCTGCCCGTCGTGGCCCTCGCCCTGACGGCCTGCGGAAGGCTCACCGTCATGCCGCCGCCGGAAGGCGAGCCGGTCCGGCTGAAGCCGGCCGACCTGACGACCACGTGGACCGACGCCGACGGCGGCACCCTCACGCTGAAGCAGGACGGGACGTTCGTCGCCCACGAGGTCTGCGTCGCCGTCGCCTGGTACGACAGTCTGGCCTGGTCCGGGACCGGCACCTGGGAGCACGGGTCCAACAAGAAGCAGAGCTTCGTCGATGTGACCTTCGACGCCGATCACCCCGAAGTGCGCGGACGGGTGCCGGACGCCTACGGCGCGTTGAAGCAGGGCGAGGTCCTGAAGCTCTGGGCCGCCATCGGCGATCCGGACAACGACTACCCGAACTGCGTCCTGACCAGCCCGGCCGGCTGACTCCGGCGACGAACGGCCCGCTCTCGATGAGAGAGCGGGCCGTTGACGCATCCCGTGCGCGAGCACGGGATGCGAGGTTCCGAGGAACCGCACCCGTTGCCGGGTGGGACAGCAGGTCAGTGGGCGCCGAGGTAGGCGAACTCCGCGCCCTCTTCCCAGCCCTTCTCCGAACACGAACCCGTGAAGATCGTTCCGTACACCGACGGAACGCCCGTCAGCGCGCAGTGCGAGCTGAAGCCGGCGCCACCCTCGGAGAAGCTTCCGATTCCGACGCCGTCGTGGGCGAGCGCGGCGCCGGCGCCACCGAACAGAATGCCCACAGCCAGAACAGACGCGGCCAGAGAACGCATAACCACTCCTCAAGAGCTCTGAATGACGTGCCAGAAATGACCCGTCGCGCGGTCAAACGCCACGTCGGGCGACGGGTCACGCATTCTCACTCCAATGCCGGAAAGTCCGTCCGGAGGCCACAGGAGTGCAGAAACGATGCACTTCAGAGGGCCGTTGGAAAACCGCTGCTTCGACAACGAGAATTCCCCGGAAGCGCTCGGCAGTGAAAGTACAAGTGGTATTTACCGGAGAAGGGAAGTCAGCAGAATCCTTTCACCGACCGGAGTCGGCCGGGCGGGGATTCCTTCGGGGAGTCATTCCCGACGCCTCGGGCGGCCGCACCGCTTCGTCACGGTGAAGCCGTCGCTTCGGCCGGTGTCGACGGCGGCTCCGGGAGGCTCTCGCGCAGGCGGTCCAGGAGGACCCGGGCCGCCGGGCTCGACGGGCCGGCGGCCTGCCACGCGAGCACGACGCGGGCACGCATCTCGGGCTCGACGATCCGGAGAGTACGGAGCCGGCCGCCGAGCGGGACGTCTGCCTCACCCGCGGGGAGCACGGCGATGCCGAGTCCCCTCGCGGCGAGCTGCGCGAGCACGTGTGGGGCTGCCGCCTCGAAGGTGACCCGGGGCCGGAACCCCGCCCGCGCACCACCCCGTTCGAGCGCCGCGCGCACCCCCGTACCGCGCGGGAGGGAGATCAGCGGCCGCTCGCGCAGATCGGCGAGCGGGACGCTCGTGCCGCCGACGTGGGCGAGAAGCGGATCGTCCGGCGCGACGGCGGCCACCAGCGGGACGTCGATCAGCAGCTGGAACTCCGCTCCCGGCGGTGGCGCGTCCTCCGCCGTCCCGAGGAACGCGATGTCGAGTTCGCCGGCCAGGAGCGCGGCCTGCATGCGCTCCGTGGAGTCCTCGGTGAGTGCCACCTCCACCGACGGGTGGTCCGCGTGGAAGTCCGCGAGGAAGGCGGCGATGTCGAAGGCGTGCCCGGTGGCTCCGGAGACCAGTCCGAGGGTGACCCGGCCGCGCAGCAGCCCGGTGTACGCGTCCACCGTCTCCCGCACGGCGTCCGCCGCGGCCAGTGCCGCGCGGGCGAACGGCAGGACCGCCCGGCCCACCTCGGTCGGTGTCACCGACCGGCCGGACCGGTCGAGCAGCGGCTGCCCGACTTCCTTCTCCAGCTGCCGGATCTGGGCACTGAGGCCCGGCTGGGCCAGATGCAGCCGGGTCGCGGCGCGCGTGAAACCGCCCTCGTCGACGACGGACACGAAGTAGCGCAGCTGACGAAGCTCCATAACCACTGATTCTAGAGCGCAGCAGAACTATCTACTGGAACTATCGATCGGCAGGCCGCAGGCTTGCTCGCATGGAGAACGCGACGACCCGCAAGGGGAAGCTCACCGTGGTCAGGGACGCGATCGCGGCGGAGCGCCGAGAACTGGCCGATCTGTTCGACACCCTGAGCGACGAGCAGTGGAACGAGCAGAGCCTGTGCGGGGGATGGCGGGTTCGTGACGTGGTGGCGCACATGTCGACGGGATTCCGGCACTCCCTCCCCGCGACGCTCGGCGAGCTGGTCAAGGCACGCGGGAACCTTCACCGCATGACGGACAGGGTCGCACGCAGGGACGCGGCCGCCCATTCCACGTCGGCCCTCGCGGCCTTCCTGCGGGACAACGCCCACCATCCGTGGACGCCTCCGGTCGGCGGGCCGGCGGCGGCACTCGGCCACGACGTGGTGCACGGCCTGGACATCACCGTCGCGCTCGGCCTCGACCGGCGCGTCCCCGAGGACCGGTTGCGGATCCTGCTCGACCAGATCCGGCCCAGCGGCCTCAGGTTCTTCGGCGTCGACCTCGACGGGCTACGGCTGCGCGCCGAGGACCTCGACTGGTCGTACGGCTCCGGCTCCCCCGTGTCCGGCACCGCCCAGGACCTCCTGTCGCTGGCGTACGGCCGCAAGCTCCCGGCCGGCCGGCTCCGGGGCGAGCCGAGCGTCCGCTTCACCCGCCGGGCGGACGGAGCATGACCCAGATGCGCGTACGGCTCCTCCTGGGCCTGTCCCTGCTGTCGACCGGGCTGCTCTCCGGCGCCTTCGGCTACGGCGCCGCCAACCTCGTCCCCACCTTCCGTTCCGTGCCGATCGAGATGAGGCTCGACTTCCACGCCGAGCTGATGAAGTGGAACGGGATCACCGTCCAGGGAGCGATGGTGGTCTCGGCTCTCAGCGCCCTGGCCCTGGCCGCCGTGACACGCCGGCGGACCCGCGTTCTCGCGGGCACGGCCGGGGCCCTGACCGTCTCGTCCTTCCTGATCACCCGCTTCGGCAACGTCCCGATCAACGGACGCATCAAGCAGTGGGCGGTCACCGCTCCACCGGCCGACCACGCGGAGGTCCTGCGACGGTGGGAGCTCTTCAACGATGCCCGCACCCTCACCGCCGTCGCCGCCTTCGGCCTCCTGATCGCCGTCGCGCTGCACCGGCAGGCACACGACCCGCCCACCGCCGAGGCCCCCCGCGCGCCGGAAGAGGGGCGGCCCGCGCCGCGCCCGCCCGCGCCGGCCGAGTGACCGGTGTCGCCCCGCCGAGAGCGAACATCCTTGGATCCGGGCCCTGTTGTGTGAAAGCTGGGGGCACACATCCCGGATCACGGAGGCCTTCCATGAGCGCCGAGCACACGAACACCCTGTACGAGGCCGTGGGAGGCGCCGACGCGCTGCGCCGGCTCTCCGAGACGTTCTACGAGGGGGTCCTCTCCGATCCCCTCCTCGCCCCCGTCTTCGCCGACTTCACCGCCACCCATGTGGAGCACGTGGCCGTCTGGCTGGCCGAGGTCTTCTCCGGGCCTGCCGAGTTCACGGAGCGGCACGGCGGGCACCAGGCCCTGCTCCGCGCCCATCTCGGGCTCGGGATCACGGAGGAGCAGCGCCTGCGCTGGATGGAGCTCATGACGGCGGCCGTCGAGAAGGAGCTGCCGGACGACGCCCTGCTGCGCCGCCGGGTCATGGAGTACTTCGACTGGGGCACACGTATCGCCGAGGACGTCTCGGCCTCGGCCCCTGGCACGGACCTCGGAGACCCCGGCCCCACGCCGCGCTGGGGGTGGGACGGCCTGGCCTGACGCATCCCCCGCGCCCGGCGGCCCGCCCCCGCCCGACGGGCCCTCGCATTCGCTCGATCGGAGCGTGACCCGTACGGGCCGGCTCGCGTTTCATCGGCGCCGCCGACGTGTGCGTCCAGGAACTCGCCGTGGTGCCCGCCCTCAGCGACTGGCCCGGAGACCACAAGAACAACTGCTCCCCCGGCGACGTCATCGACCACTCAGGCGGCATCCAGGCGCCCGGTCACTGACTGCGCACGCCCGCGGCCCCCGTCGAGGATGACCCGTCCGGCCGAATCGCGGCATGTCGCCTTGAGTCGGCCCGGCTCGGGTCCGAGCGTTTCCTCGCCGCGACCGCGCACCTGATCGGAGAACCCCCTTGGACGCCCCGCCTCTGATGCTGTTCGGTCCGGACCGCTCGGCGGAGCGGGTGGTGCGGCCACGGCGTGCGCTCCGCGCGGGCGTCGCCCAGGTGTTCGCGGCGGTCGCGGGGCTGGCGCTCGGGCTGCTCCTGCCCGGCATCGACGGCGGATACCAGGTGGCCGCCGTGCGGGCCGTCGACGTGCTGAAGGTCGTCGGCGTGGGGGTCCTGAGCGTCACGACGCTGATCTTCTCGCTGCTCTTCCTTGTCGTGCAGTGGGCGGCCGGGAACTTCAGTCACCGGCTGCTCCTCTTCCGGACCGACCCGGTGGTCTGGCGGGTCTTCGCCCTCGTGGTGGGTCTCCTGGTGTACTCGGTGACGGCGACACTGGCCATCGGTTCGCACCGGACGGTGTCCGTCTCCGTGCCCACGACCGCCCTGGTACTGACCGGGGCCGCCCTCGTACTGGTCCGCAGGCTCCAGCTGACCGCCCTGCGCTCCATCCAGCTCGCCCACGTCCTCGCCGACGTGCGGCAACGGGGGCAGAAGGTCCTGCGGGCCCTCTACCCGGAGGACTCCACGGGCGGCGAGGCCCGCCGCCTGCCGGACGTCACGTCGACGGTGGTGTGGGCCGGGGACTCGGTCCTCCTGGCCCAGGTGGACGTGCTGCGGCTGGTGAGGACGGCGACGCGGGCCGACGCCGTAGTGGTCCTGAAGGTTCCGGTGGGAGTCGCTCTCCAGCCGGGGGACGTGGTGGCCGACGTACGCGGGGGCCGGGTGCCGGACGCGGAGGTGCTCGCGGCGGTGGTCGGCGAGGTCGAGCGGGTGTTCCACCAGGATCCGACCCTCGCGTTCCGGCTCCTGTCCGACATCGGGCTGAGGGCCCTCTCCCCCGCGATCAACGATCCCGCGACGGCCGTGCAGGCCCTGGACGCCACGGAGGGCCTGCTGCGGCCGATCGCCTCCGCGGACCTGGGCGACCGGTCGATCGCCGACGAGGCGGGGGCCGTCAGGGTGGTGATGCGTCTTCCGTCCTGGGACGACTTCCTGCGGGTCGGATTCGACGACCTGTGCCGCGCGGCCTCGGACCAGCCCATGGTGCTGTCCCACGCACACGAACTCCTCGGCCGGCTGCGCGCACGGGCGCGGGAGGACCGACGGCGTTCCCTGGACGAGCGAATGGCCTGGGTGGAAGGGGAGCTGACGTCCCGGCACCCGGCTTTCCTGCGCGGCACGGTCGGCCGCTGAGGCGTGGGCGGCGCGGCAAGATTGTGGTCCCTTGCTCGACGCGGCAGATCGCGAATCGTGATCGGCGCCGCAGTCGTGGGCCGGCCGGGTCGTGTCGGCGCCGCCGGCCGGGTCGCGGCCGGCGGCGCCTCCCCGGCCCTCAGCGTCCCGTCGCGGCGGCTCCCGCCGAGGCAGGCCGGTCGGTGTCCCCGTGCCACGTGGGCCAGCCGAGGAGCCGGGGGCGCTCGGTGACCCACGGCGCGGGATTCCTCGCCGATCTCGGCGTCGATCAGCGACTCCAGGAGGCCGGAGCACCGCAGGACGAGGTCACGATGGGCCGGGTCCGCCGCGAGGTTGCGGACCTCGCCCGGGTCCGTCAGTCGGTCGTACAGGACGACGTCGTTGTCGGCGAACAGGGATTCGAGATCTCTCGGCCGGTTCGGGTTCAGCGGGGAGAAGTAGCGCCCGAACGTGTACCGCTCGTCCGTGTACCCGCGCAGGAAGCCCCGCTTGGCCCAGTCGGGCCGCAGGGCACCGGACTGGATGCGCGCCTGGGCGTCGGGGTCGGCGAACTCGAACCAGAACGACGCGTCCAGGGTCACGATCGACTCGACCGCGGAGAGGACTCCCGCGCGTACGGGGGATCCGTGGAGGACCGGGACGAGAGAGTGTCCCTTGAGTGCGGGGAACCGGGTGGCGGTCTCCTCGGGTGCCACACCCGCGCACGCGAGCAGGGTCGGCGCGAGGTCCACCGCCGAGCCGAGGGCCTCGGTGCGGGCGCCGCCGGGGACGTCGGGGTGGCTGAGGATGAAGGGAACGTGGAAGTTCTCGTCGTAGACCAGGTTGCCCTTCTGGCGCAGGCCGTGGGAGCCGGCCAGCTCCCCGTGGTCGGCGGTGAAGACGACGACGGTACGGTCCGCCTGGCCCGACGCCTCCAGGGCGTCGAGGACCAGCTCCACGCTGCGGTCGACGTCGCGCAGCGCGTTGAGATAGAAGTTCAGGCCGTCGTACCAGTGCGCGTCGTCGGCGACGGGCCCGAAGACGGTGTCGAGCATGCGCGAGAACTCGGCCACCGCGGGGGCCGCGCCCGACAGGTCGTCGTGCAGGCTGTCGGGCAGGTCGAAGTCCCACCGCCGCCGGTACACGGGGATGTCCGCCGCCGCCTTGGCGACCACCGCGTGCGCGAGGCCGAACGGCAGCTCGACCTGGGGGGAGCCGCCGTAGTCGAAGCTCATGATGTCGTGCGGGTTGACGAAGTTCACGGCCATGAACCACGGCTGGTCGGCGGCCACGACCGGGGCCCTGTCCCGCAGCCACCGCGCCGCCTGGCCGGCGATCACGGGGTCGACCTTCAACCCCGCCCACGCGCCTCCGTCGATGTCGCCCCAGTCGTTGAACTCGCTGAATCCGTAGGGCTCCAGGGCGTCCCTGGTGGATCCGGGGCGGTCGGGGGTGACGTAGGCGTTCGAGAGGTGCCACTTCCCCTGGTAGGTGGAGTAGTAGCCGGCCGAGCGCAGCCTCGTCCCCAAGGTCCCCAGGCCGGGGTCGAGCGGGCGGATGTACGGCATGTTGTCGTTGTCGTAGATCTCGGTGACGGGCAGGTGCCGGCCGGTGTAGAGCACGGACCGGGCGGAGCTGCACATCGCGGAGGCGGAGTAGAACCGTTCGAAGGTCGTCCCCCTCGCGGCCAGCCGTTCCCGGGCGGGTAGGGAGAACCCGTCGGGGCGGGGAATCACCGCCCGCTCCTCGTCGGTGACGATCAACAGGATGTTCGGCCGATGTGTCATGGGCCCGTGCCCTTCGTTGCTTCTCGCGCGGCGGCGTTCCCCCGTGAATGTAGGAGCGGGCGCGGCCGGCGTGGAGGACAGACACGGGGCGTGGGGCCGTCCGGGTGACGCGGCCCGATCGGCGGGGAGCGGAGCCCTTCTCCCGGCCCGGTCCTCAGGCGACAGAGCCGAGGGTCCGTACACATCAACGGCACATGTCACGGCGGCCGTTGCGATACACCTGATAGTGTGAACACGTTCAAAAAGGGGCGTCCTCTCAGCCAGGAGAACGAGACATGACCTCCGAACCGCACAACAGTCCGGCGACGCTCTACGGACCCGCGTCCCTGCTCTTCGGCGTGTTGGGCCTCGTCGCCACACTGTTCGCCGGCGTCGCCGGCGGCGGGATCCCGCTGCTGACCGCATCGCTCGCGATCACCTTCGCCCTCCTCGGTCTCGGCCGCGGGATGAACCGGGCCCAGTGCGTGACCGGTCTCGTCACCGGCGGCATCCCCCTGGCCTGGCTGGTCTTCGCCCTGACCACCGTCACCGTCTGAGCCGTACGCCTGGCGGCACCTGGACGAGCCCCGGAGACACCGACCCTGCGTGGGATGCGTGAGCAGGTCGACGCCGGGTACGTCAGCTCGCAGGCGACCAGGCCCGCCTGGGCCCGGCCCGGAGCCGGCCCAGATCGGCGGGGCCCGGGGCCCGGGCCCCGCCGAGCGTGGCGGCCTCGACGTAGTGCTCGACGGGGACCGCGTCGAGCCGCCGGTCGACGCGCTTGGCGAGGTGCACGCCCAGGTCCATGCCGCGGATCAGGTCGGGCGGGAGGAGTCGGTGCCGAGGCAGAGGTCGACGCCGGCCCTGCGGTACGCGCCGTAGGAGCGCAGCACGTCCCCGTACCGCCGGGAGATCAGCGGGCAGCGCACGACGGACACGCCGGCGCGGGCGAGCGTGGCGAGATCGTCGCGGTCCTCGCCGTACATGTCGGCATGCCGGTCGACGAGCACCCTGTGGGGCACGAGCAGGCGAGCGCTCACCATCAGTCCGAAGGGGCCGTGCCACAGTGGCGCCGGACCAGGCCCCCTTCGAGACTGCCTTGGAGAGCGTGCAGGCGTACGGGGACGTCGCGACGGCGGACCGCTGACGCGGTGTCGCACAGCAGCGGCAGGGCAGCAGTACGCCGGTGAGCAGCGGATCGGCGCGCTCGTCGAGGTACCACCCTTGGCTCCCCCGCGCTCTTCGCGGCACTCTGTGGTTCTAGAGTCCCCCCGTGGACGTCAACAACTGGTTCGAGGTCGAGGACCCGGAGGAGTACGGCGAGGAGCCGTGGGACTTCAGCGAGGCCGAACTCGCCTTTGTGGCCGCCCTGCGGGCCCGGGCGGCCTATTGGCAGGTGCCGTGGGCTCCCAGTCAGGTCGGACGGCCCGAGGACGAGTCGTCGTTGCTCGTCCACATCAGCCTTCTCGACGAGGCGCGCCGACTGGTGCTCGGCGAGTGGGCCGTGCGCTTCTCCGGCACGCACGTGCGGGCCGGGAAGGTCTCCGACCAGTTCTTCCACCTTCACGAGTCGCCCGAGAGCGGCTTCTTCCGGGCCTCCGGCACGGTCGAGGAACTCGCGGAACGGTGCGCCCGCTGGTTCGAGAGCCTGTTGGACCGACCCGTCGTCCGCGTCGAATGGCCCCTCAAGGGCGGGAGGCACGCCACCCACTGGGAGTTCGCCGACACGGGCGAGGTCCTGGTGGCGCAGGGCTCCCTCCCCGCCGACGGCTCGCCCCCGGCCCACCGCCACCAGGTCCGCCCCTGACCCTCCGGACACGGCCTTCCGGCGAGCAGCCAACCACGTGGTGTGACTTGTGATGTCCGTGGCCATGCGATGCGACCGAGGCAGGTGGCTGAACCATCGTTGAGGGACGTGGCGGTGAAGGAACACTGGTTCTGTGCCTGGTGCTACGCGTGGACCGAGTTCGGAAACGACCCGCGCGAGGGCTCGCGGCGGCAGTACGGCCACAGACCGTGGGAGCGGGCGGCATCCCCGCGCCTTCCGGAGGGCGCCGCCCGCGTGTACGGCGTCGCATACGCGTACTCCGCCGACGGATTCGGTGCAACGCTGTGCGGACAGGCCCATGAGGGCCTCACCGCCTCGGCACACCTGCGGGTCCCCGAGCGGCCCGGGGCTTGCGCGGCGTGCAAAGAAGCCGTTGCGGTCATCGACGCGCGCCGGCCTCTGGAGAGGCGTCACGGCAACCGGGTCCCTCCCGCCCCGCCTCCGGGGTCCGACTGGCCCCGCTGCTGATCGCCCTCGGGTCATGGATGGGTGCCCTCAACCGGCCGCGGAGGCTGTGGGCACGCCGGTTTTGCGGCATGCTCAGTCGACCCGCTTACTCGCTCCACTTCGGCCGTGACGCAGAATCATCGTGTGCTTCCCTCTCGTCTGTTGTGGTGCGACCCTCGGCCCATCCCCCGGTTCGACCGTCAGGAGCCGGTGACGCTGATCATCCGGGACCCTGGCCTCTACGAGCCGACGGATGAGGACGACTGCACGGTGTTCTCGTACTTCTGCCAGACGCATGGCCGCTTCCACCAGCGGGACGCATGCGGTGAGGGGCCGCATCTCGTGGCTCTGCACTGTGAGGAGCACGGGCCCGAAAGCATGTGGCCGCAGCCCCACATGCTCATGTTCCCCGAGAGTTTCGAGCCTTCGCTCAGCGAGGCGCAGCTCGGTCGGCTGCGTGCGGAGTGGGAGGGAAGCTGAGCATCATCCGGAGACGACGCCCCGGAGCGTGGTGAGCAGTCGATCGCGGCGCATCACTCGTCCGCGTTCCCACCGTGCGCGGGAGCGGCGTCTCCGGCCGTCGCGCTCCTGAGCCTTCGTGCTGCCTGCAGCGCGGCCCTCGCCGCGGCGGCCTCCCGGTCGACGCGCTCCTTCAGCATGCGTAGGCGTGCTTCCCTCTCCGGGCCGGACAGACCCGTCAGGCCCAGCCTCGCGTCACGTTCCTCTTGGGACACACCCCCTCCTTCCCTCGGTAGACCGACACCGCAGTGGTGGGGACATGGAACCCTACCGCCCGGCCGGACGCCCCTCGGGCCGGTGCGGTGGGCGGCCGGGTCAGCCGGGCCACGGGCAGGCGCCGCAGCTCCTGCGGACTGCCGCGTACCTCCAGCCACGCCCAGTCCCCCGCGGAGCGACCTGGTGTCCGCCGAGCTGGTCGACCCCGCATCGTACGGCGAACTGGGTTGCCTCGGCGCGGTGTTGGACTGGCACGGCGGCGAACCCCCGGGTGGACCAGGACCGCGTCCTCGCTCTCCCAGGCACTACGATGCCTCGGTTTGATGATCTTCCTTCGCGAAGTGAGGCATCCCTTGAACAACAGAACACGCTTCCGCGCGGCCGCCGGCCGGTGGATCGTCGGGCTGGCCGTTCTGGCCGGTTCGCTGGTCGGGGGCTCACCGCCCGTGTCCGCCGCCGCAGCCGCACCGCAGGCGGTGCGTACCGTCTCGTACAACGCGTGCGGCGCGTCCACGTGCCAGAACACCACGGCCACCGCCGACGAGTGGGCCGCGCAGTTCCTGGAGCGGATGAACGCCGTCGGAGCCGCCGACGTGATCGCCCTGCAGGAGGTGTGCATGGGCCAGTACGAGGCGCTCAAGAAGCTCCTGGTCGGCTACACGTCCGTGCGCGAGGGGCAGCAGGTGCCCACCGGCTGTGCCCGCTGGGGCGGCAGCTCGGCGAAGTTCGGCCAGGCCTTGTTCGTGAAGGGCGCCGCTGCGGACTTCACCACCTACCAGGCGCTGGTGAACCCGGGCGAGAGCGACGTGCGGCGCCAGCGCTGGGTGGTGTGCGCGAGGGGCCCGCTCGGCGGACGCACCACCCTGGCGTGCGGGACGCACCTGGACACCGCCCTCCCCGACAACGGCACACCCGTGATGCTCGACAGCATGGAGCGCTGGGCGGCGGGCGCACCCGCCCTGATCACCGGTGACTTCAACGCGATACCGGCCCACTCCGCGCTCAAGCCCGTACGGACCGGCCTGTGCGCGACGGGGCCCTTCACCGAGGCGGACGCGGCGCGGAACACACCCACCGCCTGGGCCGACGCGGCACCCGTCGGATACCGGCTGAAGTACGATCACGCGTTCTTCGGGAGCAGGGACTTCACCGGTCTGCGGGCCACGACGGCCGACATCGACCTCACCCCCGTCGAGGACCACAAGCTGCTGTGGGCCGAGGCCCAGCCGCTGGAGCGGACGGCGGTGCACGTGCCCGGTGACCTCACCGGCGATCTCTGCCCCGACCTGCTCGCCGTTCGCAAGGACGACACCCTGCGGCTGTATCCGGGGGCGGGCAGGGGCAGGTTCGGCTCCCCGCGTGTGATCGGCAGCGGCCCCGAGTGGAACGGGGCGGTCGTCAGCCACCGCGGGGACTGGGACGGTGACGGCGACGAGGACGTCGTGGCCCGCAAGGGCGACCAGCTGGTGCTCCACAGGAACACGGGCGACGGCGGCCTCGGGGACGGGGTGGTCATGAAGGTGTCCGAGACCGGCTGGGCGCACGCCACGCCGGTCGCCGCCGGGGACGTCGACGGGGACGGCGCCCCCGACGTGGTGGCGCGGAGCAGCACGGGGCTGTGGCTGCACCGCGGCCGTGTGGCGGCGGACGGTGGCTGGCTGTCCCACGGCGCCGTCCGGATCGGCACCGACGAGTGGAAGGACCAGGAGCTCCTCGTGCCCGGGGACGTCACCGGGGACGGGAAGGCGGAGATCTGGGCGCGTGACGCCGCCGGGGACATCAGGCAGTACGCCCTCGCCGACATCACGACGGGCCTCGGTGCCCCCACGGTCGTCGGGAACCTCCCGGTCGCCTCCCGCGTCCTGGGTGCCTCCGTGGGCGACGGCAACCGGGACGGCCTCGCGGACCTCTGGTACACCACGCCGGCCGCCGACCTCGTGTTCCACCCGGGTGGCTCCGCCTTCACGGAGGCGGACGGCAGGTCCGTCACCGTCGGTTCGGGCGGCTGGGGCTACTTCTCCCACCTCGGCTGAGACGGGACCGCGTCCCGTCCGGGGGTCAGGCCTCCGGACGGGGCGCGTCGAGGACCGGGGCGAGGGCGGCCAGCAGCCGGGTGCCGAGTGCGTGCCGCGTGGCCGGGGTGTCCGGGTGTGCCTCGTCGAAGCCGTTCCAGTCGACGTCGCGTACGGCGGTCTCGAACATCCCCAGGTTCAGGGGCTCGTCCGGGAGTCCCGGCCACTCGTCCGCCGCGCGCAGCACCGTCTCCAGGAGGTCGCGCGGCAGCGCGCTGCTCTCGGCGAGGAGGACCGCGTCGTACAGGTCCTTGGCCTGCGGGTACATGTCGCAGCTGAGCCACAGGAGCTTCCAGGCCAGGGACAGTTCACGGTCCGCGGCCCGGAGGCGGACACCGGCGACCTCGGTCGGGCGGGGCGGGGTCGGCAGGCGCTCGTGGAAGACGAAGTCGAGCTGGACCTGGCCTCCGGGCAGCCCGGGGGCCCGCCAGGGCAGGACCAGCCGGTGCCCGGGGACCCGCTCGTACGTCCAGATGTACTCGGACACGGCTCCGGCCGCCGAGATCGACAGGGCCGTGCCGCTGTCCTCGGCGACGCGCTGCGCCGCTTCGGCGATCCCGTCGAGCATGGCGCGGGTGCGCGGCTCCTCGATGCGCCAGGTGTCGGGGACGACGACGAAGTCGATGTCCTTGGGGGCGCGGGCGGCGTCGCCGAACCAGGCGGACATCAGCATGCTGCCCCGCAGCACGAGGGAGTCGGCCCACGGCGAGCCGGCGACGGCCGCGAGGACGAGCTCCAGGGCCGTCCGCCGCGCCGTGCGCCAGCGGGCCAGCAGTTCCGGGTCCTCGACCACGCCGTCACCGGGCCGGTAGGCCTCGTCGAAGTGCTTGAGGGCCGGGTCGAAGACCCGGTGCCGGACGGCCGCTTCGCCGATTCCGGCGGTCAGGGTGCGCGGGAGTTCGTCCTTGCGGCGCGCGTGTTCCGCGCGGGGCTCCGAGGTGCTGTCCGGCCCGTCCGGGATCGACGGTGTCCACGGCTTCTCGTTCATGAGGTCTCCTCCGGCCCGCCGCCGTCCGGCCGGCCCTCGTCCGGGCGGGCCGGGTCCAGCCAGCCCTCGTCCCACGAAAGGTCGCTGTCGGAGAGGACGAACTCCCGCTCCTCCGCGACCGGCTCGTACCCCGCGGCGAGCAGCGCGGTGACGAGCGCGTCGCAGGCGCGGCGCGCCGTGTCGGCGGGCCCCTGGTGCCGCTGGGTGACGAAGCGCTCGTGCCGTCCCCCGGGGCCCGCCAGGACTCGGCGGGCGTTCCAGGAGACGTGCGCCCCGTGCGGGACGACGAGGGCCTCCAGGGCGGCCCGGTCGTAGCCGGCGGGCAGCGCGAGCTTGAGGTGGTGCTCGTAGTAGCCCCCGCCGGGGCCCACGGGCTCCGTGCTCCACGGCACCGTCTCGACCTTGACCCGCACCGGCTCGAAACCGGCCTGTCGCAGCCCGGCCACGACCGACGGGTGGCCGGTCCGGTCGGGCAGCGTCAGCATCGGCTGGACCGGCGTCCGGCCCCGCGCGAGGACGATGGTGGTGACCTTCAGTCCCCGGTCCGCCGCCCAGGCGCCGAGCCGGGCCTGCTCGTCCTCGGTCCGGCACCGGACCGTCACATGCGTCTCGTAGAGGCCGTCGGCCCCCGCGTCGTCGAACTCCTCGTACACCGTTGCGAGTCTGCCAGACGGGGCGCGGGAAGATCATCCGGGTTTCGGGCCCGGGCGGCGCCGTGGAGCGGCCTCGCGGCGGGCCCTTCGGTCCAGGAACTCGATCAGTGCGGGCTCGCTCGCTTCGAGCCGTCTCCGCTGGTCGTCGGGGAGAGAGGCCAGTGCGTCGACGAGGACGCGCTTCCGGGCGACGAAGACCATGGAGCCGCGGAAGATCCTGCAGCCGGAGCACCACGAGAATCCGATGCTTCGCTCGAACGAGGAGGACTCGGGCGGGTGGTAGCGGTACTGGTACGAGCGGACGGGGGTCCGGCAGGCGGCGCACACGCGCCGGTCTCCGTCGGCGACCGTCTCCCAGGTCCCGACCTTGAGCCATCGCTGCCGGTCGTCTCGTGCTCTTCACATCGTCATGTCGGTGATTCTGCCCATGGGACGGCCGTCGCCGTCAAGTGCCGAGGACCGGACCGGCCGGAGGGCCGGTCCGGTCCCGAGGCCGACCGTGTGATCAGTTCGCGTTCACCAGGTCGTGCGCGGGGACGGTGACGGTCCGCCGGCCGGGCGTGCCGCCGAGCACGACCTTCCGCAGCGCGCTGTTGTTGTCGAGGTTGGTCTCCTTCAGCCGCTTGGCCGGGTTGGCCAGGACCTGGATGTAGTACGTGCCGTTGGGGACGTCCGTGATGTCGAACGACTGTCCCGGCAGGTCCTGGGTGTAGGTGTCGCCGGAGCCGACGTCCAGGACCTCGCGGACGGAGATGGAGTTCTCCTGGCCGCAGGCGGTGGAGAGGTCGGTGTTGTACGGGTGCCAGTTGGCGTTCTTCACGGTGTAGTCGACGGCGTCGGTGTTGGCCAGGCAGAAGGCCTCCTTGCCGCTGCGCACCGCTTCCTTCTTGTCGGCCTTCAGCAGCCGGTAGCTGGCGAAGTCGGTGAAGTGCCAGTGCACGTGGCCGGGGCGCGGGTCCCACTCCATGGTGCCGGTCGGGGTGTAGCCGACCTGCTTGCCCCGGGCGTCGTAGAAGTACTGGTAGGCGTCCATCTTGGCCTTGCCGGGCGAGCGGAAGCCGTCCACGACGAGCTGGGCCGGGCCGGCGTTCCACACGTTGGCGCTGAAGGCCAGGTAGTCCTTGCCGGGGATGTCCTGGCCACCGTCGCTGATGGTGATGCCGTAGGCCGGCAGCGAACGCAGGTCGGGCTTGGGGACGTTGGGCACGCTGGGGTTCCCGGCGGGCCGCTTGGCCTGCGGCGCGAGGGCGGGCGCACGGCGCGAGCCGTCGGTCTGCCCGGTGGTGTCGCCGGCCCGCACGTCGGCGCGGGCGGCCTGCTGCTTCTTCGTGGCCCAGGGCAGGGCGGGAGGAGCGGCCTTCAGCGGGCCGTGGCCGACGTTGTACGAGGGGCCCGCGCCGCTGGTCTCGGGTGCGCCGGCCTGGGCGGGCGTCGGGGCGTGGCCCGGCCCGTGCCCGTTGTGGGCCGCCGGGGCCTGGTGGCCGGCGCCGTGCCCGGCGTGCTCCCCCGCGGCGGCCGAGCGGGCGGGGGTGGCTCCCTCCTCCCAGCTGCGTTCCTGGACGGTGACCTTCACGGTCGCGGGCCGGTCGGCGATCCCGAAGAGGTCCCGGTACTTCTTGGCGACCCGGACCTTGGCCGTGTAGGTGCCCGCGGCGAGCTTCACCGGCTGGGTGTAGGAGCCGGCGTAGGTGTTGGCGGCCCACCCCTTCTCGACGCCCCACACGGAGCCGAGGGTGAAGGGGTTCGTGGGACAGCTCTCCGGATACTTCGAGGTGGCGGGGGCGTCGGGCCGGACCCGGCCGCTGGCGTTGTTCGGGCAGAAGTTCTCGGCCCGGCTGACGACCACCTTGCCCGTGCGGTCGGTGAGGGTGATCTCGGCGAAGCCGGGCAGCCCGGAGAAGTCCTTCACCGTGCCCTTGGGCAACGTCTTCGCCTTGGCCTTCCCGCCCTCGAAGACTGTCTGGGTGACGGTCACCGGATCCTTGTAGGACTTCCGGGTGACCTTGAGCTCCAGGGGCGTTCCCTCCGCGGTGAGGTAGGTGCCCAGGTCGAGGTAGACGCCCGGGTCCTCCTTCCAGGAGGTGAGCGTGACCGAGCCGGTCGCCGCGATGAGGCTCAGCCTGGGTCCGGTGGCGGCCTTGGCCTGCTCCGGCGTGGCGGCCATGAAGCCGACGGTCACGGCCATGGCGGCGACGGCCGTGGTCCCGGCGAGCAGTGGACGCCGTAGCCGGGTGGTGCGGGTGGTCGTCATCGTTCCCTCGTCCTCCGGATGCTGTGAGAAGAAAGCGGGTCGCGGCCCGGCGGGGCGGGACCGCCGTCCTGCCCGCGCGCCACGTGGCGGCGCTGGGCCCGTGGGGTGAGAGCGAGGGGACGGTGCACCTGGTTGTCCGGGGCGGTGAATTCGTCATGATGTTGGCCGAATGACGCCCCTGTGGCGAAAGGTCACCTGTGGACGGCACGGGGAAATATGACGAGATCCTCCCCACCGGGTGCGTCTCACGGAGAGCGGTGACCTGCGGTCGTAAGGTCGGACGCGTTCCCGAGGAGGGTTTCTGATGCGCAGCGTGACCTATTCGATGAACGTCTCGCTCGACGGTTACATCGTCGATCCGGACGGCGGTTTCGACTGGACTCCCCCCGAGGACGAGGTCTTCCGCCACTGGATCGACGAGATCCGCGACGTCGACGTCCATCTGCTGGGACGGCGGCTCTACGAGACGATGCTGTACTGGGAGACCGCCGCCGGGGATCCCGCCCTCGACGAGGCCGAGCGGGAGTGGGTCGCGCTCTGGAACCCGCTCCCCAAGGTGGTCTTCTCGACCACGCTGTCGACGGTGCAGGGCAACGCGCGTCTGGCCTCGGGCGGTGTGGCCGAGGAGATCGAGCGGCTGCGGGCCGAGCCGGGCGAGGGTGAGATCGCGATCGGCGGCGCGACGCTCGCTGCCCAGGCCGCCGCGCTGGGGCTGATCGACGAGTACCGGGTCATGGTCTATCCGGTGCTCGTCGGCGGCGGCATTCCCTTCTTCCCGCGGGACGAGCGGCGCGTGGACCTCGAACTCGTGGAGACGCGCGCGTTCGGGCGGGTCGTGTACCTCCGCCACCGCGTGATCCGCCGGGAGGCGTGAACGGTCGCGGCTTCGGACGGGCCGTCAATGCGCCGTACCGGAGTCGTTCTGGACGCCGTGGAGAGTTCTACGCGCGGTGAAATGAGCTTCGGCATATCGGAAGACACAATGCGGAATCCTCCGCCTTGGAGTTATCCCCACAACCGTTCGACAAGGGGCGCCATACGCCCGGGACCGGGAGATGATTTCGGACGCACTGTCCAAAAAAGCAAGAGGAAATATCCATGCGACCAAGACTCTTTCGCATGACCACCTCCGTGGCCGCATGCGGGCTGCTGGGCTCCCTCGTCACCGCCTGCGGCTCGTCCGAGAGCGACGCGACGACGCTGCGCCTGGTGGCCCCCGAGTACGGCACCAACGCGGCGACCGGCTCCAAGGCGTACTGGGACAAGCTGACCGCCGCCTTCACCGCCGCCCACCCCGGCAAGAAGATCGAGGTGACGCTCTACCCCTGGGCCGACATCGACCGCGAGGTCACCCGCATGGTCGAGCAGGACGACGCCCCCGACGTGGCGCTGATGGGCGCGTACTCCGACTTCGCCGCGCAGGGCCGCCTCTACTCGGCCAGCGAGGTGATGTCGGTCAGGTCGGAGGCGAACTTCCTGCGGCCGCTCGCGGCGGCCGGCTCGGTCGACGGCAATCTGTACGGGCTGCCGTTCGTGGCCAGCAGCCGGCTGCTCTTCTACAACGAGAAGCTCTTCGACGAGGCCGGGGCGAAGCCGCCGAAGACCTGGTCGGAGCTGAAGGCCGCGGCGAAGGCGCTGAAGAAGGACGGCGTGCTCTACCCGTACGCCCTTCCGCTCGGCCCCGAGGAGGCGCACGCCGAGGCCCTGATCTGGGAACTGAGCAACGGCGGCGGGTACACCGACGACAGCGGCGGCTACAACATCGCCTCCGAGCAGAACACGGAGACGTTCGACTGGATCAAGGAGAACCTGGTCGTGCCGGCCCTGACCGGTCCGGTCCCGCCGGCCGAGCTCAACCGGCAGGACGCCTTCACCGCCTTCCTCCGCGGCGACGTCGGCATGGTCAACGGCTACCCCTCGCTCCTCCACGAGGCGAAGGCGAAGGGCATGAAGGTCGGCACGCTGCGCATGCCGGTGTCGGACACGCTCGACGGCACCCGGACCCCGCCGGCCGCGGGCGTCGCCGACTGGATGATGGCGTTCAAGCACGACGGCAACCGCGAGCTGGTGAGCTCCTTCCTGAACTTCGTCTACGAGGACAAGAACCTCAACGAGTTCGCCGGTCGCTACCACCTCCTGCCGTCGACGGTGTCGGCCACGGAGGCGTCCCAGTACGCGGCGACGGACCCCAGCGCCGAGCAGTTCCTCACGGCGCTGCGCGGCGCCGAGCTCTACCCGGTCGACGAGCCGTCCTGGCTCCAGGTCAGCAACACCATCAAGCGGAACATCGGCAGGGCCGTCGCGCCCTCCGCCGACCCGAAGACCGTGCTGGAGCAGATCGCCCAGCAGGCCAAGGACGAGTCGCAGAAGTAGCGGCCTCCCGAACCCGCGGAGACCGGCGCGGCGTCGACCGGACGCCCCTGTCGTCGCTCGCGAGACACCCACAAGGTGCGCGACGCGACGACCGCCCCCCGCCCCGGAGCGCCGGGGAACCCCGCGACGACCGGGCACGAGACGTTTCCCGGGTCTTCACGCGGAACACCTTCAAAGTTGTCATGCGCACTTCTAGCCTGCCGGTTGCACCGCTCCCGTAGCCATCACCCTCAACCGGAGGTAGTCGTGTCCGGCGCGCCCAGAAAACGCCGCACCGCCCTGCTGTCCACCCTCGGCCTCGCCGCCGCGTCGATCGGCCTGTGGGCCGGAATCGGCGGCACCCCGGCCCAGGCCGCGGCGACCGTCCCCACCCCCGACCACGTGGTCGTCGTCGTCTTCGAGAACCACGCCTACAGCCAGGTCATCGGGAGCTCCAGCGCCCCGTACATCAACTCGCTGAAGACCGGCGGCGCCAACCTCACCCAGTCGTACGCCGAGACCCACCCCAGCCAGCCCAACTACTTCGCGCTGTTCTCGGGGTCCACCCAGGGCATCACGGACGACAGCTGCTACACGCCGGGCTTCTCGTCCGCACCGAACCTGGCCTCCGAGCTGATCGCCGCGGGCAGGACGTGGAAGAGCTACAACGAGACGCTGCCCAGCCAGGGCTCGACCACGTGCAGCAGCGGCAAGTACGCGCGCAAGCACAACCCGTGGTTCGGCTTCTCGAACGTCCCGACCTCGTCCGCGTACACCTTCGCGCAGTTCCCGACGGACTACAGCACGCTTCCGCAGGTGTCCTTCGTGGTCCCGAACCTGTGCAACGACATGCACGACTGCTCCGTCGGCACCGGTGACACCTGGCTGAAGAACAACCTGGGCGCGTACGCGACCTGGGCGAAGACCCACAACAGCCTGCTCGTCGTGACCTTCGACGAGGACAACCGGCTCGCCGGCAACAAGATCGCGACCGTCCTGTACGGCCAGCAGGTGGTGGCGGGCTCGACGTCCGCGACCACGTACAACCACTACAACCTGCTGCGCACCATCGAGGACATGTACGGCACCACGCACGCCGGCCAGGCCGCCAACGCGGCCCCGATCACCGGCATCTGGACGCCCTGACGTGTACGTAGCGGACAGTCGCAGCACCCCCGCGACGGGGGGGGGGGGGGGGCGCGGGGGCCCCGCCGGGGGGGGGGCGCGGGCCGCCCGGCGCCGCGCCCGCGCGGCGCCCCGCCGCGGCGGTCGGGGCGAGTCTGGGGTGTG
>NZ_JBHWFF010000006.1:77110-119039 GCF_042733785.1 Streptomyces sp. NPDC059695 | reverse complement strand
TCCACCCTCCTCCCCCCCCGTGCTCCTCTCGCGCCCCCCCCCGCCCCCCCCCCCCGCGCCCCCCCCCCCCCGCCGCGGGGCGGGGGGGGGCGCGCCCCCCCGCCCCCCCGACCGTACTCGCGCTCGGCACCGTCAGCCTCGTCACGGACGTGTCCTCGGAGATGGTCACGGCCGTCCTGCCGCTCTACCTGGTCGCCGGGCTCGGCCTCTCGCCGCTCGGTTTCGGCCTGCTCGACGGTGTGTACAACGGCTTCAGCGCGCTCGTCCGGCTCGTCGGCGGGCACCTCGCCGACCGCGGCGGCCGGCACAAGACCGTCGCGGCGTTCGGCTACGGGCTCTCGGCGCTGTGCAAACCCCTGCTCCTCGTGGCGAGCTCACTGCCGATGATCGGCGCGGTGCTGGCCGCCGACCGCACCGGCAAGGGCCTGCGCACCGCGCCGCGTGACGCGCTGATCTCGCTGGCGTCCCCCGAGGAGTCGCGCGGGCGGGCCTTCGGCGTGCACCGCGCGATGGACACCGCGGGCGCCCTCGTCGGCCCCCTCGTCGCCTTTCTGATCCTCCGGCAGGCGGCGGACGGCTACGACGCCGTGTTCACCGTCAGCTTCTGCGTGGCCGCGGCCGGCGTGCTCGTCCTGCTGCTCTTCGTACCGTCACGCCCCCGCCCCGTGACGGCCCCGGCGCCCGACGGCCCGCCGCGCGCCTCGCTCAAGGCCGCGCTCGGCCTGCTCCGGATCCCCGACGTACGCCGGCTCGCCCTGTGCGCCTTCCTGCTGGGGCTCGCGACGATCAGCGACTCCTTCGTCTTCCTGCTGCTGCAGCGGCGCCTCGGCGTCTCCGACCAGTGGTTCGCCCTGCTGCCGATCGGTACCGCCGCCGCCTTCCTGCTGCTCGCCGTCCCGCTCGGACGGCTCGCCGACCGGGTCGGCCGCGGGCGGATGTTCCTCGGCGGCCACGTCGCCCTGCTGCTCGTGTACGGAGCGCTGCTCAGCGGCTGGCGGAGCCCGGCCCTTCCCTTCCTGGTCCTCGCGCTGCACGGCGGTTTCTACGCGGCGACCGACGGCGTCCTGATGGCCGCGGCGGCCGGCCGCGTCCCGTCCGGGCTCCGCTCGTCCGGGCTCGCGCTGATCCAGACCGGGCAGGCGCTCGCCCGGTTCGGCTGCTCGATCGCCTTCGGCGCCGCCTGGACCGCGTGGGGCGACCGCTGGGCGACCGGCGCGGCGACGGCCCTGCTCGCGGTGTGCGGTGCGGCGGCGTTCGCCCTGCGGCCCACCGGCCGCCACGACACGACCCCGGGCCCGGCCACGGCCCCGCCCACCGCGACCGCTTCGGAGGACACGCCCGTATGACCCCGCTGACCCTGCGCGGCAGGCTGCTCGTCCTGCTCGCGGCGCTCGCCGTGCTCGGCGCCGTGGCCGCCGCGTCCCTGCTGCACGCCGCCGACCGGGCGGCCGAGAAGGACCGCCCCCAGGCGGGCGGCCCGGCGATCGGATCCGGCCGGATCTCGCTCGCGGCCGGTGCCGACCGCCGGATCGTCTTCCGCAACATGGCCTGGGGTCCGCACCGCGACGAGCTGGTCACCGTGCCCGCCGGCTCCCCCGCCGGTCCGCGGACCGCGTCCGGGGTGAAGTGCCTGCGCTTCCACGCGGCCGGCGGCACCGGCATCTGCCTCCAGGCCGTGCGCGGGGCGGTGGACGACACCTACCGGGCGGTCGTCCTCGACGCGGCGCTCGAGGAACGGGCCCACTACCCGCTGCCGGGCATCCCGACCCGCGCCCGGGTCTCGCCGTCCGGCCGGCTGGTCGCCTGGACGGTGTTCGTCGGCGGCGACTCGTACGCCAGCGCGAGCTTCTCCACCCGCACCGCCGTCCTGGACAGCCGGACGGGCCGGCTCACCTCGTCCCTGGAGGAGTTCCGGGTCCTGAAGGACGGCAGGGAGCACCACGCCGCCGACACCAACTTCTGGGGCGTCACCTTCTCCCGCGACGACCGGCACTTCTACGCGACCATGGCCACCGGCGGCCGGACCTACCTGGTGCGCGGCGACCTGACGGCCCGTACGGTCACCACCCTCCACGAGAACGTGGAGTGCCCCTCGCTGTCGCCCGACGAGACCCGGATCGTCTACAAGAAGCGCGTCGCGGGAGCGCCCGCGGACGCTCCCTGGCACGAGTACGCCCTGGACCTGGCCACTCTGCGGGAGACCGCGCTGGCCGAGCCGCGCAGCGTGGACGACCAGGCGGTCTGGCTCGACGACCACACGATCTCGTACTCCCTGCCGGGCGACTTCGGCGCGGACCTCTACAGCGTCCCGGCCGACGGCTCGGGCGCCCCGAAGCGCCTCATGACGGCGGCGCTGGCACCGGCGTTCCTGGAGTGACCGGCCGGGGGACACGTCCTCGGCGTCCGGTCCGTCAGGCTCTCCCGCGCACGGTCACCACGGGGCAGTGCGCGCGCGTCATCACGGCCTGGCTCACCGAGCCCAGGAGCAGGCCCGCGAGCGCGCCGCGCCCCCGGGCACCGACGACCACCAGCTGGGCCGACCTGCTCGCCTCCAGGAGGACCTCGCGCTCCGTGCCCTCCACCACGTCGCGCCGCGCGACGACGTCCGGATAGGTGTCGGCGCGCCCGGCGATCACCTGGGCCAGCAGGCGCTCCGCGGACTCGGGCCCGGTGCCGGGCTCGGCCCTGTCGGGGTGCCAGGCGTGCACCGCGACGAGCCCGGTGTGCCGCCGCGCCGCTTCGGCGAAGGCCACGTCGACGGCCTCGTCACTGTCCGGGGAACCGTCGACTCCCAGCACGACCGGACCCGTGCCGGCGGAGGCCCGGTGCTCCTCGCGGACCGTCATCACCGGGCAGTGGCTGCGGGCGGCCAGGGCCACCGGCGTGGATCCGAGGAGCACGCCCGTGATGCCGCCCATGCCCCGCGAGCCGACGACGATCAGGTCCGCCTCCGCCGACTCGGCCTCCAGCACGTGGACCACGTCACCCCGCACCACGGCCTTGGTCACCACGACCCCGGGAGCGACCTGAAGGGCGTGCGCCGCCGCTTCGTCGACGAGCGTCCTGGAGGCCGGGTCCGGCACCGTGTGCCGGGGCTTGACCGGGACGTCCGCGTGCACCACCCGCAGCCGCACACCGCGCCGTGCCGCTGCCGCGGCGGCTGCTTCCACGGCGGCGAGACTCGTCGGCGAGCCGTCCACCCCGACAACGACCGGATTGCCCATGGCTGGCTGCTCCCCTTCACGGTGTGGGTTCTCAGCGTCGCCCGTCCGGCAGGGCGCTGCAATTCCTGCGGCTCCCACGGGGAACGCCGACGCGTCGACGGGTCACCCCCTAGGATCGTTCGCCATGCGAGCGTGGACAGTGCCGGCCTTCGGGGCCGCTCTCCTGGTCTGGGGCGAGTGGCTGAACCGGCGCTGGTCGAAGACCCTGGTCGATGCCGACCCCGACGGTTCCAGGGCCGTCGTCGTGCTCGGCTACCGCAACCCGTCCGGGTCGATCAACCTCGTCAACCGCTGGCGGGTCCGTGCCGGGCTCCGCTCCGTCGGTCCGGATCCCGGGCCCGACACCGTGGTCGTCTTCAGCGGGGGGCCGGTGGGCGGCGACGTCGCCGAGGCGAGGCTGATGGCCGACCACGCGCGGTCGGCCCTCCGCTACGGGGGCCGCGTTCTCGTCGAGGACCGGTCCACGACCACCTGGGAGAACATCACGCACGTGGTGCCGCTCATCGAGGACGCGCGGCGCATCGTGATCGTGTCCCAGCCGGCCCACGCGCTCAAGGCACGCGCGTATCTGCGCCGCCAGCGGCCCGATCTCGCCGACAGACTCGTCCGGGCCGAGGACTACCGCCTCGGGGAGTGGACGCTGTTCAAGCCCCTGCTCGCCGCGTACGGACTGTGGACGCTGCGCGGCCTCACCCCGGCCGAACGCAGGCCGTCCCCGCCCGGCCGCGCGGACGCCGTGCGGCGCCGGTAGTAGTGCACGGTGACGGCGGCCAGGAGCGGACCCCAGAGGATGAGCGGCGCGTAGGCGATGTCGAGCAGCCAGGTGCCCCACGTCGAGGCGTCCATCCGGGCGTGGAACGACGTGTACACGAACAGGGCTCCGTAGACGGTGGTCGCCAGGGCGCCGAGACCCGCGGTCACGGTCGCCGCCAGGACCGGGACGCGTCGGCCGCGGAGGTACGGGATCCAGCGCGGCCACGTCTCGCCCCAGCTTCGCACGAGGCCGAGGGTGAGGAAGGCGAACACTTCGGAGACCAGGCTGAGCGCGAGCAGGAAGAGCGACCCCCAGCCGGGGGCGCCCATCCGCTCGTACTCGGACGGCGCGAGGCCCACGGGGATGCCCACGGCGATGGCGAGCCGCCACAGCGCCGACGGCACGTTGGTGAGGGCGGCTCCCGTGGCCGCGGCGCGGGCCCAGCGGGGAACGTCCGGCCGTGCGTTCTCTCTCGTCATGGCTCCACGGTGGCCGACGGGCACGGGGCCGGGCGTCGGTCCCCGGAGCGAGCCTCCTCGGCCGTACGGGGGAGGCGGCCTCGTACCGGGGCCTGGCCGGCGGGCCGGGACCGCGGCCCTCGGGCGGCGGGTGCCGGGCCCCGTTCAGGCCGGGGTGAAGGCGCGCACGTAACGGCGCTGCCAGGGCGTCTCCACCGCGTGACGGTCGTAGTGGCGCCGGACGTAGGCCACGGCTTCGGCGGGCGGGACCCCGTCGAGGACGGCGAGGCAGGCGAGGGCGGTTCCGGTACGGCCTCGCCCGCCGCCGCAGGCGAACTCGACGCGCTCACCGGCCGTCCTCTCCCAGGCGTCGGCGAAGACCTCGCGGGCCTCGGCGCGGTCGGCCGGCAGCCGGAAGTCGGGCCAGCGGAGCCAGACCGACGGCCATGGGGTCTCGGGCGGCCGGCGGCCGAGGAGATGGACGGCGAAGGCGGGGGTGGGTCCTTCGGGCAGGGGCCGCCGCAGACCACGCCCGCGCACCAGGCGCCCGGAGGGCAGCCGCAGTACGCCGGGGGCGTCCGTGGGCCAGAGACAGGGGTCGGTCATCGCGTCACTGTAGCGAGGTGGTGACGGGGGCGGGGGCGGGCCTGCCCCCTCCGTCCGCGGGTTCGCGTCCCGTCGGCGCCGCAGCCGTCCTGACCGTGGCTCAGGCCTGTTCGGCGCAGATCCGGTGGCAGGCGGGGCCAGGGCGGCGGAGGGTGGACATGAGGACCGCCTTCCGCCGACCGAGCCCGCGAGGACGCCGCCGATGCACCGCTATCCGCCCATCGCCGACCACGGACTCATCGGAGACCTGCAGACGTGTGCGCTGGTCTCCGCCGAGGGGGTCGTGGACTGGTTCTGTTCGCCGCGGTTCGACTCGCCCAGCGTCTTCGGCAGGCTGCTCGACAGCGAGCGCGGCGGTCACTTCTCGATCACCGTCGACACGCCCGGCACGACGGTCCGCCAGCTGTACCTGGCCGACACCGCGGTGCTGCTCACCCGCTTCCTCACCCCCGACGGGGTCGGCGAGGTGGCCGATTTCATGCCGCTCGCCGACGACCCGACCCTGCCCTCCGACCGTCACACCCTGGTACGGGTGCTGCGGGTGGTGCGGGGCACGGTCCGTTTCGCGCTGGAGTGCCGGCCGCGGTTCGACTACGGCAGGGAGGCCCACGCACTGGTCCTCGACGGCGGCACCGCGCACTTCACCGGCGCCACGGCCGCCGCCCGCCTCCAGGTGCTCGGCGCCGTCGCCCTGGAGCGTGACGGCGAGGACGTCCGGGCCGAGGTGGAACTGAGCGCCGGTCAGCGGGCCGCTGCCGTGCTCACCGTGGACGCGCCCGGCGCCGAGCCGCCCGTGCCGGAGGACGAGGCGAGCCTGACGGCAGCCTTCGACTCCGTGCGCGCCTTCTGGCACGGGTGGACCAGCCGATGCCGGTACCGCGGCCGCTGGCAGCAGCAGGTCAACCGCTCGGCGATCACCCTGAAGCTCCTCACCTACGCCCCGACGGGCGCGCCGGTCGCCGCCGCCACCATGGGCCTGCCCGAGCAGCCCGGCGGCGAACGCAACTGGGACTACCGCTACACCTGGGTCAGGGACGCCTCGCTGTCGGTGCGCGCGATGGTCGACCTGGGCTTCACCGAGGAGGCGGACGCCTTCCGCCGCTGGCTGGGAGCCCGGCTCAAGGCCGGTGGCACGGTCAGCGGTGAGCCGCTGCAGATCATGTACCGGGTGGACGGCGACCCGCACCTGCACGAGGAGGTGCTCGGCCATCTGGAGGGCTGGCGCGGCTCGGCGCCGGTCCGCGCCGGGAACGGCGCCGCCGACCAGCTCCAGCTCGACATCTACGGCGAGGCCGTGTTCGCCTTCGCGCAGGCCCGGGACCTGGCACAGCTGGCCGGCTACGACGGCTGGCTGCGCTTCGCGGCAACGGTGGACTGGCTGTGCGACCACTGGGACCGCCCGGACGAGGGCATCTGGGAGACCCGGGGCGGGCGGCAGGACTTCACGTACAGCCGGCTGATGTGCTGGGTCGCCTTCGACCGTGCCGTACGGATGGCGACGGAGATGAGCCGTCCCGCCGACCTGGCGCGCTGGACCGCGGCCCGGGACGCGGTCCTGCACCAGGTGATGGAGCACGGCTGGTCCGCGGAGCGGAAGGCGTTCGTCCAGCACTACGGCAGTGACGTACTGGACGCCTCGCTGCTGATGATGCCGATCACCGGCTTCGTCGCGCCGCGCGACCCGCGCTGGCTGTCCACCCTGGACGCGATGGACGACGAGCTCGTCTCGGACAGCCTGGTCTACCGCTACGACCCCGCCGCCTCCCCCGACGGGCTGCGCGGCTCCGAGGGCACCTTCTCCCTGTGCAGCTTCCTGTACGTGGACGCCCTCGCCCGCGCGGGCCGCCTGGAGCAGGCCCGGTACGCGTTCGACAAGATGCTCACCTACGCCAACCACGTCGGGCTGTTCGCGGAGGAGATCGGCCCGACGGGCGAGCAACTGGGCAACTTCCCGCAGGCCTTCACGCACCTGGCGCTCATCACCGCCGCGATGACGCTGGACGCGGCGCTGGACCGCTGAAACCGTCACGGCGCCCCGCTCCGGCTGCCTCGGGTGCCGGGGCACCCGCTGGGGCGGGCTCGGGTGCGGTTCAGGCCACGAGGAGGCGCAGGCCCAGTTCGGCCGCGTCCAGGGACACGAGCTCGCGGTTCCGTTCGGCCCAGCGGCCCGAGGCGAGGTCCTGGCGCAGCGCGTCCACCGCGCGCCGTTCGGCCTCAGGCCCGACCCGGGTCCACACCGACACCGCGCGGCGCACGGGCTCCTCCAGGCACGCCTCCGGCCGGCGCCAGTGGGCCTCGAAGAAGCCGTCGGCGTAGTCCCAGGGGACGAGCACCGGCTCGAGACGGGCGTCGATCGCGCCCGCCAGCTCCTGCACCGAGGGCCGGCCCGTGACGAGGCCTCCGACCTCGGGCAGGTAGTCGCGGCTGAGCCAGAACCGGTTCAGCCAGCCCGTCTCGCTGTCGTCGTGCGTGAACACCACCACCCGCCGGGCCACGCGCCGCAGTTCACGCAGGCCGGCGATCGGGTCCTGCCAGTGGTGGACGGTGCTGAACGCCATCGCGGCGTCGAACGACTGGTCCTCGAAGGGGAGGCTCTCCGCCTCGGCGGCCACGCACGGCGCCGCTCCCGCCGGACGCAGTGCCCGCATGACGGCGGATGGTTCGACGGCGGTGACCTCGCGGTCCGGGGGTTCGTACGAGCCCGTGCCGGCGCCCACGTTCAGTACGGTCCTCGCGTCCCCGAGCGCCTCCCACACCCGCGCGGCGATCCGCGGGTCGGTGTGCCGTGTCGCCGGGTAGGCGGATCCGATCGTCTCGTACAACTGCGGTCCGAACACCTTCAGTTGCTCCTCCGGGGTCGTGCTGATCCCCATGGCGCGTGCCTCCAGTTCCCTGTCGATGGCCCGCACCGTCGCGGCGGCGCGGTCGCGCTGGTCCAGCAGCAGGGCGCGGAGCCTGTGCAGGTGCGCGACCGCGTCGGTGGCCGGGTCGTCGACGAGATCGGCGATCTCGCGCAGTCCGAAGCCCAGCCGCCGGTAGGCGAGCACCTCCCGCAGTCGCCGCACGTCGCCCGGCGCGTAGGCCCGGTAGCCGGCCGGGGTCCGCGCGGACGGCCGCACGAGGCCGATCTCGTCGTAGTGGTGCAGGGTGCGGACGCTCACGCCGGCGAGTTCGGCGACGCGTCCCACGGTCAGGTGTTCCTCCATGGCCCCGACGATGCGGCATCACGCCGCGTGAGGGTCAAGCGCGTCGCTCCCGGTGGTCAGTCCCACTGCTGGTCGGCGAGGGACTCGACGGGCTGGGGCTTGCCGATCAGGGCCAGGGCGATGAAGAAGTTGATCTGGCCGATCGCGATCGTCAGCGTGGCGAGCGCCTTGTCGTCGTAGTGCCGGGCGGCCTCCGCGTACACCTCGTCGGTGACGCGCTCGCGGCCGTGCGGGGCGGGCTGGAGGGTGGCCTCGACGAGTGCGAGGGCGGCCCGCTCGGCCGGGGTGAAGTAGGGGGCGTCCTGCCAGGAGGAGACCGCGGTGATCCGCTCCTCGGACTCTCCGGCCTTCCGCAGGAAGCTCGTGTTCAGGACGGTGAGGTACGTGTTGTGCACGATCTGCCCCGCGCGCAGGTGGATCAGGTTGATCGTCGTGCGGGGTACGGCCCGGTTGCCGGTGGCGCGGAACAGCGCGGCACTGACATCGGCCAGCTCGGGCACGAACTCGCCGGGGTTGGGCATGCGGGAGATCGAGGCGGTGGTGTCGTTCGTCATGGCGGGTCTCCGTCTTCCGTTCGGGGAGCGGCGCCGGCGCTCTCGTCGGCGTCTTCACCGCACTGACGGAGCCGCGGAGGGGAATGTGACAGGAACGCGGGACGACTTTTTTCGCCGGGTCAGCGGTCCCGGGCGGGCAGGCGGGCCAGCCCCGTTTCGCTCATGACCCGGTCCACGGTCTCCTCCAGGGCGCTGTCGGCACCGATGACCGTCTCCACGCCGCCGGGCAGCAGGTCACCGGGCCGGTACCAGTCGCTCAGCCGCGCCGCGTCCACCTCGACGGCGATCGGCTTCGTGGCATGGCGGGCGAGGGTCTCGCCGAAGGGCACGTCCAGGTAGTAGCCGTGGGTCGGGCCACGGTGGTCGGCGCGCAGCCGGCCGAGCATGTCGCCGTAGTGGTCGGCGTAGAGGATGCCCTCGACGACGACGTGGTACCCGGCGTCCAGCGCGTAGCGGGCCGTCAGGTCGATGAGGCCGATGTTCGCGGCGCCGGGCCGGTCGCGCTCGCGCAGGACGACGCGGCGGAGGTTGTCCTGGCCGACGAGGGCGAGGCCGCGGCCGAACCTCTCACGCAGGCCGGCCGCGACGGTCGACTTCCCCGAGGCGCTGTTGCCCCGCAGCACGACCAGCCGGGTCTCCTCGGTTCCCACCTTCATGGCGGTCACGCTACCCGTGGCGCGGACCCCTCGGTCGCCGGCGTCAGCCGCGTACGTGCAGGCCGAATCCCGTGCGGCCCGTCGGCTCCAGGCTCTCCTTCAGCCGCAGCGAGGGGATCTCGTAGTCGCCGAAGTTCTGGCGGCGGAACGCGATCGGCTCCGTCGACTCCAGGGTGAGCAGGCGCTGCTCGTACGCCTTCGCGGCGGTCGCGTAGTCCTCCTCGGACATGCGGTCGGAGCCGTACAGGACGAACAGGGGCAGGACGTCGACGCCGGGGTAGTAGAGGATGCCGTGCTGGATCGGGAACAGCAGGTCGTCGATGGGGCCGTTGATCCCGCGGGCGGCGTAGTGCGACTCCGGGCCGCCGACGGTCACCGACAGCAGGGCCCGCTTCCCGGCCAGGGTGCCCTCGCCGAAGCGCTCGCCGTACTTGGTGTCGCTGTGCTCGCCGACGCCGTACGCGAAGCGGTAGGTGAAGACGCGGTCCACCCAGCCCTTGAGGATCGCGGGCATGGTGTACCACCACAGCGGGAACTGGAGGACGATCGTGTCGGCCCACAGCAGCTTCTCCTGCTCGGCCAGGACGTCCGGGGTGAGCGTTCCGGCGTCGAAGGCGCGGCCCGAGTCCCGGGCGACCTTCAGCGGGGTGGAGGCGGCGGGGCCGTAGTCGGTGGCGTCCACGACCGCCTTCCACCCCATCGCGTACAGGTCGCTGACGCGCACCTCGTGACCGGCGGACTCCAGGGTGGACACCGCGAGGTCCTTCAGCGAGCCGTTGAGCGACGCGGGCTCGGGGTGGGCGTGGACGATGAGCGTCTTCATGGGGACTCCTTCGG
Source organism: Streptomyces sp. NPDC059695 (assembly GCF_042733785.1). NCBI lineage: Bacteria > Bacillati > Actinomycetota > Actinomycetes > Kitasatosporales > Streptomycetaceae > Streptomyces > Streptomyces sp. NPDC059695. The sequence goes on along the minus strand of NZ_JBHWFF010000006.1, from coordinate 108,744 downwards.
ATCGGATGGCTTCGATCCTGGGCCCCGGGGCCGCCGTTGTTCAGGGGCGGCGCTTCCGTAGGACCGGGCTTCCTGGTACTGGCAGGGCCACCTTCGCGGGCCGGGCCGCGGCCATACTGGCGGCATGGACGATCTCGCGGGATTTCTGCGGACCCGGCGTTCCCGGGTGGACCCTGTGGCGGTGGGCATCCCCACGGACAGCCGGCGCCGGGTCGCGGGGCTGCGTCGCGAGGAGGTCGCGCACCTGTCCGGGGTGAGCGTCGACTACTACGTCCGCCTGGAGCAGGGGCGGGCCACCCAGCCCTCGGAGCAGGTGCTCGACGCGCTCGCGCGCGTCCTCGGACTCGACGAGACGGAACGCGGGCACCTGTACCGGCTCGCCCGGCAGCGCCGGCGTCCCGCGAAGACGCCGGGCGGGCGCCTGCGGCCCGAGCTGCTGCGCATGCTCGACCTCGTCGCCGACGCGCCCGCGCTGATCATGAACCACCGCCTGGACGTCCTTGCGGGCAACCGTCTCGCCCATCTGCTGTACGGGCGGCCGATACCCGGTCTGAACACGGCACGGCACATCTTCCTGGAGGAGGCCGAGCGCGGGCTCTACGCGGACTGGGAGACGTGCACCCTCGATGTCGTCGGGCATCTGCGCCTGGCCGCCGGGAAGCATCCCGACGACCCGCGCCTGGCCTCGCTCGTCGGCGAGCTGGCGATGGGCAGCGAACGTTTCCGCCGTCTGTGGGCCCGCGCGGACGTCCGCGCCCGCACCCACGGCCGCAAGGCGTACCGGCACCCGCTGGTCGGACTCCTCGAACTGCACCAGGAGAACTTCGCGCTGCCCGACGACTCGGGCACGGAACTGCTGGTGCTGTCCGCTCCCCCGGGCAGCCCCGCGGAGGACGGACTGCGCCTCCTCGCGGGCCTGGACGCGACGGGCGACGCCTCGCGTCCGGCGGTGGAGGCACGGGCCTCGGAGTGACCCGCCGAGGGCGGTGGGGGACACGGCCCGGGGAGCGTGCGCCGACCGGGCCATCCGCACACGGGGTCCGCACACGGGGTCCGCACACGCCGTGCGACGTGCCCGGCACGCGGTGATCGGCGGGCGGCCGGCGGTCGGTAGGCTCGGGGTGCCGCGCCGGGCTCAGCAGAGGAGAGACACGTGTTCGTCAAGGTGTGCGGGCTCGGGACCACCGCCGACATCGACGTGGCCGTCGCCGCCGGCGCGGACGCGGTCGGCCTGGTGATCAGCGGCACCAGTGTGCGCGGGCTCGACCGGGACCGGGCGGCGCTGCTCGCCGCGCATGTTCCGCAGGGCGTCCTGTCCGTTCTCGTGGTCAACGACACCCCTGCCGTCGACGCCGCCCGCATCGCCGCCGCGCTCGGCTTCGGCGCCCTCCAGCTGCACGGGACCGCGTACGGCGAGCGGGACTTCGCGGCCGCGGCCGAGGTCTTCCCGCGGCTGTGGCGGGCCACGTCCCTGAGCGACCGGCCCGACACGCGGGTCGGCGCCCACGGCGAGGAGGTCCTCCTCCTCGACTCTCCGCGCGCGGGTTCCGGCGAGCCCTGGGACCTCTCGCTGCTCGCGTCGGCCCGCCCCGAGGGCGCGTGGCTGCTCGCGGGCGGCCTCGCACCGCACAACGTGGCCGAGGCGATCGAGAGGGCACGGCCCTGGGGCGTCGACGTGTCCAGCGGCGTCGAGTCCGCCCCCGGCGTCAAGGACCACGCCCTGATCCGCGCCTTCGTCACCGCCGCGAAGCAGGCCGCCCCCCGTACGGCCTGATCGCGGCGGGTCTCAGGACGCGTCGCCGACGTCGTCGCCCAGGTCGTCCTGGACCCGCAGACCCGCCACCCACAGCGGCATCATCCAGTGGACGGCGAGCACGCCGACGAGGACCGGGGTCACGGCCGCCCGCAGGGGCGCGTCCGTCAGGAGCCCGTAGGTGCCGACGCCGCCCGCGACGGCCAGGAGCAGCCACAGGGTGATGCGGTGGGCCAGGGCGCGCACGCGGTCGCGTTCGATCAGCTGGCGCTCGTCGAGCATGCGGCCCCGCAGTTCGAGCAGTCCACGCGTGGATCCGTTGAGCATGCCGGTGAGCACCATCCAGGGCAGCAGCACCGCGACGACCACGACGAGCTGCCCGTATCCGGGCCCGAAGACCGTGGCGATCCAGGCCCCCACCCCGATGGCGGTGAGGGCGATGTGCGCCCCCACCAGCAGGCGGCGCCGGGGCGCGGTGGCGTAGGCGGCGGCCGCCCGGCGGTCGTTCATCACCGCGTACATCCGTCGGTCGTAGCGCGTCGCGGTCATTTCTGTTTCCTCCCGTAGACCTCGTCGGTGAGCGGCTGGAACGGCTCCAGGGAGAACAGCGCCTCCACCGGGAGCCCGAAGAACCGGGCCACTTTCAGGGCCAGGTCGAGGCTGGGGTTGTACTGGCCGCGTTCGATGTAGCCGATGGTCTGGTAGTGGACGCCCACTGCCTCGGCCAGTGCCTGGCGCGACACTTTCCGCTCTGCTCTGACAACGGCCAGCCTGTTGTGCACCTGCTCGCTCATGTATAAGAAGTACTACATTCGCATGCAGGTGCACAACATCTGCGAGCCCGCGCCCCGCCAGAGAGCGGTGGCCGGAGGGCGACCGGCGCACCGAGGCCAATTCTTGGTATGGACCTGACAATCAAAGCCCGTTAGCGTGGCGCCCGGCGTTCATTGAGAGCGCTCTCAAGCGTTCGACTCCCCACCCCAGGAGGACTCGTGAAACGCACCACCCCCCTGCGCGCCGCCCTCGCCGCGCTGCTCGTGACGCTCGGACTGGGCGCCGCCACCGGCGCGGCGGACGCGACCCCGCCACCGGAGCCCTCCGCCACCGCGCCGGCCGCCTCGGCCGGACTGCTCGACGCCATGCGGCGGGATCTCGGACTCACCGCCGCCCGGGCGGAGGAGCGGCTGCGCGCCGAGAAGGCGGCCGCGGCCGTGGAACAGGCGGCCCGGCGGACGTCGGGCAGCGCCTACGGCGGCTCGTGGTTCGACCCGGCCACGGGCCGGCTCGTCGTCGCCCTGACCGACCCCGCCGAGGAGGCCGAGGTCCGGGCGCTGGGCGCCGACACCCGCCTCGTCCGGCACGGCGCCGCCGCGCTCGACCGTGCCGCGGCGCGCCTGGACGCGCTCGACGCGCCCGCCGGTGTCGCCGGCTGGCACGTCGACCCGCGGTCGAACAGCGTCGTCGTCACGGTCGTACGGGCGGAACGCGGAACTCCCGCCGTACGGGCCTTCGTGGACCGGGCGCGGGCCGGCGGTCCCGTCACCGTCGCCGAGACGGCCGGGGCACCCCGCACGTACGCCGCGGGCACCGTGGGCGGCGACCCGTACTACACCGGCAACGTCCGCTGTTCGATCGGCTTCTCCGTGTACGGCGGTTTCGTCACGGCGGGGCACTGCGGCGGGGCGGGGGCCTCGGTGCGCGGCTGGGACGGGTCCGCGATGGGCACCTTCCAGGGCTCGTCGTTCCCCGGCGACGACTACGCGTACGTCGGCATCCACAGCGGCTGGTGGACCGTGCCGGTGGTGCTCGGCTGGGGCACCGTCCCCGACCAGCTGGTGCGGGGCTCCGCCGAGGCGCCGGTCGGCGCCTCGGTCTGCCGGTCCGGGTCGACGACCCACTGGCACTGCGGGACCGTCCTCGCCAAGAACGAGACCGTCAACTACAGCCAGGGCGCCGTGCACCAGATGACGAAGACCAGTGTGTGCGCCGAGGGCGGCGACTCGGGCGGCTCGTTCCTCAGCGGCGACCAGGCGCAGGGCGTCACCTCCGGCGGCTGGGGGAACTGCTCCTCCGGCGGCGAGACGTGGTTCCAGCCGGTCAACGAGATCCTCGGCCGCTACGGCCTGACCCTGCACACCGCCTGACCCCGCACACCGCCGCAGGCACACCCCGAAGGGACAACGGGACGGCGACCCCGTGACGCGCGTGCGGCGCCGGGAACGTCCGGCACCGCACGCGGCTCCCTCCCCGGACGACCGCCGGGTGACGGTCCGGCAGCCCTTCCCACGACGTGGCGCGGCACGGCACGCCTCCCCGCATTGCACGAGCGTGTCGATCACGCGAACTACGCGCGTCAACCAGGGCGTACGCCGTTGACGCACCCTCCCGGCCCGGCAAGACTCCTGCCCCATGCAGCCCATGCGTGACCGATCGGTCACCCTCGTCCGGCGCCGCCACGTGGACCTCGTCCGCGTCGCCGGCGCGGTCTGTCGCTGCCCCTGACGGCCGGGTCCGCTCACCCCGCCGAACCACCACGCTCCTCCGCACGCCCCGCCCGCGGCACCGTCCCCCGCCCGCCGGGCCCCCGGAGGCATGCCCGCTCGTCCGCACGCCCTTCTGGAGACCCGTATGTCCACGCCCCTGTCCCGCCGTGCCCTCGGCGGGGTCGCCGCCGGCGCCGCCGCCGTGGCCGCCCTCGGCACCACCGCGCCCGCCGCGCAGGCGGCCCCCGCGACCGACGCGCGGGAGCGTCCGTTCCGGGCCGCCCAGCCGCGCCGCCACTCCCGGCGGCCCAACATCCTCTTCATCCTGGGCGACGACCTCGGCTGGGCCGACCTCTCCTCGTACGGCTCCCCGCACATCCACACGCCCCACCTGGACCGGCTCGCCCGCGAGGGCGTCCGCTTCACCGACGCGTACTCCGGCTCCGCGACCTGCTCCCCCACCCGCTTCAGCCTCTACACGGGCCGCTACCCGGGCCGTACGAAGGGCGGGCTCGCCGAGCCGATCGCCGACAGGTCCGTCGGCCTGGAGCCCACCCACCCCACGCTCGCCTCGCTGCTCCGGGACTCCGGCTACGCCACCGCCCTCATCGGCAAGTGGCACTGCGGCTACCTGCCCGACTACTCCCCCACCCGCTCGGGCTGGGACGAGTTCTTCGGCAACTTCGGCGGGGCGCTGGAGTACTACTCCAAGCTGGGCCTGGGCGGCGAGTACGACCTCTACGAGGGCGACGCCGAGTACAAGGACCTGCGCTACTACACCCGGATCCTCACCGAGCGGGCGAGCGAGTACGTCGCCCGCGACCACGAGAAGCCCTGGCTGCTCAACCTGAACTTCACCACCCCGCACTGGCCCTGGATCGCCGACGGCGACAAGGAGGCGAGCGACGAGATCGTCCGCCGCATCAAGGCGGGCGACGGCTCCGCCCTCTGGCACCAGGACGGCGGCTCCGTGGAGAAGTACAAGGAGATGGTGGAGGACCTCGACCGTTCGGTCGGACAGGTCCTGAAGGCGCTGAAGCGCTCCGGTCAGGAGCAGGACACCCTCGTCTTCTTCGGCAGCGACAACGGCGGCGAGCGGTTCTCGTACAACTGGCCGCTGGCCGGCAACAAGGGCTCGCTCCAGGAGGGCGGCATCCGCGTCCCCTCGATCCTGCGCTGGCCCGCCCGGATCGACGGCGGCCAGGTCAGCGACCTGCCGGTGTTCTCGCCCGACTGGACGGCGACCCTGCTCGAACTGGCCGGCGCCCGCCCCCACCCCGCGTACCCCCTCGACGGCACCAGCCTCGCCGGACACCTGCTGCGCGGCGCCGAGGTGCCGGAGCGGGACCTGTTCTGGCGGGTGCGGGGCGAGCGGGCGCTGCGGCGCGGCGACTGGAAGTACTACCGCGGCAAGTCCGGCCGCGACCAGCTCTTCCACCTGTCGGAGGACTCCCGCGAGCAGGCCGACCGGGCACGGTTCGAGCCGACGCGGCTCGCCGAACTCCGCTCCGCCTGGGAGCGCGTCGACGGGGGTCTGCTCCGCTACTGAGGCACCCCCCTGCCGGGACCTGTGGCGGTGGTCGGGCCGGTTCGGGGCCTCCGGTCCCGGTCCGGTCCCGGTCCGGAACGGTCCGGAACGGTCCGGTTCAGGCTCCGGCGCGAGGGGCCGGGGACGTTGTCAGTCCCGGATGACACCATCCGAACCATGAGTCACGAGTCCTTCAACTGGCACGATTTCCTGCGGCGTTGGCAGGACGAGTGGGTGCCGCACCCCGACGCGGAAGGCGAGGAGTCCGGGATCCCCCTCGGTGAGCCCGGGGCGGACGCGGCCGCGATCGTCGCGGCCGAGAAGCGTCTCGGAGTGCGGCTGCCGCCCTCGTACCGGGAGTTCCTGGCCGTCAGCGACGGGTGGGTCGTGGAGCAGCCGGCCGCGATCCACCGGCTCGGCGGTGCCGCGGACATCCAGTGGTTCGGCGATCCGCACGCCATGACCGCGCTGTACGAGGAGCGTCTGGGTGAGGAACCGAGCGCCGAGGAGGTCCTCCTGGCCGGGATGTGGCGGAGGGCGCTGCGGCTGGAGACGGAGTCCGACGCGTCCCACGCGCTGCTCGACCCGGGCGACCTCGACGAGGACGGCGAGTGGGCGCTGTACGTGTACAAGGGGTGGAGCGGTGAGGTGCCCGACCGGCATCCGTCGTTCCGCGCGTACATGGAGGCCATGTACCGGGGGTTCCACGCCGAGCGGGCGGGCAGCCCCGAGTTCGTGAACGCGACCACGCGCGCCCAGGACGCCCGCGTGGAGTGGGCCCGCCGGCTCGCCCTGCGCGGCCGGTACGAGGAGGCGGTGCCGGTGCTCGAGGAGGCACGCTCCTTCGGGCGGCCGGGAGGCCGTGTCCTCCTCGACCAGATACGGCACCTCATGGCTCCGGGCACCTCACCGGACTACGGCTTCCTGGCGGCCGACCCCCGGTATCTCCCCGAGGTCCTCCCCGTGCAGGCCGCGCCGTCGGCACGAGGGGAGTGGAGGCCCGGCGGGGACGACCACTGGCTCGGGACGATGACGGCCCGAGGGGTTCCCCGGGAAGCGCTGGAGACGGTCCTGGGCTCGCTGCGGGACGGCACGCACCGCTACGCGCCACCCGGGCCGTGGGGCAGGGCCGTCGCCGAGGCACGGGAGTCCGCCCGCTGGGGACCGACCGACGCAGCCTGGCGGATCCTGCGGGAGGCGCTGCCGCTGTGGGAGGCGCCGGGTCCCTCGCTCATCGCCCCGGTCGGGCTGCTCGCCGATCCCCTTCTGGGCGTGCTGGTCACCCCCGAGCGCGGGCGGGAGATCCTCGCGACGCCGCGGGCCGGGGAGTCGGGTCCCGCTCCCGAACCGGTGCCGGACCTCGACCCGCCGGGCCTCGTCTGGCTGACGGAGCCCGTCGCGCACCAGCAGTCGTTCGACGGATTCCGCTGCGTCTGGGTGGAGGGGGCCGACCCGGCCCGGCTGCCCGCCCTGATCGGCGAGGAGGGCGAGGAGCTGAGCGGGCCGGTCGATGCCCGCACCACGTCCTGGCGGGCTCCCAGGCCCCACCAGCGGGAGGGGGTGGAGCTCTGGGAGGACCGCGCCGTGGTGGCCGTCGGCCGCACGGCGGAGGCGTGGGCCTTCGCCTTCGACGGCTACTCGAGTGCGCGTCTGTCGCCGACGTTCCGGTCTCCCGCCGCGGCCGCGTCCGCGTCCGGCCGGGCGGTCGCCGTGTGGTGCGACCCCTGGCGCCGGTCCCCCGGGGACGGTACGGGCGCGTTCCACCTGTCGGTGGCCGAGGACGGGGAGGAGCTGTGCTCCCTGACCGTGCGGGGTGCGGAGGCCGAGTGCTCCGGCGCGCTTCCCGAGGCTCTGGACCCGGCGCGGCTCTTCCGCCCGGAGGACCGCGAGGAGGAGGGCGTGCGACGGGCCCTTCGGGCGCTGCACACCGCGCTCGGGCTCTCGCTGCCCCGGCTCGCCCTGACCAGGAGCAGGCTCCGCACCTTCACCACCCGCTCCTGGACGCGGGCACCGCGGGAGGGCGAGGGGTACGGATACCTCCGCTTCGAGCGGCACCGGCCGTGACCTCGGCGGCCCCCGGGGCGGCCCTGAGCCCGGCGGCCCCCGGGACCTTCGGTGCGCTGCCGGTCAGCGCTCCTCGCGCAGGCCCCACGGGGAACCGTACTCACCCAGCAGGTCGAGGAACGGGCGGGGCGGGAGCGCCTCCGGGCCGAGGACCCCGCTCGCCTTCCAGGTGCCGGCGGCGATGAGCTCCAGGGCGATCACCGGGTTGATGGCGGTCTGCCAGACCACGGCCTGGGAACCGTACTCGCGCATCGTCCACTCGTTGTCGGCGACGTGGTAGAGGTACACCTCGCGTGGCGCGCCGTCCTTGGTTCCCCTGACCCAGGTGCCGGCACAGGTCTTGCCCGTCATGCGGTCGCCGAGGGTGGCCGGGTCGGGCAGGCAGGCGGCGACCACGTCGCGCGGGGAGACCTGGACCGGGCCGTCCGATCCGGGGACGGTGACCTTCGCCGTGGAGTCCAGGCCCAGCTCGTGGAGGGTCTTCAGCTTGGCGATGAAGTCGTCGCCGAGGCCGTACTTGAACGTCACGCGGCGCGCGTCGACCCAGCGGGGCATGAGGAGAACCTCCTCGTGCTCGACGTTCACGCACTCCACCGGGCCGATGCCCTCGGGGAAGTCGAAGACCTCCGGCTCGCTGAAGGGCGCCGTGGTGAACCAGCCGCGGTCCTTCTCGTAGACGACGGGCGGGTTGAGGCACTCCTCGATGGTGGTCCAGATGCTGAAGGAGGGGGCGAAGTCGTACCCCTCGACGGTGAGGTTCGCGCCGTCGCGGACACCGATCTCCTCGATCTCGTCGAAGAGCTCGTCGGCCGCGTAGCGGGCGAACACGTCCGACAGGCCCGGTTCGACGCCCATGCCGACCAGGGCGAGGCGGTCGGCCTCCTCCCAGGCCCCGGCCAGGGCGAACTGCTCGTCGCCGAGCTTGACCCCGCACTGTTCGTAGGGGGCGGTCGGGTGGGGCACGGACAGCGACATCGCCATGTCGACGTAGTGCGTGCCCGCGGCGAGTGCCGCGTGGAACAGGGGCATCACGAAGCGGGGGTCGGTCGCGTTCAGCAGGACGTCGCAGCGCTCCTCGACGAGGAGGGCGCGGACCGCGGCCTCGTCGGAGGCGTCCACCCGCCGGGCGGCGAACCGGCCGTCCGGGTCGTCGAGCGCGGACACGGCGGCCTCCGCGCGGGAGAGGTCGTAGTCGGCGACGACCATGTGGGTCAGGAAGTCGCGGCGGGCCGCGATGCGGGTGACGGCGGTTCCGACGCCGCCCGCACCCACGAGAAGTACACGCATGTCACACACCCATTCGTCGAGTCCGTCCCGGCGAACGCCCGGGGACGCCTCGATGGAACACGACCCCGGCAGTTAAAGTCTACGACGTTGGCATAAGGACACGCGGGTGGCGACGGGGTGGTGGCGCGGTGCCGAAGAAGGTGGTCCCCGAGGCGGAGCGGCGCAGGCGGCGGCCGACCCGCCAGGGCACCGTGCTGTCGGAGCGGCTGATCGTGGAGACGGCGCTGCGGATGCTGCGCGAGCACGGGAGCGCGGGGCTGACCGCCCGTCGGCTGGGTGCGGCGCTCGGGGCCGACCCGAGCACCGTGTACCGGTACTTCGCCGGACTGGACGGGCTGACCCGGGCCATCGGCGAGGAGCTGATGGGCCGGGCCCTGGACAGCTGGACGGCCACCGGCACGTGGCGCGCCGACCTGCGCTCCCTGGGACTGGCCATTCACGCCTCGTACCTCGCCCATCCCCAGGCGGCGCTGCTGACCGCCAGCCGGGTGACGGGCCGTCCGCGCGAGATCGAGGTGGACGAGACGATCCTCGGCATCCTGCGCGGTGCGGGCTTCGCCGACGCCGACGCCGTCGGTGTCTACCACGCCTTCATCGACCTGGCGCTGGCCTTCGCCGCCCTGGACGCGGGCGCGCTGGCGATCAAGGACGAGGTCCGGGAGGCGGACGAGGAGATGTGGACCTCGACCTACGCCCGGCTGCCCGCCGCGACCCATCCGCACATCGCCGCCACCGCGCGCCTCCTCGCGGGCCGGATGAACGACAGCGCCTATCCCCTCGTCCTCGACACGCTCCTGGACGGGGCGGAGGCGCGGTTGGCGGCGACGACGTGAGCCGGTGGTCGTCCGGGAGCACACCGCGTGGGTCCAGGTCGCCCGCCGGTACGTCGCGGAGGTCCACGTCCGGACCCGCGGCAGCCGGTGGCGGACCCTCGGCGCCCCCGGCGCCACCCCCTGAACGGGGGCCTTCCGGCCAGGAGTCAGCGCGCCGGATCCCAGACCTCGCTGAACAGGGCGAGTTCGAGCAGGTCCGGGCTGTCCTGCGGCCATCCGATCCCGGCGGAGGCGAGCTGCCCGGACGCGTGGGCGACCCAGCGCAGGTACACGGCGTAGCGGTGCTCCGTCCAGCCGCCGTCGGACCAGATCCAGGCCGCGGTCCCGGCCGCCGCCGGCAGGTCGGCCTCGCGTCCGACGCGAGCGGCGTGCGCCCGCACGACGCGGGCGACCTTCCGGTCCAGGACGAGCGCGCGAGGGGCGGCGGGTGAGCGAGGGGCGGCGGGCGCGTCCGCGGCCTGGTCGACGAAGTACAGGAACTTGGTGAAGAACGCCGGTCCCAGTCCCTTCAGCGCGCCGCGCAGCACGCGATAGGCCTCGACCGCGCCGTCCTCACCCAGGACCGAGGCCGCCTCCGCGAGCACACGCGGGGCATGCGGCGCGGCCAGGATGTTCCGGAGCCGGTGGGGACCGTAGCCGGTGCCTCCGTGCCCCCAGGCGTACGGGACGGCGAGTGCTTCGGTCCACCGGCCGCCCCGTACCGCCTCGCGCACGACGTCCGTGACCCGGGCGCGGCTGAGGGGGCCCGCCGCCGGGGCCGCCGACGCGGGCCAGGCCGGGACGCTCGACCAGCGCTCGGGCGCGAACGGCACGGCGTGCGCCCCCGTGCCCCGCGCGTACGGCGCCCCCGTGCCCGCCAGCCACCCGCCCAGGACGGACACGGCCGCCGGCGGCAGCGGTCGGGTCGTCAACTCGGCGTCCAAGGCGTCCGCGCGATCCTGTCGGCTCATCTGTGCCCCCTCCGGAAAGACCGCTGCCATCATGCACGGCACCGCACGCCGGGGGGCGCGCCTCCCGGGGCTTCCTTGGCCTAGAGTGCCGGTGTGCCGTCGTACAGCATTGGGCAGGCCGCGCAGCTGCTCGGAGTGAGTTCGGAGACCGTTCGCCGGTGGGCGGACGGCGGCAAGCTGGGCATGGAGCGCGACGGGGCCGGCAAGCGCGTCATCGACGGGGTGGCGCTGGCCCGCTTCGCGGCGGAGCGCGGGGCCGGGCTCCACGCCGTGCCGGAGCACGACGTGCCGACGTCCGTGCGGAACTCGTTCGTCGGGATCGTCACGGCCGTACGGATCGACGACGTCGCGGCGCAGGTCGAGGTCCAGTCCGGGCCGCACCGCCTGGTGTCGCTGCTGACGCGCGAGGCCGTCGACGAACTGGCCCTGGACGTCGGCGTGACGGTCACCGCGCGCGTGAAGTCGACCAGCGTGCACATCGACCTGCCCTGACCCGCGCCCCCGCTCAGCGGCAGAGCAGCGCCGCCCGCAGGTCGAGCTTGTGGTCGAGGCGGGATAGGTCCCGGCCGGTGAGCGCCTGGATGCGGTCGATGCGGTAGTGCACGGTGTTCACGTGCAGGTGCAGGGCCTCCGCGGTCCTGGCCCAGGAGCAGTTGTGCGCCAGGAAGACCTCCAGGGTCTCCAGGAGGGTCGCGTGCGAACCCTTCCCGGCGCGCAGCAGCGGCCCGAGGACGGTGTCCAGGTACACCGCCCGCACGTCGGCCGGGACACCGGCGAGCAGCGTCCTGAGGTCCGCGAGGTCGGCGAGGCGCGCCACCCGGGCCGCACCCGGCGCCGTGGAGCGGGCGCCCTCCAGGGCGTAGCGGGCCTGGGCGAGGGCGCCGCGGAGGTCGGCAGGCCTGCGGACGGGGTCGCTGACGCCGGCGTGCAGCGCGGCGCCGGGCCGGCAGGCGTGGAGCAGCGGCCACACCTCGCGGAGCCGGGCCGGCACCTCCTCGCCGGGGCCCGGCTCGTGGGCCAGCACCGCGACGGCCTCCCCCTCACCGAGTCCGGCGGCGGCGAACGCGACCGACGTCTGGTGCCGCAGCGCCTCGGTGAGCGCCGCGGCGGCGTCGCCCCGGTCTCCCGAGCCGCCCGAGGCGGCGACGACCACGGTGTACGCGGGGGCGGCGTCGAGCCCGCAGGAACGGAGCGCCTCCTCCAGGCCGTTCACCTCCCCGTACGCCGCGCACACCCGGGCCACCAGTGCCTCCTGGGCGCGTCTGCGGGGTGCCGTGCGCCGGTCCTGGCGGCGGCGGTGGCGGCCGACGAGCTCGCCGATCTCGTGCAGGATCCGGGGAGGCGCCTGGCCGTCCTCCGGGAGGTGCAGGTACCAGGCGTCGAAGACGCTGTCGTCGGCCTCGATCCGCACCGTGGCGCCGTGCCGCCCGCGCAGCGTCTCCACCGCGCGCCGGGCCGGGAGTTCCGGCGCCGTCGTGGTGCGGGCGACCGTGCGTCCGCTGCCGCTGAGCAGATGGCAGGCGGGGGTGCCGAGGTGGGCGAAGGCGAGGTCGAGGAGTTCGCTCGGCGGCGCGCCGCGTTCCAGAGCCCGGTCGAGGTCGACGCGGACGTTCTCCGGCAGCGCGTAGTGATCTGTGGGGCGGCGGCTCAGTTCGCCCCACTGCCGCAGGTAGACGGCCTCGGTGATGGCCCGGAAGCTGGTGTGCGCGGGGACGCCGAGCAGGGCGACGCGGTGGTTCCGGCAGGCTTCCATGAGCTCCGCCGGCACCTCCCCGTGCGTCTCCTCCCCGGCGAGCAGGGCCACCGCGCCCGCCTCGCTGAGGGCGGACACGAACCGGTCGGTCTTGGCGGGATCGCCGTCAGGCGCCCACCACACGAGGCCGCTGAGCACGACCTCACCCGGCTGGAGGAACCGCGCCGGATCCTCGAGATCGGTCGCTGTCACTCCGCCGATCTCCTGACCGAGGAGCGCCTCGTCCCCCCAGACCAGAGAGAGGTCGAGACGGTCGAGACGGAGAAGGTGATCGACCTGCATGCGGAACTCCTTGTGTGCTCACGGGCCGAGCCCGCCCCTCACATTCACCAGGCGAATACGAGTCGCTTCATCGTAGGTGCCAAGCCAGAGGGGCGAAATACCTCTCGGATGTTCCCCCAGGATCGAGCGGGCCGGGATGGAGGATCTCCACCCGCCCCATCCGCCCTCCGCGGTCCACCCCGTACGTTTCTCCAAGGCATCTCGCATTCGCGATGGAGAGTCCTACGGGGTTGTTGCAGATGAGAGGAAGAGCGCCCTACGGTGTGGCACATGCAGTCCTACACGATCGGGCAGGCCGCACGGTTGCTGGGCGTGAGCCCCGACACCGCGCGGCGCTGGGCGGACGCCGGCCGGGTCGCGACGCACCGCGACGAGAGCGGGCGGCGCGTCATCGACGGCCGGTCGCTCGCCGCCTTCTCCAAAGAGATCGGCCAGAGCGACGAAGACGACGCGTCCTACACCTCGGCGCGCAACGCCTTCCCGGGCATCGTGACCGGAATCAAGCTCGGTGACATCGCGGCCCAGGTGACCATCCAGGCCGGGCCGCACCGCCTCGTCTCGCTCCTCACCCGTGAGGCCGTGGAGGAGCTGGGACTGGAAGTCGGCATGCAGGCCACCGCCCGCGTGAAATCGACCAGCGTGCACATCGACCGCACCTGACCACCCGTCACGCAGTACCGCCCCGCAGGACTTCGGCCGTCGGCGCGGCCGGCCCCCGTACGTCTTCCGTTCGTCCCCAAGGAGAATCAGACCCTCATGTCCCTCACCCTCACGCCCGCCAGACGCCGTACGGCCGCCGCCGTCCTCACCGCCGCGCTCCTCGTGCCGCTCGCCGCCTGTTCGAGCGACGACACCAAGAAGGACACCGCCGGTTCGACGGCCTCCGGCTCCCCGAGCGCCGCGCCCGAGGCGAACCTCACGGTCCTCGCCGCGGCCTCCCTCACCAACGTCTTCAAGACGGCCGGCGCCGCCTACGAGAAGGCCCACCCGGGCACGAAGCTCACCTTCTCGTTCGCCGGCTCGCAGGAGCTCGTCGCCCAGGTCGCGCAGGGCTCCCCCGCCGACGTCCTGGTCACCGCCGACACCAAGAGCATGGACAAGGTGAAGGCCGACACGGGCACCCCGGCCGTCATCGCGAAGAACCGGCTCGTGATCGCCACCGGCGAGGGCAACCCGCACAAGGTCGGCAGCCTGAAGGACCTCGCCGACACCAAGCTGAAGGTCGTCCTCGCCGCGCCCGAGGTCCCGGCCGGCAAGTACAGCAAGAAGGTCCTCGACGCCCAGAAGATCACCGTGAAGCCGGTCTCCCAGGAGCCCAACGTGCGCGCGGTGCTCAGCAAGGTCGAGCTCGGCGAGGCCGACGCCGGTCTCGTCTACAAGACGGACGCCGAGAGCGCCAAGGACAAGGTCGACGCCGTCGAGATCCCGGACGCGCAGAACGCCATCGCCGAGTACCCGGCCGCCACGCTGAAGGACTCGAAGAACGCCGAGGCCGCCGCCGCGTTCGTCGCCTGGCTCTCCTCGCCCGAGGGCCAGAAGATCCTCCAGGACGCCGGCTTCCAGAAGCCGTAGCGGATCCCGGCTCGTTCGGATCACGAGGGTCTGTCCGTCCCGGGGGAACGGACAGACCCTCGTCCTCATGTCGTCGTCTCTGCGGGGTCACTCGATGAAACAAGAAGGCACGCGCAGGCCGGGTGCCCGTCCGCCGCTCACGCTGGCCCTGCCCGCGCTGCTGGCCGTGGCGCTCCTGACGCTGCCGCTCGTCGGGATCCTCGTGCGGACCAAGTGGAGCGAGCTCGCCGGGCACCTCACCGCACCGGGGACGGTCGAGGCGCTGAAGCTCTCGCTGCTCGTCTCGTTCTGGGCGCTCGGGCTCTCCCTTCTGCTCGGGGTGCCGCTGGCGTGGCTGCTCGCCCGCGTGAGCTTCCCGGGCAAGGCCCTCGTCCGCTCGCTGGTGCTGCTGCCGATGGTCCTGCCGCCCACCGTCGGCGGTGTCGCGCTGCTGCTCGCCTTCGGCCGGCGCGGTCTCCTCGGTCCCTGGCTGGAGTCGACGTTCGGGATCACGCTCCCGTTCCACACCTCGGGTGCCGTCCTGGCGGCGACCTTCGTCGCCATGCCGTTCCTGGTCATCAGCCTGGAGGGCGCGCTCGGCGGGCTCCGGCCGCGGTACGAGGAGACGGCCGCCTCCCTCGGCGCCTCACCGGTCCGCGTCTTCTTCACCGTGACGCTGCCCATGGTGGCGCCCGGCGTCGTCGCCGGGTCCGCCCTCACCTGGGCGCGCGCCCTGGGCGAGTTCGGCGCGACCATCACCTTCGCCGGCAACCTGCCCGGCACCACCCAGACCCTCCCGCTCCACGTCTACCTGCTCCTCCAGGACGAGCCCGAGGCGGCCACCTCCGTCTCCCTCCTGCTGCTCGCCATCGCCATGGCCGTCCTCGTCGCCCTGCGCGGACGCTGGACCGGAACCCCGGCGGCCCGGAACCCCCGTCCCGCACCTGCACCCGAACCCGACACCGGCGCCCCGGGTGGACCGGCCCCCAGCGGGACCGCGGAGGTCCCCCCGGAGACCGAGGAGTCCGGGGAGCGCTGGGCGCTGCACGCCGAGGTCACCGGCTTCACCCGGCTGACCCTCGACGCCGAGCCGGGCACCACCATCGCCGTCGTCGGCCCCAACGGCGCCGGCAAGACCACGCTGCTCCGCGCCCTCCTGGGGCTCACCCCGCGCGCGCACGCGGACCTCACGCTCGGCGGCACCGATGTCACCGCCCTGCCCCCGCACCGGCGGAGGGTCGCGTGGGTCCCGCAGGACGGCGCGCTCTTCCCGCACATGTCGGCGCTCGCCAACACCGCGTACGGCCTGCGCGCCCAGGGCGTCGCCCGCGCCCGGGCGCGGCGCGAGGCCCAGCGCTGGCTCGACCGGCTCGGCGTCGGCCACCTCTCCCACCGCCGCCCCGGACAGCTGTCCGGCGGCCAGGCCCAACGGGTCGCCCTGGCCCGGGCCCTGGCCGCCCGCCCCCGGCTCCTCGTCCTCGACGAGCCGCTCGCCGCCCTCGACCAGACCACCCGCGGCCACGTGCGGCACACCCTGCGCACCCATCTCGCGCGATTCGGCGGCGTCTGTCTCATCGTCACCCACGACCCCGTCGAGGCCGTCTCCCTCGCCGACCGCGTGCTCGTCCTCGATGAGGGCCGCGCGCTGCAGGACGCCGGCCCCGCCGAGGTCACCCGCCACCCCCGGTCCCCCTGGGTCGCCCGCATGCTGGGCCGCAACGCCTGGCCGGGCACCGCGACGCCCGAGGGCCTCGCCCTGGCGGACGGCGGCACCCTGGTCGCGGCCGATCCGCCGCCCGCCGGCACCCCGGCGCTCGCGATCGTGGCGCCCGAGGCGGTGTCCGTCCACCGCGAGAAGCCCGCCGGCAGCCCCCGTAACGTCTGGCCCGGCACCGTACGCGAGATCACGGCCAGCGGGAGCCGGCTGCGGGTGCTCGTCACCTCCGACGTCGCCCCCGACCTCGTCGCCGAGATCACCCCGCAGGCCGCCGCCGAACTCGGCCTCGCCGACGGGGTGTCCGTCTGGACCAGCGTCAAGGCGACCGAGGCGACGGTCGTCACCCTCTGATCACCACCACCCGCCAGGAGATGGGGAGATGCACATGTCCGAGAACGGTTCGCCGACCGTGCGCGACTGGCTGCGCGGCATCGAGGTCTTCGACCGCCCGATGCCCGGGTTCGCCCCCGAGACGGCTCCCGCCGAACCCTCCGCGCTGTTCCTCGCGTGGCTGACCGCCGCCGTCGACGCCGGGATCCCGGACCCGCACGCCATGACGGTGTCCACGGTGGACGAGGCCGGGGATCCCGACGCCCGCGTGCTCATCCTCAAGAACGTGGATCCGTCGGGCTTCCAGTTCGCGGTGCATGCCGCCAGCCCGAAGGGGGTCCAGCTCGCCGGGGGTCCCCGCGCCGCGCTCACCTTCTACTGGGCGGAGTTCGGCCGCCAGGTCCGCGTGCGGGGCGCGGTACGGGCCGAGGCGGCGGAGCGCGCGGCGGCGGACTTCCTCGCCCGCTCCGACACGGCGCGGGCCGAGGCCCTGCTCGGCCGGCAGAGCCGCTACCTCACCGACCCGGACGCGCGCGACCGGGCGCTCAAGGAGAGCGTCGCCAGGATCGAGGAGCGGCCCGACCTCGTCGACCCCGCCTGGACCCTCTACCGGCTCGTTCCCGATGTCGTCGAGTTCTGGCAGGCCGCGCGGAGCCGCGATCACGTGCGGCTCCGGTACGAGAGGGAGCCGGCCGGGTGGCAGCGCCGCCGGCTCTGGCCCTGACGCCCGCCTCCTGTTCGCACCTCCAAAGCTCCACATCACAAATACTCCTCGAACTGGGTGATGCACCAAGCATTCATGAGGTGATTGCGGAACCACTCCCCGCAAATACAGGATGGTGGTGCGCCTGCCGAGCGGCGGCGCCGAGCGGCGTCGGTCCCGAGGGGCTCCGTCCGCTTCCGCTGTTCCTGCTCACGAGGCGAGGTAAGGCAGATGACGACCCGTAGGCCCGACGAGCGCATCGCGCGGTTCATCGCCAGGTCCCTCGGCGAGGCACGGACCGTCCTCAACGTGGGTGCGGGCGCCGGTTCGTACGAGGGGATCGGGGGCACGGTGACCGCCGTCGAACCGTCCGCCGCCATGCGCGCCCGCCGCCCGGACGGCCTCCCGCAGGCCGTCGACGCCGTCGCCGAGGACCTGCCGTTCCCCGACGACGCGTTCGACGCGGCGATGACCCTGTTCAGCGTGCACCAGTGGAGCGACGTCCCCGCCGGCCTGCGGGAGATGCGCCGCGTCACGCGCGGCCCGGTCACCGTCCTCACCTGCGACCCCGCGCTCGTGCGGGACTTCTGGCTGTACGCGTACGCCCCCGAGGTCCTCGACACGGAGGCCCGCCGGTACCCGCCCGTGGCCGAGATCGCCGACGCCCTCGGCGGCACGGTCTCCGTCGAGGCCGTCCCGATCCCGTTCGACTGCACCGACGGCTTCAACGAGGCGTACTACGGCCGCCCCGAGATGCTGCTCGACCCCGCCGCCCGACAGGCCTGCTCCGCCTGGAGCTTCGTCGGCGACGACACCCGCGAGCACTTCGACCGCACCCTGCGCGAGGACCTGGACTCCGGGGCCTGGGACGAGCGCCTCGGCCATCTGCGCGCACGGTCGAGCTATCAGGGCTCGCTCGTCGTCGTCCGCTCCGTGCCCTGAGCGGAGACCCCCGGGACCGTCACCGGCCGAAGGTGTCGATGCCCTCGACGAGCCAGCGGCCGTCTCGGCGCACGACGTCCAGGGCGAACATGGCGCCCGCGTAGACGCCCTGGTCGTCCGCCTTCGCCTTGCCGGATCCGGCCGTGCTCACACTGCTCTGGTCGGCGTAGACCAGCACCCGGGCACGGTCCCCGTCGATCCGCTCGACCGCGCTGTCGGTGACCGTCGTGGTGATCACCGTCTTCTGCCGGGCCGCCTGGGCCAGCACCCCACCGAACAGCGCCTTGTGCTGGGCCACCGCCTTGCCCGTGAGGAGGGTCTTTCCCGCCCGCTCGAAGGGCCCCGTGTCGGCGTGGTCGTAGGAGAAGAGCGCGGCGACGGCCGCGGCGGTCTGCCCCTTGATCTCGCTGGTGCGGGCGAGGTCGGTGAGGGCGGTGTTGCCGCGCGCCGGGTCGTCCCGCAGCCCGTCCGCCCTGCTGTGCGCCCACCCGGCGAAGCCGCCGAGGAGGAGGGTCAGGAGGCAGAGCACCACCAGGGGGGAGAACCGGCGGCGTGTCGTGTCCCGTGCCGGAGCCGGGGTGCCCCCGTCGGGCACCGCCTCCGGTTCCCGCTCGGGCGTGGTCACGGGCTCCGGCAGCAGAGCGACGGCCGCGTGGGTCCTCGCCGCGGAGGCCCTCGGCGCGGTGGCCGGCTGGTCGGCGAGGGCCTGGCGGCGGCGCTGACGGTTGAGGTGGTGGCGGGGCGTCGGCATCGTGCGTGTCCTTTCGGGTGCTGGTGGCTCGCGCGTACGGAACGGTCCGGTCAGCCGGTCGCCGTGCCGCCCACGGGGGCCTGCCCCAGCGCACTGAGCTTCCACCGGCCGTCGGTGCGGGTGAGTTCGCCCAGCATGCGGCTGTCCTTCTCCGAGCTCTTGCTGTCGGGCGTGGTGACGGTGATGCGCAGCGCGACCAGCAGCCGGGCCCGGCCCGCGCGGTCGTCGAGTTCGGTGACGGCCCCGGACAGCACCCGGGCGGTGGTCACCGTCTTCGCCGTCCTCACCTGGCTGGTGAACTCCTTGCGCCCGTCGACCAGTTGCTGGTGCAGCTCGCCGGTCGTCGAGGTCTCCCAGAGGTCGAGTCCCTGGTCGACCTGCCGGTGATCGAGGGTGTTGAGGTTCTGCACGGCCTGCTCACCCGCCGCGAGTGCCCGGTCGCGCTGCACGGCGTACGCCGCGGAGTCGTCGTGGGCCGCGGCGTACCAGCCCCGTCCCTCCCAGGCCGCGAAGCCGCCCGCGACGAGCGTGAGCACGAGGGCCACGGCCAGAACCGGCCGGTTGCCCGCCGAGGCGCGGACCTGGCGTGTCATGGGGTTCTCCTGTCTCCCGCTCATGGTCAGCGGGCCTTGATGTCGACGATCTGCCACCGGTCTCCCCGGTACTTCGCGGTGACGGTGAGCTGGGCCGCGGCGGACGTGGCGGCGGCCTTGTCGCGGCGCGAGGTCTGGTCGAGGAAGACGAGGAGGCGTGCGCTGTCCCCTTCGAGTTCGATCACGCCGGTGCGGACGGTCTGGGTGGAGAGGGTGATCCGCTGCTCCACCAGGTTCGCGCGGACCTGGGCGAGCAGTTCGGCGTACTGGCGGGCGGCGCGCCCGGCGAGCACGGTGCGGGAGGACCGTTCGGCGGCGTCCGTGTCGGCCGGCGTGTAGGAGAACACCCGGGCGAGGCCGTCCGCGACGTCTCCGCTGACGCGGTCGGTGGCGGCGGTGTCGGTGAGCGCGTGGTTGCGGGCCGACGGGGTGGTGCGGAGCTGGTGGGCGGCGTGGAAGAACCAGCTCCCGCCGAGGACGAGGGCGGCGAGGCCCGCGGCGAGGACGCTCCGCCGCCAGAGCGCGGCGGGCCGGCGTGCGGTCCGGTCCGAGGGGGCGGCTCCGTCTCCGTCCGTGGCGGCGGCCCCGGGCTCGTCCCCTTCCGAGCGGTCGGCTTCGTCCCCTTCCGATCCCTCGGCTTCGTCCCCTTCCGAGGGATCGGCAGCGACTCCGTCAGAGGGGGCGCCTTCGTCCCCGTCCGAGGCGGCGGCTGCGACTCCGGCCTGGGGATCGGCTTCGGCCCCGTCCGGGCCGGGGTCGGCGAGGGACTCCGGGGACTCCCCGTCGTCCTTCCCGTCGGTCTCGTCCTTCGTCCCGCGCAGCAGTCGCGTCATTCGTCCCCGCCCTCCTCGGCCCTGCCGCCCTCGTTCCCGCTGTTCTCCGCCCCGGCGACGGGCACCGCGCTCAGGGCCGCGACCCGCCAGGTGTCGTCGCCCGAGCGGGTCAGGACGGCCTCCAGGCGCTTGCGGTCGCTCGTCGCGGCGGAGGCTCCGCGCGGGGTGACGTCGATGCGTACGGTCGCGATGAGCTTCGCCGTACCGGCCCGCGCGTCCAGCGCCGTGAGCGCCGCCTCGGTCACCGTGGCGCGCGCCGAGGCGCCCACCGCGGGCTCGGTGCGGCCCAGTTCGGTGCGGAGCGGTCCGGTGGAGGCCTCGCGCCAGGCCCGGATCCCCGCTTCGGCGCGGGCGGGCGTCGAGGCGTCGAGCGTGTTCAGGACGGTGAGGCGGCTGCGGCCCTCGGCGAGAGCGGTGTCGCGTTCCCGGCTGAAGCCGATCCCCTCGTCGGTGCGGGCCTGGGCGTAGGTCCACGCGCCGGTCCCGCAGAAGCCGAGGGCGGCGACGAGGGCCGCGGTGCCCAGGACCTTCGCGCGGTTCATCGGGTGCTCCCGGTGTCCAGGCCCAGGAGGCCCGCCATGTCGGCCGGGCCGCCGGCCTGGCCGGCCAGGGCGAGCGCGCCGGGCAGGGTCTGCTGCGTGTCCGCCGTGGTGCCCGCGCCGCCGGAGGGCAGGGAGCCGGGCCGGGCGGGGGTGGGGACGCGGCCGCTGCCGGGGGCGTGGGCCGAGCCGCGGACGTTGACCCCGGTGGAGGCCGGGGACGTGCAGGAGGCGCCGGTGTTGAGGGCGGGCGCGGTGCCCAGGTCGAGTCCGTTGCGGTAGCGCGTGCCGCCGTATCCGGCGGTGCAGGGCAGCGGCTTGAAGAAGGTGACGGCCATGCCGAAGTTCACGTGCCCTCCGTCGACGGTGGTGGCTCCCGCCGAGACGGCCGCCGGGAACTTCACGAGGAGTTCCTCCGTGCCGCGCTGGCGGGTGACGGCGATCTCCGAGGTGGTGAGGAGGTTGGCGAGGACGACGCTGAGGCTGGGGTCGAGGTCGCGCAGCAGGCCGCTGACCTGGCCGGTCGCGTCGGGTGTGACGGCGAGGAGGCGGCGCAGGTCGGCGTCGGAACCCTTGAGGGTGGCGGCGAGGTCGCGGGCGCCGGTGGCGAAGTCGCGGATGGCCCGGCTCTCGTCGGCCTGGGTGCGCAGGACGGTCTCGCCGTCGTCGATGAGCCGGGTGGTGGCCGGCAGGGAGCGGTCGGCGGCCTGGACGAACCTG
Source organism: Streptomyces sp. NPDC059695 (assembly GCF_042733785.1). Taxonomy (NCBI): domain Bacteria; kingdom Bacillati; phylum Actinomycetota; class Actinomycetes; order Kitasatosporales; family Streptomycetaceae; genus Streptomyces; species Streptomyces sp. NPDC059695. The sequence goes on along the minus strand of NZ_JBHWFF010000006.1, from coordinate 87,132 downwards.
CTGCCGCTGTCGAGGAGGATCTGGAGGTCGTCGCCGTGCCCCTCGAAGGCCTTGCCGAGTTCGTCGACGACCGTGCGCAGGGAGTCCAGGGGTACGGAGCGGGTGAGGTCGTTCATGCTCGCGAGCACGTCGGTGACGGGGGCCGGGACCTCGGTGTCGGACTGTTCGATGCGGGCGCCGTCGGCGAGGTAGGGGGCGCCGTCGCTCTCGGGGCGCAGGTCGATGTACTGCTCGCCGACCGCGGAGAGTCCGGCGACGACGGCGCGCGCGTCGGCGGGGATGAGGGGTGCCGAGTTCTTGATGCGGAGCTCGGCGACGACTCCGTCGGCGGTGAGGTCGATGGCGCCGACGCGGCCCACGGAGACGCCCCGGTAGGTGACGTCGGAGTGGGTGAACAGGCCTCCCGTACGGGCGAGGTGGACGCGGACGGTGTAGTGGTCGGCGACGCCGGCGTAGCGGCCGAGGTCGGCGTAGCGGATGCCGACGAAGCCGAGGACGAGTACGGCGATGACGAGGAACGCGAGGTTCTTCAGCCGTACGGTGCGGGTGATCACCGCTTCTCGCCTCCGTCCTTGGGTGTGGTGGCGGGTGCCGGTGGGGTGCTGGTCGTCACGGCGGGGAGCGGCAGCGCCGAGGGGGTGCTGTTCGTGCCCCCGGCCCGCCCGTGGGCACTGGAGCCCGGCGGGGTGGTGGGCGCGGGCGGGAAGGGGTCGGGCCGGGGAATCAGGGGCGGGATGACCTCGGTGCCGGGGGCGGCCGCGAGGTGCAGGTAGGTGTTGAGGTAGTCGCCCTTGATGCCGCGCATCACCTCGTCGGTGAAGGGGTACGTGAGGAGGACCTGGAGCGAGTCGGGCAGGTCGGCGCCGGCGTCCGCGAGGGCGGTCATGGTGGGCGCGAGGGCCTTGAGGTCGGCGATCATGTCCTTCTTGCTCGCGTCGACGGTGGCGACGGCGACGTCGGAGAGGGTGTCCAGGGCGCGCAGCATGGTGAGCAGGGAGCCCCGCTGCTTCTCCAGCGTCTTCAGGCCGGGTGAGAGGCCGGTGAGGACGGTGTCGACGTCCTTCCTGCGTCCGGCGAGGGTGGCGGAGAGCCGGTTGACGCCGTCGAGGGCGCGGGTGATGTCGCCGCGGTGGGCGTCCAGGGTGGTGACGAGGGTGTTGACGCGGTTCAGCATCGAGCGGACCTCGGGCTCGCGTCCGCCGAGGGCCGCCTCGAGTTCCCGGGTGATGGTCTTGAGCTGGTTGACGCCGCCTCCGTTGAGCAGGAGTGACAGGGCGCCGAACACCTCCTCGACCTCCGTGTTGCGGCTGGTGCGCGCGAGTGGGATGACGCTGCCGTCGGCGAGGCGGGTGCCGGTGTCCTTCCGCGGGGCGACGAGCTGGATGTACTTCTCGCCGAGGAGGCTGGACTGTTCGAGGCGGGCGCCGGCGTCGGCGGGGAGCCGGACGTCGCCGTTGATCTCCAGGGTGACGCGGGCGGTCCAGGTGCCGGTGCCCAGTTCGATGGCGGTGACGCGGCCGACGGCGACGTCGTTGACCTTGACCGCGGACTGCGGGACGAGGCTGAGGACGTCGTCGAGTTCGGCGGTGACCGTGTACGGGTGGGAGCCGAGGTCGGCGCCGCCGGGCAGCGGCAGGTCCTCGATGCCGTCGAACCGGACGGGGTTGGCGGGGACCGCGCCGAGGACGACGGCGATCGCGAGGCCGAGGGCGACGGCTCCGACGGCGCCGGCTCCGAGGGCCTTCCGGGAGGGCAGGGCGTCTCGTCTCACCGCTCCCCCTCTCCGGTGCTCGCCGACGCGCCGCCGGTGACCGGCAGGGGCAGCAGCGGTCCGCCCATGCTGATCTCGTTGAGGTTGGCGCGGCCGTCGAGGGTGCGGGTGTCCTTGTTGTACGCGTTGACGACGTTGCCCGCCGCGAGCGGGGCGACGTCGAGCGCCTCGGCGAGGGAGGCCCGCTGGTCGACGAGGGTCTGGGTGAGGGGCACGAGTCGGTCGATGTTCTTCTTCAGTTCGCCTCGGTTGTCCTTGATGAAGGTCTTGACCTGGGCGAGGGCCTTGCCGAGTTCCTTGAGGGCGCCGGCGAGGTCGTCCTTGTTCTCGGCGAAGTAGCCGACGACCTCGTCCAGGCGTTCCTGCGCGGTGCGGACGTCGCCGTCCTTCTTCTTGAGCATGGTGGTGAAGGTCTGCAGCTGACTGAGGCTGGTGAACAGGTTCTCGCTGCTGCCGTCGAGGGTCCTGGCGGCCTTGCCGAACTGTTCGATGGAGGTGCCGATGGCCGTTCCGTTGCCCTTGAGGTTCTTCGCTCCGGTGTCGAGGAGTTCGGAGAGGGCTCCGGCGGAGTTGGCGCCGTCGGGGCCGAGCGCGTCGCTCAGTTCGGTGATCGAGGCGTAGAGCTGGTCGATCTCGACGGGGGTGCGGTTGCGGGCGGCGGGAAGCTGGGCGCCGTCGGCGAGGGCGGGGCCGGTGCTGTAGGCGGGGGTGAGCTGGACGTAGCGGTCGGCGACGATGCTCGGTGCGACGACGAGGGCCCGCGCGTCGGCGGGGACGCGTACGCCTTCGTCGAGGCGGAGTTCGACGCGGACCCGGGTGCCCTGCGGTTCCACGGACTCCACCTCTCCGACGCGGACGCCGAGGACGCGCAGGTCGGATCCGGCGTAGATGCCGACCGCCCGGTCGAAGTAGGCGGTGACGCGGATGCCGTCGTCGTCGAGGACGCGGACGGCGACGAGGCCGCAGGCGGCGAGCACCGCGAGGGCGAGCCCGGCGACGAGCGGTTTCCTGGGCTTGGTCATCGTTCACCGCTCCCCTTGGCCTTCGCCGTCTGTCGCGGCGGCAGGCATCCGGTCGTGGGCTGGGAGGCCTCGGGCAGATAGGTGCGGGGCACCACGCCGCACAGGTAGCTGTCGAACCAGCGGCCGCTGCCGAGGGTGTTGCCGACGAGCCGGTAGTAGGGGCCGATGAGTGCGAGCGTCTTGTCGAGCTGGCCGCTGTTCCTCTCCAGGACGCCGGTGACGCGGCTGAGGGCCTTGAGGGTGGGGCCGAGCTGCTTGTCGTTGTCGCCGACGAGGCCGCTGAGCTCGGTGCCGAGGGCCCGGCTGCCCTTGAGCAGGGCGCGGATGGCCTCGCGGCGCTTCTTGAGCTCGCCGAGCAGCGAGCCGCCGTCCTCCAGGAGGATCTCGAAGCTGGACTTCTTGTCCTCCAGGGTCTTGGTGAACTTCTTGCTGTTCTCCAGGAGCCGGGCGAGCTGGGTGTCGCGCTTGGAGACGGACCTGGACAGCTCGGAGAGGCCGTCGGCGGCGTTGCGGACGTGCGGGGGCGAGTTCTTGAAGGTGTCGGAGATGGTCCGGAAGCTCTCCTCCAGTTTCTCGGTGTCGATGGCGTCGACGGTGCCGCTGAGGTCCTGGAAGGCCTGTGTCACGTCGTACGGGGACGTGGTGCGGGTCTGCGGGATGCGGGTGCCGGGGTCCTGAGGTGCGGAGCCCAGCGGGTCGACGGCCAGGTACTTCTCGCCCAGGAGGGTCTTGATGGCGATGGCGGCGGTCGAGCGGTCGCCGATCCAGGCGTCGCCGACCTCGAAGGTCACCTTGACCTTCGGGCCGTCGAGGGCGACGCCGGTGACCTTGCCGACCTTGACCCCGGCGATGCGGACCTCGTCGCCGGTGTCGAGTCCTGCGGCCTCGGTGAAGTCGGCGCTGTAGGCGGTGTCGCCGCCGACGAGGGGCAGCCGTTCCACGTTGTACGCCAGGGCGGCCATGAGGGCGAGGAGCAGGAGTCCGACGAGGGCCACGGCGACGGGGCTGCGCTGCTTGACCGGCTTGAGCCGGGGGCGGGGGCTCATGCGCGGCACCTCGGCTCCGTCACGGCGATGCCGGTCGGCGGCCTGGAGCCGTCGGAGGTTCCCACGCCGCTCACGCGCGCCTCGCAGAGGTAGAGGTTGAACCACGATCCGTAGGAGGAGAGCCGGGCGAGGGCCGTCATCTTGCCGGGGGTGTTCGCGAGGAACCGCTCGATGGCGGGGGTGTGGTCGCCGAGGGTGCCCGAGAGCCGGCCGAGTTCGCGGATGTCCTTCTTCAGGGGGGCGCGCCCCTCCTGGAGGAGTCCGGCGGTCGTGGTGGTGAGGTCGCCGATGGCCTTGACCGCCTCGCCGAGGGGTTTGCGGTCGGTGTTGAAGCCGGTGACGAGTTTCTGGAGGGTGACGACGAGGTCTCCGAAGGCGGCCTCGCGGTTGTTGAGGGTGGTCAGGACGGTGTTGAGGTGGGCGACGACCTCGCCGATGACCTTGTCCTTGGCGGCGACGGTGGAGGTGAGGGAGCCGATGTGCCTCAGGAGGCTGTCGACGGTGCCGCTCTCGCCCTGGAGGACCTCCACGAGGGAGCCGGCGAGGTCGTTGACGTCGGCCGGTGACAGTCCTTCGAACAGCGGCTTGAATCCGTTGAACAGCAGGGTGAGGTCGAGTGCGGGTGTCGTCCGGTCGAGCGGGATGGTGTCCCCCGGCTCCAGGGTGCCGGTGAGGTCGCCGGTGCCTCGGTCGAGGGAGACGTACCGCTGGCCGACCATGTTGAGGTACTTGACGGCGGCGGTCGCCGACCGGGGCAGCGTGCGGTCCTCGCGGACCGAGAAGGTGACCTGGGCGGTGCGCCGCTCGACGACGCGGACGTCCGTGACCTCGCCCACCTTCACTCCGGCGATGCGCACGGAGTCGCCCTCGACGAGGCCGGTGACGTCGGTGAACAGCGCCTTGTACGTGCGGGTGGCGGAGCCGATCCCGGTGTTGGCGATGCTGAAGCCGAGGACGGTGGTGGCGAGCGCCGTGACCAGGACGAACGCGAGGGACTTCAGGACGGTCCCGGTCAGGCCGCGGCGTCGCGTGTGGGTGGGCCGTGTCGTCATCGGAGGGTCACCTCCGCGCCGCGGAACGCGGGACCGGCCAGCAGGCTGCTCCAGTCCGGCAGGTCGCCGGGGGCCTTCTTCGCGGCGGGGGCGAGGAGTTCGTTGACGAGGGAGTTCTCCTGCGGGGAGTTGGCGGGCCCGAGGTGCTGGTCGGCCGCGGCGGTCGCCCGTGCGGCGGGTGCGGCCGGGACGCCGAGGTACGGCACGGGGTAGCAGTGCGGGCCGCCGCCGGAGCCGTACGAAGGGGTGTCACGGCCGGGGGTGTAGGCGCCGCGGGCGGGGACGGTGGTCACCTCGACGTGCAGTCCGGGCTGGTCGGTGCCCTTGCCGAGCGCCTTGTCCATCGCGGGCACGAACTGGGCGAGGGTGCGCAGGGTGCAGGGGAAGGACGGGGAGTACTCGGCGAGGAGTTCCAGGGTGGGCCGGCCGGTGGCGCTGAGCCGGATGATGTTGTCCTTGTTCTGCCGCAGGAAGGCGGTGAGGTCCTGGGCCGTGCGGGTGGTGGCGCCGAACGTCCCGGCCAACTCGCCCTCCTTCTCGCCGAGGGTGCCGCTGGTGGTGGTGAAGTCGGTGAGCGCCGTGACGATGTCCGGGGCGGCGTCCGCGTAGAGGTGGCTGACCTTCACGAGTTCTTTCAGGTCGCGGGTGAGGGCGGGCAGGTGGGGGTTGAACTCACGCAGGTGGGCGTCGAGTTCGGCGAGGGTCTCGCCGAGCTTGTCGCCGCGTCCCTCCAGGGCCCGGGAGACGGCGGACAGGGTCGCCGACAGCTTCTGCGGCTGGACCGCGGTGAGCAGGGGCAGGACGTTGTCGAGGACCTGCTGGAGTTCCACGGCGTTGCTGGAGCGGTCCTCGGGGATGACGGCTCCGGGGCCGAGCGGCTCCGCGGAGGCGTCGGCCGGCGGGACGAGGGCCACGAACCGTTCGCCGAAGAGGGTCGTGGGCAGCATCTGGGCGCGCACGTCGGCGGGGACGTGACGCAGGGTCCCGGGCCGCATGGCGAGGGTGAGCCGGGCTCCGCCGTCGGTGGCGTCGATGGCGCGGACCTCGCCGATGACGACGCCGCGCAGTTTCACCTCGGCGCCGAGGTGCATCTCGTTGCCGACGCTGCCGGTCTCGACGGTGACCGGGTCGGAGTCGGTGAAGCGTTTGTCGTAGACGGCGACCGCGAGCGAGGCGAGCAGGACGGGCACCAGCAGGAACGCGACGCCGGCGAACCGGCGGCGGACGGTCTCGGCACGTGAGTCGCTCATCTCACCCCGCCACCTTCACGGTCGTGGTCGCGCCCCAGAGGGCCAGCGACAGGAAGAAGTCGGTGACGCTGATCAGCACGATGGCGTTGCGTACGGAGCGGCCGACGGCGATGCCGACGCCGGCGGGTCCGCCGGAGGCCCGGAAGCCGTAGTAACAGTGGGCGATGATCACCATCACGCTGAAGATCAGCACTTTCAGCACCGAGAGGAGGACGTCCGTCGGTGACAGGAAGAGGTTGAAGTAGTGGTCGTAGGTCCCCTGCGACTGGCCGTTGAAGAGGACCGTGACGTAGCGGGAGGCCAGGTAGGAGGAGAGCAGTCCGATCGCGTAGAGCGGGACGATGGCGACGACGCCCGCGATGATGCGGGTGGTGACCAGGTACGGCATGGAACGGATGCCCATGCCCTCCAGGGCGTCGACCTCCTCGTTGATGCGCATGGCGCCGAGCTGGGCGGTGAATCCGGCGCCGACGGTCGCGGAGAGCGCGAGTCCGGCGACGAGCGGGGCGATCTCGCGGGTGTTGAAGTACGCGGAGACGAATCCGGTGAAGGCGGCGGTGCCGATCTGTTCCAGGGCCGCGTAGCCCTGGAGGCCGACGACGGTGCCCGTGAACAGCGTCATCGCGATCATGACGCCGATGGTGCCGCCGATGACGCCGAGGCCGCCGGAGCCGAAGGCGACCTCGGCGAGCAGCCGTTGCACCTCCTTGAGGTAGCGGCGCAGGGTCCGCGGGATCCAGAGGAGGGCGCGGACGTAGAACAGGAGCTGGTCGCCGGACCGGTCGAGCCAGACGAAGGGGGAGGCCATCGGTCAGCCTCCCTTCGGCGGGACGATCTGCAGGTAGATGCCGGTCAGCACCATGTTCACGAAGAACAGCAGCATGAAGGTGATGACGACGGACTGGTTGACGGCGTCGCCGACCCCCTTGGGTCCGCCGCGGGGGTTGAGGCCCCGGTAGGCGGCGACGATGCCGGCGATGAACCCGAAGATCAGGGCCTTGAGTTCGCTGATGTAGAGGTCCGGCAGCTGGGCGAGGGCGGAGAAGCTGGAGAGGTAGGCGCCGGGGGTGCCGCCCTGGAGGACGATGTTGAAGAAGTAGCCGCCCAGGGTGCCGACGACGGAGACCATGCCGTTGAGGAGCACGGCGACCGCCATGGTGGCGAGGACCCGCGGGACGACGAGCCGCTGCACGGGCGAGACGCCCATGACCTCCATCGCGTCGAGTTCCTCGCGGATCTTGCGGGAGCCGAGGTCGGCGCAGATCGCGGAGCCGCCGGCGCCGGCGATCAGGAGCGCCACGATGAGGGGGCTGGCCTGCTGGATGACGGCGAGGACGCTGGCCCCGCCGGTGAAGGACTGGGCGCCGAGCTGCTGGGTGAGGGAGCCGACCTGGAGGGCGATGACGGCGCCGAACGGGATGGAGACGAGCGCGGCGGGCAGGATGGTGACGCTCGCGACGAACCAGAACTGCTCGATGAACTCCCGGAACTGGAAGGGCCTCCGGAAGACGGCGCGGCTCACCTCGGCGGCGAGGGCGAAGAGGCGGCCGGTCTGCCGCAGCGCCCCCGTGATCACGAGCCGCTCCCGGTGGCGGGCAGGGTCAGGGTGGGCGCCGTGGCGGTGCGCGCGTAGGTGTCGTGGATGGCGGTGCGGGCAGCGGGCGGCAACTGGTCGAGCATGCCGAGGACGCGCTCCCGGCGCCGTGTGACGGCCGCGCGGGGCGGCAGGCCGGGGGACGGCTCCAGCTGCGGGACGATGACGCGGGGTGCCGTCGAGTGGGCGGCGCGGTTCTCCGCCTCGGCGGCGAGGAGGGCGGCGTCCTTCTCCTCGGACATGCCGATGGGTCCTTCGCGGCGGCCGGCGAGGAACTGGGTCACGACCGGTTCGTCGCTGGTGAGGAGGACCTCGCGGGGGCCGAAGGTGACGAGCCTGCGCCGGAAGAACATCCCCATGTTGTCGGGGACGGTGGCGGCGATGTCGAGGTTGTGGGTGACGATCAGCATCGTCGCGTCGATCCGCGCGTTGAGGTCGATGAGCAGTTGCGAGAGGTAGGCGGTGCGGACGGGGTCGAGCCCGGAGTCCGGTTCGTCGCACAGGACGATCTGCGGATCGAGCACGAGCGCCCGGGCCAGTCCGGCGCGTTTGCGCATGCCGCCGCTGATCTCGCCCGGCAGCTTGTCCTCGGCGCCCAGGAGGCCGACGAGTTCGATCCGTTCCATGACGATGCGCCGGATCTCGGACTCCCGCTTGCGGGTGTGCTCGCGCAGCGGGAAGGCGATGTTGTCGAAGAGGCTCATGGAGCCGAACAGCGCGCCGTCCTGGAACATGAGGCCGAAGAGCTTCCGGGTCTCGTAGATGTCGCGTTCGGGACTGCTCACCATGTCGACACCGTTGATGAGGACACGGCCCTGCTGGGGCTTCAGCAGTCCGATGAGCGATTTCAGGAAGACCGTCTTACCGGTTCCCGAAGGGCCGAGCATGACGCTGACCTCTCCGGCCGGCAGGGTCAGCGACACGTCCTGCCAGATGTTCTGCTTGCCAAAGGACATGGTCAGACCCTCAACGACTACTTCGATTCCCATCCCACCTCCAGCAAGCGTGCGTCGGGTGTGCGCCGCGGGCGCACGTTAAGTCGGTCCGGATCATCCGGACAATAGGCGGGTGCCACTTTTCTTGATCCGCTCCCGTATTTGTCACCGCGGAGACAAGGTCGGGTTCGGCACTTGTCATCGTGGAGATACAGAGCTGCGCCGACCTGCGGCGGTGCGCCGTCCCGGGAACGCTACGGCCGAGTAACCTCTCGCGGCAATACCGGAATCCGAGTTTTCCCGGCATGGAATCGGACACCGGAGGAGTTGTCAGGCGGGAGACAATTCCGCCTCGGTTCCTATCACCGGCGAGAGCAGGTCGAGATCTCGACGATCGATCAGAATTGTCGACATTGCGCACCCCGGAACCAAGGGGATCCCCGCCCTCGCTCACCCACTTGACAGGCAATGCGAGATCTCCAAAGAATCTTGGACTCCGCCATTGTTCAGCTAAGTTTCCCGCAAGTAACGTCTCGTTTCGCGGCCGAGAAATGTCGGGCCGCCGGCCGCTCGACCCCCACCGCGGCCACCCCTCTGCCGGTCAATCCCCAAGGAGAGTCCCAGAGCCATGAACAAGCCCATCAGAAAGCTCGCCGTCGTCGCCGGAGCCGCCTCGGCCGCGTTCGCCCTCGCCGCGGCGCCCGCCTCGGCGGTGCCCTCGACGGTCTGGACCGTCAACCCCACGCCGGCCAGCTTCACGGCAGCCAACAGCGGGAACGTCGTCCTCAGCGTCAACGGCATCGCCATGACGTGTACGAAGTCGACCGCCGCGGGCACGATGGCGAGCGCCACCGGCAACCCCGCCACGGTGGCCTCCATCAGCTCCATCGCGTTCGGCGCCACGGGCGCGCCGTGCACCAGCGTCCTCGGCAACGTGAGCACGGTCGCGACCACGCCGTGGACCGTGGTGGCGCAGGACTACACCGCGGCGACCGGCGTCACCAAGGGCTACGTCGGCAACGTCGACGCCAAGGTGACCGTCGGCGCCTGCGTCTTCCGCGTGACGGGCAAGGCCTCCGGCACGTACACCAACTCGACGGGCGCGCTGGCCGTCAACAGCGTCGCGGGCGAGCTCACCGTCGTCTCGTCGACCAACTGCGGTACCGCCGTGCCGGTCGGCGCCAAGCCCACCTTCAAGGGCACCTACCTCGTGAAGTCGGGCAACGTCATCCCGACGATCGTCGGTTCCAACCCGTAAGGACGCAGGACCCGCGCGCCCCCCCGCCGGGGGGGCCGCCCGCGGGGCGGGCGGCGGCGGGGGGGGCCCGCGCCCCCCCCGCCCCACGCTGACC
>NZ_JBHWFF010000006.1:22055-77100 GCF_042733785.1 Streptomyces sp. NPDC059695 | reverse complement strand
AGCCCGCTCATCCCCTCTGGTTGCGCAGACCCCGCACAGGCGCTCCTTCTCGTATGAGCCCCCGCCCCCCCCCCCCCGCCCGCGGCGCGCCCCCGCCCCCCCGCGCGCCCCCCCCGCGGCCTGTCCGCGTTCCCGCTCGCCGCCCGTCCCCAAGGAGACCTCCCGGGCCATGAAGAAGCCGACAGCGAAACTCGCCACCGCCGCCGGCGCGGCCGCGGCCTCGGCCGTCCTCGCGGCGGTCCCGGCCACGGCGTCGCCCTCGACGGTCTGGACGGTGAGCGGGTCGCCGGCCGCCGTCTCCGCGACCGGCACCGGGCACGTGACGCTCGTCCTCAACGGCTTCATCATGACGTGCTCGAAGTCGACCGCCTCGGGCACCCTGCGGAGCGCCACGGGAAACCCGGCCGCCGTGGGCTCCCTCACCTCGGTCGTCTTCGGTGCGCCCGGGACACCCTGCACCAGCGTGCTGGGAAGTCCCAGCATGCCCGCGTCGGCTCCGTGGAGCGTCGTGGCGCACGACTACGGCGCATCGACCTCCACGACCACGGGCCACCTCGGCGGCGTCGACTTCCGGACCACCCTCGGTGCCTGCGTCTTCCGGGTGAGGGGCGACGCCTCCGTCACCTACGCCAACGCCACGGGCAAGCTGGCCGTCGCGTCCACCGACGGCGAGCTCACCGTCGTCGAGTCGGTCAACTGCGGCGATCTCGCCCCGCTCGGCGCCCGGCCGACCCTCAGGGGCGACTACCTGGTCAGGGCGGCCGGCACCGGCAGCGTCCCGACCGTCGTCGGCTCCCACCCGTAGGTCCCGCCACACCGGCGAGACACACCCTCCCGCGTTCGCGAACGACCCGAGCGGAGCACCAGATGAGAGGCCCACGGCCCACCCCTCGACCCTCCCGCGTCCGCGCGCGCGGCGCGACGATCGCCGCGTTCGTGGCGCTCGCCCCTCTGCTTCCGGCCGCGGCCGTCGCCGTCGGGACGCTGAAGGTCGACGCCGCGCTGCCCTACGTCTGCACCCTGCCCTCGGGGCAGCAGTCCGCGACGGTGCGCATCACGGCGGTCTTCCCCGAACGGGTCGCCGTGGGTGAGGAGATCCGGCCCACCGACGTCACCACGACGGTGGAGCTGCCCGCGGCGGCCGTGGCCGAACTCACCGCGCTCAAGGCCTCCACCGTCCGGGCCGAGACACGGCTCGCGGTCGGGGTGTCCCAGAAGGAGCAGCGCGCGGAGGTCACCTGGAGCGGTACGGCGGAGCCCGTCGCCGTCCCCGCCGAAGGGCCCCTCGTGCTCACCACGACCGGTGACGTGCCCTCCCTGACGGCGGCCGAGGCGGGCGGTCTGACGCTCACCGCCCAGGGCCTGGGGATCGATCTGGCCCCGAGCACGTCCGACGGCGCGGCCACCACCCCCGCGTCCCTCTCCGTCGCCTGCGTACCCGGCCGGGACGCGGAGGGGCGTACGGTGCTCGCCACCGTTCCGGTCGGTGCCGACCTGCCCACCGGGGAACCCGGCACGCCTTCGCCGTCCCCGGCCTCTCCTTCGCCGTCCGGTTCCGCCACGGTCGGTCCGCTGCCCCCGCTCCCGTCGAACCGCCCGGCACCGGCGAGGCCGGGGACCCCCGAGAGGACCGGGAAGCAGGCTCCGAAGGACCCGATCGGCCCACGGCAGCCGGACCGCGGACGGGCGGCGGAGGCCACACCCGGCGCTCCCAAGCCCCGGCCGACCGCCCCGCCCTGCATCACCGAGAACCCGACCCCGGTGTCGCTCTCGGCGTACATCACCGGCTACTCCAACGTGAGGAAGCTGAACGGAGCCTCGCTCATCCCGTTGTCCTGTCTGCTGATCGAGCAGGGCCTGCCGGAGCCGCCCTCCACCCCCGTGCCGGACGGCGAGTTCCAGTTCTTCACCCCGTCGACGGCCCAGCTCTCCTACCAGGGGCGCCAGCAGACCCCGCCGTTCACCTCCACCCTCCTGACCTTCGGATTCGCGCCGGTCACGGCGACCATGGTCCTGGAGCAGACGGGTCCCATCACGATCGGCACGCTGTTCCGCGCCATCTTCGCCACCGGTGACAACTACCTGGACAACACGGTCCGGGCCCCCCTCGTCCTACGCGTCCTCGACGTCGAGGTCAACGGCGTCACCCTGGACGTGGGCCCCTCCTGCCGCACGGAGACCTCGCTCAGCTCACCCGAGCCCGAACCCGCCCGGTACCCCGGGAAGCACCTGGTGATGCTGGGCAGGGGATACATCCCGGTCGGAGGCAACGCCCAGGGCTACCAGCTGACCACCGGCGGCCCCCTGACGGGCGAGGTGACCATCCCCGCGTTCAAGGGCTGCGGCACCAAGGGCGGGGAGAACCTCGACCGGCTCCTCACCGCCTCCATCTCCGGCTCCGGCAACTACCTCAAGCAGATGCAGGGTCAGACCTGCACCGTGCTCAACCAAGTGCCCACCGACGATCCCCAGTGCACCGAGGACCTCCAGCCGTACGTGGTCCCCAAGCCCGAGCGCTGATCCACCCCACCTCCTCCTCTCCCAGGAAGGCATCCGCCATGTCCCTCGCCTCCTCCCGCACGAGACTCGCCACCCTCTCCGCACTGACCGCGCTCGGCGCCTTCGCCTCCCTCGGCACGGCGACCGCCGCCACTCCCCAGCTGAACGGCGGGTGGGCTCCGTTCGACCGCTGTCCGGTCGACGCCCCGGCGATGCTCGCCACGGACGGGCTCGACCAGGCGCCGCAGTGCGTCTCCTCCAGCTCGGCCTCCGGGGCCATCAAGCTCGGGAACACGACCGTCATCACGGGGAGGACGAACCTCCAGATCGGCGTCATCCAGAACGCCGACGGCACCAGCTCGGTCGTCGCCCCGCCCGCCGGCTCGCTCATCGCGGACTCCGCCACCGTCCCCGGCGGCCTGCTCGGGCTGATGTGCCCGAGCGACATCCCGTTCATCACCGACATCTGCCGGCAGCTGTCCGACGCCAAGCTCAACAAGATCACCGCCACCATGGAGTCGGTCGGCACGCCGTCGGACTTCGACCAGATCGCGGGCGTCCTCACCGACATGCCGATCGTGGCCATCCCGGTCCGCATCCACCTGGAGAACCCGTTCCTCGGGAGCAACTGCTACATCGGGACGAAGGCCAACCCGATCATCCTGCGCCCGAACAACAAGACCTCGCCCGACTTCTCCGTCGAGCGCTACAACGGCGACGGCTCCGCGAACGAGGAGGGCGACATGAGCCGCCTCAACATCCTCGGCTCCACCCAGGTCGACACCACCTTCGCCGTCCCCGGCGCCAGCGGCTGCGGCCTCGGGCTCGGGCTGGTCAACGGCGCGGTCAACCTCAAGACCGGACTGCCCTCCGCCGCCGGCCGGAACAGCCTCACCCTCGACAACACCCAGACCTACCTGACCGGCCTGTACGCCCCCGGGGTCGTCGCGCCCGACGCCGGCAAGGTCCTCTCCCGGAACTGGCACTCGGCCGTCAGGTAACGGCCACCCAGGGTCGATTCCCGGCCTAGTCGGCGGCCCACGGGCCTCCGCGCACACCAACTCTTGCGCAAGTTGTGTACAGCACACAGCAGTTGATTTAGCTTCAGCAGTCCCCGTTGGTACGCACCTGACGGCCATGGCGGCGCCCACCACCCAGGGAGGGCGCCGCACCGCCGCTCCCCACCGGTCGCGCAGGAGAGCAAGGGATCGGTCCATGCCCGCAATCGCACAGTCACCGAACATCGGCGAGCCGCTCGACCCACTTCCGAGGGAGTTCGCCGACCTGATGAGGCCGGAGATCCCGGGGCTCATCAAAGAGATCGGCATGGAGGTCCAGCGGACCTACCCCGTCTACGCGCACCTCTTCAACGGACCGCACTCGGACGCGATCCGCCAGGGCGTGGAACAGGCCCTGGCTGCCTTCGTGGAGCGGGTCGCCGTCCCGGGGGCGACGTCGGCCCTGCGGGACGAACTGCTGCGGAAGTTCGGGCGCGTGGAGGCCTACGAGGGCCGCGACCTGGGCTGCCTCCAGGGTGCCTACCGCCTCGGGGCGCGCATCGCGCTGCGCCGGGCCAAGAGCATCGGCCGCACCTACAACCTCTCCCCCACCCTGATCCTCGCCTTCGCCGACGCCCTCTTCGCCTACGTCGAGGAGCTGGAAGCCCTGTCGCGCGAGGGCTACGTCATGGCCCAGGCGCGCGCCGTGTCCGACGTGGCGGCGCGGAGGAGACAGTTACTCCACCTCGTCGTCGCGGGTCCCCCGCTGCCCCGGGCGACGATCGCCGAGCTGTGCGAGGAGGCGTCCTGGCAGCTCCCCTCCGAGTGCACCCTGGTGGCCCTGCGCCCACCCGTCGCCGAGCTCGTCCAGGCGGGACTCGACCGGGACGTGCTGGCCGACCTGACCCTCCCCCAGCCGCACCTGCTGATCCCCGGCCCGCTCACCCCGCAGCGGCGCGTGATGCTCGAATCGGCCCTGGCCGGGACCCACGCCGTCGTCGGTCTGACCGTTCCGCCGGCGCAGGCCGCGCACTCCGTCCGCTGGGCGCGGCGCGTCCTGCAGCTCATCGACGAAGGCGTCGTGGCGGACGCCCCCCTCGTGCGCTGCGAGGAGCACCTGACAACGTTGTGGCTGCTGTCCGACCCCGCCCTCACGGCGCATCTCGCCGCGCGTGAGCTGGCCCCGCTGGACGAGCTGTCCGGCACCCGGCGCGAGCGGCTGATCGAGACCCTGCGCGTCCACGTCTCCACGCGCGCCCCCGCCGAACAGGTCGGCGAGATGCTGGGCGTGCACGCCCAGACGGTCCGCTACCGGCTGCGGAACCTGGACGCCCACTTCGGCGACCGGCTCCTGGACCCGGACCACCGGTTCGCCCTGGAAGCGGCCCTGCGCTCGCTCCACCTCAACGGCGGGAAGCGGACGGACTGAGGCGCGTGCGGCTGCCCCGGGCGAGCGTCAGGCGCGGTTCCGGTCGGGGTGCAGGCGGATCTCGATGTCGTCGGACGAGGGGTCCGGCGCGGGGTCGGCGGTGACGCGGACGCTCAGCGGGAGGCCGGTGTCCGCGTCGACGAACGCCAGGGGCGGACGGCCGTCCTGGAGGTACGCGTCGCCCCACCGGACCAGCGAGAGGAAGACCGGCAGCAGGTCCTCTCCGGCCCGCGTCAGGCGGTACTCGTCGCGCGCCCGCTGCCCGGGCTCCCGGTAGGGGGTGCGGGCCACGACCCCGGCCGTCTCCAGCTGCTTGAGGGCGCGGGAGACCGAGGGCGCGGAGCTGCCGATCCTGGTCACGAAGTCCTCGAACCTCGTCGTGCCGTAGAAGCACTCCCGCACGACCATGAAGACCGTCCGGGTGCTCAGGAGGTCGAGCACCCGGCCGGCCGAGCACCCGTCCCCGATCGACCACGCGTCCCGGTCGCTCAGCCTCTTCTCGAACCTCATCGTCACGCGCCCATTGTAACTAATGCTTGCGTTACTCAGCCCTGGCGTGCTTGCATCTGACTAACGAAGTCGTTAGCCAGATGAGGAGTGAGTGTCATGGTCGCGTTGGCGGGCAGGGTGGTCGTGGTGACCGGAGGGCGGCGGGGGCTGGGCGCCGCCCTCGTGGACGAGGTGCTGGCACGCGGGGCGGGCAAGGTGTACGCCACCTCCCGCTCGCCGTACACGGACGAGCGCCCGCGCGTGGTGACGGTCCCGCTCGACGTGCGTGCGGCCGCGTCGGTCGCCGCGCTCGCGAAGCTCGCCGACGACGCCGAGGTCGTGTTCAACAACGCCGGGATCCTCCTGCCCGGGCCGCTGCTCACGGGCGACGCCGAGCAGGCCGCCGAGACGTTCGACGTCAACGTCTTCGGACCGCTGCGGGTGGCGCGGGCGTTCGCACCGGTGCTCGCCGCGAACGGCGGAGGGGCCCTGGTGAACATGCACTCCGTACTGTCCTGGCTCGCCGGCAGCGGAGCCTACGGGGCCTCCAAGGCGGCGGCGTGGTCCCTCACGAATTCGCTCCGGCTCGAACTGGCGCCGCAGCACACGCAGGTCGTCGGCGTGCACGCCGGCTTCATCGACACCGACATGGTCGCCGCCCTCGACCGGAGCAAGGCGAAGCCCGCCGACGTGGCCGCGCGGATCGCCGACGGGCTGGAGGCGGGGCACACGGAGGTGCTCGCCGACGACGTCAGCGTCGCCGTCAAGTCCGCCCTCTCCGGCCCCGTGGAAGACCTGACCTTCTCGGCCGCCGGCTGAGCCCGCACGAAGGAGACACGAACCACCATGCCCCTGTGGACCGTTCACCACACCCCCGGAGTCTTCTCCGACGACGAGAAGCACCGGTTCGCCTCGTCCGTCGCCGACCACTACGAGAAGGCCGGCCTGCCCCGCTTCTACGTGGTCACCCTGTTCCGGGAGACCCGGCCCGAGGACTTCTACGTCGGCGGAGAGCCCGCCCCCGTCGGGGTCCGGATCAGCATCGACCACATCGCCCGGCACAATCCCGACGAGGACAGCAGGCGCACGACGGCCCGCTGGATCAGGCGGATGGTGCAGCCGTACCTCGAACGGCACGCCGGGCTCCACTGGGAGTTCCACGTCGACGAGACCAGCGAGGAGCTCTGGATGATCAACGGGCTCGTGCCCCCGCCGGGCGGCTCCGACGCCGAGCGGCGGTGGGCGGAGCAGAACGCGGCCACCCCGTACTGACCCGGGTCAGCCGGCCGGTACGGTGATCTCCCTCTTGAGGATCTTTCCGCTCGGTCCCAGCGGCAGCCGGTCCACGAACCACACCCGGCGCGGGTACTTGTAGGCCGCCACGCGTTCCCTGACGTACGCGCGCAGCTCGTCGGGGGTGGTCTCGGCA
Organism: Streptomyces sp. NPDC059695; assembly: GCF_042733785.1. Lineage (NCBI taxonomy): Bacteria > Bacillati > Actinomycetota > Actinomycetes > Kitasatosporales > Streptomycetaceae > Streptomyces > Streptomyces sp. NPDC059695. The sequence goes on along the minus strand of NZ_JBHWFF010000006.1, from coordinate 70,256 downwards.
CCGGGACGCAGCACGACCGCGGCCGCGACCTCCTCGCCCAGCTCGGGGTGCGGGACGCCCACCACGGCGGCGAGGGCGACGGCCGGGTGCTCGTGGAGGACCTCCTCGACCTCACGCGGGTAGACGTTGTAGCCGCCGCGGATGACCATGTCCTTCTTGCGGTCGACGACGTACAGATAGCCCTCGTCGTCGGCCCGGGCGAGGTCGCCGGTGCGCAGCCAGCCGTCGGGGATCGCCGCCTCGGTCTCCTCCGGGCGGTTCCAGTACCCCTTCATGACGTTCGGTCCCCGGACGGCCAGTTCGCCGATCGCTCCGGGGGCCACGTCCTGGCCCTCGTCGTCGAGCAGCCGCACCTCGACGTCCCGGATCGGGGTGCCGATCGAGCCGGCCTTGCGCGGCCGCTCGGGGTGGTTGAAGGTGACCACCGGGCTGGTCTCGGACATGCCGAAGCCCTCCAGCACGGGGCAGCCGAAGCGCCGCTCGAAGCCGTGCAGGATCTCCACCGGCAGCGAGGCCCCGCCGGAGATGCACATCCGCAGCGTCGACACGTCGGCGTCCGAGGGGTGCTGGAGCAGCGCCGCGTACATGGTGGGGACGCCCTCGAAGACGGTGGCCCGCTCGCGGGCGACGGCCTCCAGGACGGCTCCCGGCTCGAAGCGCGGGACGAGGACGAGCGAGGCGCCGCTGCGGACGGCCGCGCTCATGGTGCAGATCTGTCCGAAGATGTGGAACAGCGGCAGGCAGCCCACCACGACGTCGTCCGGCGTCATCCGCTGGATCTCGACGGTGTTGACCTCGGTGTTGTGCCGCAGCCCCGCGTGGGTGAGGACGGCGCCCTTGGGGCGGCCGGTGGTGCCGGAGGTGTACAGCAGGACGGCCATGTCGTCGTCGGCCGTGTCGGCGACCTCGGCCGACGGCTCGTGCCGGGCCAGCGCGGCGGCGAACGCGGCGGGTTCGACCACCGCGTGCCGCACTCCCGCCGCGGCCGCGCCCTCGGCGCCCTCGCCCGGGGCCTGGTGCCACTCGAACAGCACCACGGCGCCGGAGTCGGTGAGGTGGAACTCGGTCTCCCGGGTCTTCAGGAGCGGGTTCATCGGGACGACGACCGCTCCGGCGCGCAGGGCGCCGTAGTACAGCACGACGAACTCGGGGACGTTGGGCAGCATCAGCGCGACCCGGTCTCCGGGGCGCACCCCCTCGGACCTCAGCAGGGCGGCGGCGCGGGCACTGCGCTCGTCCAGCTCCGCGTACGTGATGGCCTGCTCCCCCAGGCGCAGTGCGGGCCGCTCGGGCTGCCGCCCGGCCGTCTCCACGAGAAACCCTGCCAGATTGGCCATGCCCCGCCTCCGTTACACGGAATCACCGGATGTTTACATCGTCGACATCTTGCAGGGGCATGCGCCCGCGGCCTATGGCCGCAGCGACAACGCGGGGCGTCCCGGATTGTTCCCGCTCACCATCCGAGGGCGTTAGGCTGCGTCGATGATCCTTTCGGGTGTGGCTGCGGCGCTGCTGGCGAGGCTGCCGGAACTGGGCGAGCGCATGGCGCTGCGGATCCGCGCGAACGTCGAGGCGTACGAGGACGAGTCGCTGATCCCCCTGGAGTCGCTGCGCCGTTCCTGCACCGCCAACGCGGACCTCATCCTCACGCACCTCCGCGTCGGGGGCGCTCCCGACGCGAGCTCGGCCCGTGAGACCGGGCGGCTCCGCGCGGAGCAGGGCGTTCCGCTGGCGGACACCCTGCACGCGTACCGGATCGGCTCCCAGTTCCTGTGGACCGAGATCCTGACCGAGGCCCGTGCGCGCCCCGAGGTCTCCGACGATCTCCTGCTGTCGGAGTCGACCGAGTTCTGGGCGCTGTCCGGCCTGTACGCCGAGTCGGTGGCGGTGGCCTACCGCGAGGCGGCGGCCGAACTCACCTCACAGGGGCAGGCCAGGCGCTCCGCCCTGGTGGAGGCGCTGTTCACCGGCATCGTCACCGACCGCACGCTGTGGGAGACCGCCCGCGAGCTGGAGCTGCCCGAGCACGGCCCGTACGCCGTCGCGGCGGCGAAGGCGGGCACGCCCGGCGAGGAGCCGCTCACCGGGGCGGAGGCGGCGCTGCGCCGGGCGAACCTGCCCTCCGCGTGGAGACTCCTGCCGGACCAGCAGCTCGCCCTGATCGCCCTGCCGACGGCGTCCGCGGAGACGGCCTGTCTGCGCATCCTCCGCCGGACCCGCGCCCGGGTGGGCTTCAGTCCGCGGTTCCACTCCTTGCGGGACACGCCCCAGGCCCTGCGCTTCGCGCGCCTCGCCCTCGCGGGCCTCGAAGGCGCGGGACCCGGCGTGGCACGCTTCGACGACAACCCGCTGGCCATGGTCGTCGCCGCGGCGCCCGCGGAGGCCGCGCACCTGCTGGAGGTGGTGCTGCGGCCGGTGCTCGACCTTCCGGTCGCGGAGCGGTCCCGGCTCCTGCGCACCCTGGAGCACTGGTTCGCCGCCGCGGGCTCGGCTGGTGACGCGGCGCGGAGCCTGTTCGTCCACCCCAACACCGTCCGTTACCGGCTGCGGCGCGTGGAGGAGCTGACGGGCCGCTCGCTCTCCGATCCGCGGGCGGTGGCGGACATCGGCGCGGCGCTCCTGGCGGTGCGCGGTCCGGGGCCGGGCTGAGGCGTCCCGCCGGCGGTCACCCGCACCGGGCGGGGCGAGGCGTCACTCCTCGTCGATGATGTGCATCGCCGCTTCCTCGGCGGATGCCGCGCCGCCGTCGACGCCGAGGTCCCGGGCGTTCAGTTCCGAGGTGACGCCGCGCGTCCCCTCGTCCTCGGACATCAGGCGTCCCGCGCGCCGTGCGCCGACCTGGTCGTCCAGGAGCTCGCCGTCGGTGTCCGTCGTGTCGCCGAGACCGTCGCCGTCGGGGGCGGCGGGCTCGGGTTCCTCCTCCGCCAGGCGCTCGTCGAGGGTTTCGCCCCGTTGCCGTTCGGCCGCGGTCACACCCGCGCGCTCGGCACCGAGGGGCCGTTCGGGCGGCGAGTACCCCGCGTCGAGAGGATCGCCGAGCGGTCCTTCGAGGGTGTCCTCGTAGTCCAGTACACCCGCGTCGTCCTGGACCTCGCTGCCGTCGGGCTGGTAGACGTCGTCCCCCCACGCTTCCGTCTCGGTCATGCGGAGCTCCGTTCCTCACCAGGTCCACGACGGCATTCGCCCGGGCTCACTCCTCCCGTTCGAAGTCGGCCTCGGCCCGCTCGGCGTCGAGGTCGGACTGGGCCTTCGCGTACAGCGCGTGCACGAACTTCCGGGCCTCCTCGGGCGAGATGCCGACGCCGAGCCGGAGCAGCCGACCGGTCCAGTATCCGAGCGGATCGTCGGGTACGGTCATGGCGCCTCCTGAGGGGAGTGCGGTCGATGCCGACCGTATCGGCTGCGGGGCGGGACGGGGCCGACCGCACAGCTCTCCGGCTGATCCGCCCGCACGCGGGGCGCGTGCGGGGCGCCTTCGAGGGGCGTCGGATCCCCGTTCTTGATTCCATGGTCCCCGCCTGTGGGGGGAGCGCAACCCGATGTGGACAGGTCGGCGCCCCTCCCGGGAACCGCGCCGCCACCGCGACCCGTGCCGTACGGATCCGCCGGAGGGGCTCTAGCCCACCCACCGTCGCAGCAGCTCCTCCCGCTGCGCCGCGCGGGGTGTCGCGCCCTCCGCCGTGCGGCCCCACTCCGACATCGCCGCCAGGGTCGTGGCCATCGTGGCCGCGCCCTCCGTGAGACGGGACAGGAGGGCGCGGGAGAGCTCGGCCTCCGCCGGGGAGTAGCCGACGGCGGCGGCGACATGGACCTTGAGCTCGTACGTGCCGTCGTGTGCCTCCAGGTCCACCGTCATGAGCGGCGGCGCCTCGCCCGACAGGCCCGGTCCCAGGGTCATCCCCAGGTTCATGACGACGTCCAGGGCCACGTCCGCGACCGCGCCGACCTGCCGCTTCAGGGACTTCACGGGCACGTCCGCCACGGTCAGGGCGCGCACGTCCTCCCAGAGGTGGAGGCCGGACTGCCCGTCTCCCAGGGCCACCACGCCGTCCGGGCTCAGTCGTATCCCGGGCGCCGAACCGGTCGGCTTGGCCCCCACGTACACGTCGCCCTCGGCGATCCAGAACAGGCCCACCATGGCCATCGGCTGCTCACTTCCCCCGACGGCGGCGCACCGCCGCCGTGTCACACGTCAGAACGATCAGGTCGCCTCCGGAACGCGCGCGAGGACCGGGAAGTTCCCGCTCGGCGGCCGGTGGACAGCCAGGCGCGGTAGCCGCGCAGGGCCACGCGCTGCTTCCGGTGCTCCGAGACGAGCGCGACCGCCGGGTGCGTACCGGGCCTGGGGTCCACGCCGCGGGCGAGCCGGCGCATCTGGTGGCGGACCTTCGCCATGCCGGCGGCCGCGGCGAGGGTCTTGTCCGACCAGGTGACCGGCGCCATCGGCCGGTCGGCCTCGCGGCCGTTCCTCCAGCGGTCCGGCAGGTCGGGGGTGACGGCGAGGGCGGTGCCCATCCCGACGACGGCGACGCCGCTGTCGAGGACCTTCTCGGCCGTGGCGCGCCGTGTGATGCCGCCCGTGAGCATGAGCGGGACGGGGCTCGTCCCCACCAGTTCCTCGGCCAGGTGGAGGAAGTAGGCCTCGCGGGCCGTGGTGCGGTCGTCGGCGGGGCGCCCGGCCATGGCCGGGCTCTCGTAGCTGCCGCCGGACAGTTCGACCAGGTCGACGCCGAGGGGTGCGAGCATCCCGATCACCTGGCGCGCGTCGTCGGCGTCGAAGCCCCCGCGCTGGAAGTCGGCGGAGTTCAGCTTCACCGCGACGGCGAAGGCGGGCGAGACGGCCGCGCGGACGGCGCGGACCACGTCGAGGAGCATCCGGGCCCGGTTCTCCAGCGAGCCGCCCCACCGGTCGGTGCGCGTGTTGACCAGGGGCGAGAGGAACTGCGACAGGAGGTAGCCGTGCGCGGCGTGCACCTCGACGCCGTCGAAGCCCGCCTCCTCGGCGCGGCGGGCCGTGACGGCGAACCGCTCGACGGTGTCCTCGATCTGGCGCGGGGTCATGGCGGTCGGGCGGCCGAAGCGGCCGCTGTGCCGGCCCAGGTCGACGCCGATGTCGGACGGGCCCCAGACGACGCCGGGCATGTCGGAGGCCACCTGCCGGCCGGGATGGTTGATCTGCATCCAGATCGCGCCGCCGCCGGACTTCCCGGCCTCGGCCCACGCGGCGAACGGCTCCAGGGGCGCGTGCTCGTCGAGGACGACGCCGCCGGGGCCGGTCAGCGCCTCGGCGTGCACCATCACGTTGCCGGTGATCAGCAGTCCCGTGCCGCCGGCGGCCCAGCGCCGGTACAGGGTGTGCAGCCGCCGGTCGGGGAGCTGGCCGTCACGGGCCATGTTCTCCTCCATGGCCGCCTTGGCGATCCGGTTGTTCAGCACCTGCCCGGAGGGCAGGGGCAGTGCCGAGAACAGCTCGCTGGTCATCCCGGTTCCCTCTCCCGATCTCTCTCGTCTACGATGTGTGCACCACAAACATAAGGGCCCATGTAAGCAACGCACACATCGAAGAGTGTGAGCTATGTCGCAAACCGGTACGTACCATCACGGTGATCTGCGCGCCGCCTGCCTGCGCGCGGCGCGGGAACTCCTGAAGGAGGACGGCAGCGCCGGACTCTCGCTGCGCGCGGTCGCCCGGCGGGCCGGCGTGTCCGCCACGGCCCCCTACCGCCACTACGCGGACCGTGACGCCCTCGTCTCCGCCGTCGCCGCCGAGGGGTACCGCGAGCTCGCCGGGCACCTGACCGCCGCCCACCCCGCGCCCGCCACGCCGGACGACCTGGCCGCGGTCGCCGTCGTGTACGTGCGATTCGCGCTCGACCACCCCGCCCTGTTCCGGGCGATGTTCGCGGAACCCTGCGACCCGACCAGCGAGGAGCGCGTCGCCGCGACCGCCGTCATCACGGAGTACGTCCAGGGCATCGTCCGCGACGCGTTCCCCGGCGCCGACGCGTCGGGGGCCCTCCCGACCAGCGTCTGGGCCCTCGTCCACGGGCTGGCGTTCCTGCACCTCGACGGCAAGCTCGACGCCTCGTCGCCCGAGGCCGTCGCCGCGCAGGTACGCGGGGCCGTGCACGCCCTGTTCACCGCCTCCCCCGCACTGCGGGCGGCCGCCACGCCCTCCGGGCCCTTCCCACCCTCACCGTCCCAGGGAGACACCCTCCGATGAGCACGCCGCCCTCCCCCTCCGGAGCGCACCCGGACCGCTCGCCCCTCCGCCTGGGCGCACTCGTCCCGCTCACGCGCCCCGGCTGGGTCGAGGCGGGCCGGCACCTCCTCGCGGGGCTCACGCTGGCCGTGGACGAGGTCAACGACGCGGGCGGGATCGACGGCCGGCCTCTGGAGCTGGTCGTCCGGGACACCGCGGCCGATCCGGAGCGGGCCGCGGCGGCCGTGGACGAACTGGCCGGCCTGGGCGTGGCCGCCGTGGTGGGCGAGTACCACAGCGTCGTCGCCCGCGCCGTCGCCACCCGGGCCGACGCCCTCGGCGTGCCGTTCCTCTGCTCGTCCGCCGTGCTCGACGCGCTCGTCGAGGAGCCGGCGGAGTGGGTCGCGCGCGTGGCGCCGGCCCAGTCACGCGGCTGGCGGATCTACGCGGACTTCCTCCTCGCCACGGGCCGGGACCGGATCGCCGTGGCGACCCAGCCGAGCGTCTACTGGGCGACCGGGACCCGCCTGCTGCGGGACCGCCTCGCGCCCCGGGGCGGCTCCGTCGTCGAGCTCGACGCGACCGCGCTCACCCCCGAGGCCCTGTGCGACGCCCTCGTCGAGCACGACGTGACGGCGCTTCTCCTCCTGGTCGGCAGCCCGGAACCGGCCGTGCCGGTCGTCCGTGCCGTCCGGGGCGACCGGCGGCTCGCCGGCCTGCTGATCGGCGCCCCGGCCGGGCAGCCGGAGTTCGCCGGGTGGGCCGAGGCACTGGGCGAGGACGGCGCCGGGATCCCGTTCCTGCGCTACCTCCCGGAGCGCCTCGGTCCGCTCGGCGAGCGGGTACGCGAGGAGCTCCGCGAACGGCTGGGCGAGGCACCCTCCTTCGTCGCCCTGGAGGGCTGGGACACCGTCGCCGTCCTCGCCGCGCTGCTCCGTTCCCACGGCACGGACCGGGCGGCGATCGCCGCGGCCTGGCCGCACGTGACGGCCGAGGGCACCCGCGGTCCGATCCGGTTCTCCCGTACGCCGGGCATCGACCTCTGGCAGTGGACCTGGGCTCCGGTCCAGGTCGCCGACCGGGACCCGTCGGCCCCCTCCGTCTTCCGGGTGCTGCACACCGGCTGACCCGGGGCCCGGGCCGCCGCGCCCGTCAGGACGCCGCGGCGGCCCGGTCGGACTCGCTGCGCAGGACGCAGAACTCGTTGCCCTCGGGGTCGGCGAGGACCGCCCAGCCCGAGCCGTCGGCGTTCCTGTGGTCGGCGACGAAGGCGGCGCCGAGGTCCAGCAGGCGCCGCACCTCCTCGTCGCGGGAGGTCTCGGGGCGCAGGCACAGGTGCAGCCGGTTCTTCGTCGTCTTGGCCTCGGGCACCTGGTTGAAGTACAGCACCGGGCCCTCCGCGAGGAGGACCTGGGTCTCGTGCGCGCCCGGTCTGTCCTCCGGATCCATCGGACGGCCCGTCACGCCGCTCCAGAAGCGAGCCAGCTCGTAGGCGTCCGCACAGTCGATCGCCACATTCTGCAAAACCGAAACCATGGGGGCGATCCTTCCCGATCTTCACCGCGTCGGCCAGTGCCTCTCCTGCCGGGGGAGCCACCGGAGGGCGGCCAGGCCGAGGGCCACGTGCAGCGCGGCGGCCGCAGCGGCGGCCACCCGCAGGCCCGTGACGAAGGCGGACCTTGCGTCGGACGCCGCCGCCTCCGCGAGGCCGGGCACGCGCAGGGTCTCGTCCAGTGTCGGGGCGAGGCCGGGGCCGTGGAGGCGGAAGAGGACGGCCGCGAGCGAGCCGAGCAGGGCGATGCCGAGGGCGTTGCCGATCTCGTTGCCGGTCTCGGCGAGGGCACCGGCCGAGCCCGCCCGCTCCGGCGGCACCGCTCCGACGGCGGTGTCGGCGACGACGGCGAAGGAGATGCCGTAGCCGACCCCCGCGACCGCCGTCGAGGCGACGTACCAGCCCGTGCCGCCGGTGGCGGCGGCCGGCAGGAGCAGCAGCAGTCCCGTCGCGATCGAGAAGTGGCAGGCGAGCAGCGCGGCGCGGGTGCCGACGCGGTCCACCAGCGCCGGTGTCACGACGCACGTCACCGTCAGGACGACGGCTCCCGGCAGCGCGAGCAGCGCGGCGCGGAGTACGGGGAGGCCGAGGACCGACTGCAGGTAGACACCGGCCAGGTAGGCGACGGCCGACCACGCGGCGAGGGGCAGCAGTCCGGTGATGACGGCGACGGTGAAGACCCGATCGCGGAAGAGCGAGAAGTCGATCAGCGGGTGGTCGAGGCGCCGTTGGCTGACGCCGAACCAGGTCAGGAGGGCGGCACCGGCGACTCCGGCGAGCACCGCGGAAGCCGTCGCCCCCTCTGCCGCGGTGTGCTTGAGCCCGTAGACCGCGAGGAGCAGACCGCTCGCCGAGGTGACCACGCTGACGACGTCCACGCGTCCGGGGCGGGTCGCGCGCACTTCGCGGAGCAGGCCGGGTGCGACGCACAGGAACACGGCGATGACGGGGAGGTTGACCAGGAACACCGATCCCCACCAGAAGCGTTCGAGCAGCACGCCGCCGACGACCGGTCCGATCGCGAACCCGGCCGCGAAGGCCGCGGCGAAGACACCGATGGCCCGCGCCCGCCGCTTCGGGTCGGCGAAGAGTTCGCCGAGGACCGCGAGCGCGGAGGGAAGGAGGGTGGCTCCCGCGAGGCCCATCACGGCACGCGCGGCGATGAGGAGCTCCGCCGACGGGGCGAAGGCCGCGCCCGCGGAACCGATGCCGAACAGAACGGCGCCGGTCATGAGGAGCCTCAGGCGGCCGTACCGGTCACCGATGTTCCCGAACGCGATGAGCAGCGAGCCCACGGCGAAGCCGTAGACGTCGAGGATCCACAGGGCCTGATCGGCGCTGGGGGCCAGCGCCCGGCTGACCCGGGGCATCGCGAGGAACAGGACGGAGCCGTCCATCGAGACCAGGAGCACGGGACCGAGTACGGCCAGGAGGCCGAGCCATGCCCGGGTGTCGGCCGGGCGTGCGGAGCGTTGCGTCATACCGGCCACGCTCGGGCCCGGCGCCGAGGGCAGCCAGCCACCCGCCGTGGGTACACCCGGCGGGTACACCCACCGCCGGCCGCGCCCCCCTAGTCTCGACGGCATGGAGAGCCTCGGAGCGTTCTTGAAGAGCCGCCGTGACCGGGTCACCCCCGACCGGATCGGATTGCGCACGTACGGGACCGGGCGCCGGGTCCCGGGCCTGCGCCGCGAGGAGCTCGCCCACCTGGCCGGGGTCAGCGCCGGCTACTACACCCGGCTGGAACAGGGCCTGGCCGAGACGGCGTCCGAGCAGGTCCTGGGCGCGCTCGCGCGTGTGCTGGAACTCGACGCCGTGGAGACCGCGCACCTGCACAACCTCGCGCGGCAGCCCTCCCGCGCCGGCCTCGCCGAGCCCCCACCGGAGGACGCCCACCCGCGCGTGCTCGCCCTGCTCGGGTCGCTGGCCCCGGCGACCCCGGCGGTCCTGCTGGGCCGGCGCGGGGACGTGCTCGCCTGGAACCGGACCGGGCACGCACTCGTCGCCGAGCACGTCGCCTTCACCGCGCCCGGGCACCCGGACACCCGCCCCTCCGTCCCCCGGATGTTCTTCCTCGACCCCCTCACCCGGGACCTCCACCGCAACTGGGAGGAGCTCGCCCGCGTCCACGTCGGCTACCTCCGCCTCACGGCCGGACGGTTCCCGGCGGACGCGAGCCTGGCCCGTCTCATCGGTGAACTCACCATGCGCAGCGACCGGTTCGCCGCGATGTGGGCGGGGACCGAGGTCGCCGACTGCACCACCGGCGACATGCGTCTGCGGCACCCCACCGTCGGTGCCGTGAACGTCGCGTACCAGGTCTGGCTCCAGCCGGACAGCCCCGACCACCGCCTGGAGATCTACACCCCCGACGACACCGCGTCCGCCGACGCGCTCCGGCTGCTCGCCCAGCGCGCCCCGGACGTCCCCCGCGCCGACGGGCACCGACGGGCCGTGCGCTAAGATCACGTATGGCGTGATGGAAGTCAACGCCTGTGCAGCAACGCCGGATTCGGGTCTGTCGTGTCCTCGCTGCCGACCCGGCCGCGCGTGTGAGCACTGCCCCGCCGGGCGCGCCCGCTCCGAGACCTCCGGAGCGCCCCTTCCCTCCGTGCGCCCCCAGCAGGCAACGATCCGCAGTGCCCGTACGAGCCCCGCCGTTCCGTTGTCGACCGGTGCGCAGGCTCCTTGCTGGAGACGATGTTGAAAATCCTTCCCGAGATCTCCCGTACGCTGAGCGAGTACCTCCTCATCCCCGGCCTGACCACAGAAGACTGCACACCGGAGAACACGGACCTCGGGGCGCCGCTGGTGCGGCACCGGGTCGGCGAGGAGCCGGGGATCCGGGTCGCCACCCCCATGGTGAGCGCCATCATGCAGGCGGTGTCGTCGCCCACGCTCGCGGTGGCCCTGGCGCAGGTCGGCGGTCTCTCGTTCATCCACCAGAACCAGCGGATCGAGGACCAGGCAGCGGACGTGCTGGCCGTGAAGCGGCACAAGGCCGGCTTCCGGACCAGCGAGGTCACCGTGGCGCCGACGACGCCCCTCGGCGAGGTCTCCCGGCTGCTGGACGGCACCGAGCAGGGCGTGGCCGTGGTCACGCGGGGCGGGGAGGCGGAGGGCGAGTTCCTCGGGATCATCAGCCTCGACGACTTCCACCTGGAGCGCCACGGCTCCCACGAGACGGCGGGCAACCGGATGCGGGCCCGTGACGGTCTGGTCACCGCGCCGGCCACGGTCTCCCTGTCCGAGGCGAACGAGCTGATCTGGCAGCACCATCTGGACGTCCTTCCCGTGCTCGGGGACGACAGCCGGGTCGTCTCCCTCGTCCTGAAGCGGGACTACCAGGCGCACAAGACGTTCCACCGGGCGACCGTGGACGGCGAGAAGCGTCTGCGCGTCGGCGCGGGCATCAACTCCCGTGACTTCAAGGACCGGATTCCCGCGCTGGTCGAGGCGGGAGCGGACGTGCTGTGCCTGGACTCCTCCGACGGCTACTCCGTGTACCAGGCGAGGACCGTCGAGTTCGCCCGCGAGACGTACGGGGACGACGTTCCCGTGGGCGCGGGGAACGTCGTCGACGGGCGGGCGTTCCGCTATCTGGCCGACGCGGGAGCGGCGTTCGTGAAGGTCGGCATCGGCGGCGGGGCCATCTGCACCACCCGGGCGCAGAAGGGCATCGGGCGCGGGCAGGCCTCGGCCCTGCTCGACGTGGTCGAGGCGCGCGACGCCTATGCCCAGGAGACCGGTGTGTACGTGCCGCTGTGCTGCGACGGCGGACTGCTGAACGACTCGCACATGGCGATGGCGCTGGCGATGGGGGCGGACTTCATCATGCTCGGCCGCTACTTCGCCCGCCTCGACGAGAGCCCGTCGCGGAAGCTGCAGATCGGCGGGCAGTGGTACAAGGAGTACTGGGGCGAGGGTTCGCGGCGCGCGCAGAACGAGGCCCGCTACGGTCAGCGCGGCCAGATGGTCTTCGAGGAGGGCGTCGACGGTTACGTGCCCTATGCGGGCAGCCTGTACGACAACGTCGAGCGGACCCGCGCCAAGCTGACCTCGACGATGATCAGCTGCGGCTCGACGAACCTGCGGGACTTCCACCGCGACGCGGTCCTCGTCCCGGTGTCCGCGGAGTCCTTCAAGCAGACGGGTGCCGAGGTACAGCTGCGGCGGCCGACCGTCGACTCCGGCGAGTGATCCGACCGGTCCGGTCCCGGAGACGGGGCCGGACCGGTCCGCCCCGTGCCGCGCGCGGCACGATGGTGCCCATGTGCGCCTTCTTCGACACGCCCGAACCGCGTCCCGTACCGGCGGGCGCGTACCCGCTCTGGGACGGGGCCCTCGCCCTCGTCAACCGGGACCTCGCCGCGACCCTGCCGGACCAGAGCCCCCTGCGGCTGCTGGGACTTCCCGCGTACGACGGGGGCGAGCACGTCTACGTGGGCATGGCCAACGGCGAGTGGCAGGGCAACTGCCTGGATCCGGAATCGGCCGGCGACCCGCTCGACGCCCTGGCGGCCGTGGCCGACGCCGCACAGGAGACCGTGGTCGAACTCCTGTGGCGGGCCTGGCCGTTGTGCGGGGAGCACCATCTCGGCATGCACGCGCGCGAGGACGGGGGACGGCTGTCCTGGTGGTGCGCGGGCGGGACGGCCCCCCGCGAACCGGCGCACCTCCGGGCCGCCGTGGGGGGGGGGGGGGGCCGCGGCCGCGCCCCCCCCCCCCCCCCCCCGGGGGGCGGGGGGGGGCGCCCTCGACTCCCTCGTCCGCCCCCACCGCAAGGGCCGGCGTCGGGCCTGACGGGCGCCTCCTCACGCCCGCTCGCCCGCGATGGCTAGGCTGGCGCTCATGACACCGTCGCACCCTCACGAAGCCGGCGTCCGGCCCGTACTCCTCGACGCGGCGGAGCTGGCCTCCGATCCGGATCTGTGGGAGGGGTGCGCGGAGTCGGCCCACCGGATCCTGACGGATCTGGTGCGCGGCGGGGCCGCGCTCGGCTGGGTCGAGCCGCCTTCGCGGGACGAGGTGGCGGCGCTCCTCGATCACGTCGTCTCCGCCGCACGGGCCGGGGACGGAGCCCTCCGTGTCGCGTACCTCGACCGCCGGCTCCTCGGCCTGGGGTACTGGCTCCGCTACGCCCGCCCGACCCATCGTCCCCACGCCGACCTGGAGAAGGTCGCGGTGGACGCGGCGGCCCAGGGACTCGGGGCCGGCCGGGCGCTGACCGCCGCTCTGATCGCGGACGCCCGTGCGGCGGAGATCGAGGTGCTCACGCTGGACGCCCGGGGCGACAACGCCCACGCCCTGCGCCTCTACCGGTCGCTCGGCTTCACCGAGTACGGCCGCCTGCCCGATTTCGTGGCCGTCGGAGAACGCCGCCACGACAAGGTCTTCTGCATGCTGGACCTCCGCCGGCGGGACTGACCGCGCCCCCTACCCCGGTATCAGGCCCGCTCGGCACCGTGGTGTGACGTGGTCGACGGCGATCCCTTCCTAGTCTCCGGGGGTCGGCAGGCGCCGACGGCCACGAGAACGGGGACCGGTCATGTCATCCTCCACCGCACGCGGCGCTTCGCCCGTCGCATCCCGGCGGTTCGTCAGCCGGATCGGTCACGCCGCCTCGCTGCTGCCCGCCTCGCTGATCACCCTGGGCCTGGTGGCGGCCGGGCGCTCGGACCGGGCACGGGCCTGGTGGGCCCGGGTCGACGGGCAGGATCCCGCCGCCCCGTCGTCGGCGCGGCGGCCCGGCGCGGGGAGACTCGCGGCTCACGCGCTGATGTCCGTACCGCTCGGCCTGCTCGCCCTCGTCCCCGTGGGCGTCGAGATCCTCTTCGTCCTGCGCGGCGTGCTCTACCCCGTGGTCGACCACGGCCCGTACGACCACTCCTGGGGCGGCCCGAGCATGGCCGGGGCGTGGGCCGCGCACTTCCTCGTCGGCCTGGCGCTCGCGGTGGCCGGACTGGGTGTCCTGTGGCTCCTGGACCGTCTGCACTTCCGGCTCGCGGGCTGGACGTGGGGCCGCAAGGTGGGAGCGGGTGCGGTGTGCGCCCTGCCGGTCCTGTGCGCCGCGGGCGTCGTGCTGGTCATCGCGTGGACGCACCAGCTGTGAGGGGGACGCGGCGGGCGGGGCGCCGGGGAATCCGGTTTCGCCGACGCCGTGATCCCGCGATCATGGACCGGTCGCGCCCCCGTCAGCGAGGAATCCCCATGCCCGTGCCCGCCGACCCCACCGTCCTCCACCCGATGCCCGAGCAGCCCCGGGTGGTGCTGCTCCGCCCTCTCGTGACCTCGCCGCTGATCGAGGTCGGGGAGTTCTCGTACTACGACGACCCGGAGCACGCGACCGCGTTCGAGACACGGAACGTGCTCTACCACTACGGGCCGGAGAAGCTGGTCATCGGCAGGTTCTGCGCGCTCGGCACCGGAGTGCGGTTCCTCATGAACGGCGCCAACCACCGTATGGACGGGCCCTCGACCTTCCCCTTCCCCACCATGGGCGGCTCATGGTCGGAGCACTTCGACCTGCTCACCGGCCTGCCGAACCGGGGGGACACCGTCGTCGGGAACGACGTGTGGTTCGGTCACGGCGCGACGGTGCTGCCCGGTGTGCGGATCGGGCACGGCGCGATCGTCGGCTCCGGTTCCGTGGTCACCGCCGACGTCCCCGACTACGGCATCGTCGGCGGGAACCCGGCGCGCCTGATCCGGACCCGCTACGACGACGAGGACGTCACCCGGCTGCTCGCGGTGGCCTGGTGGGACTGGCCCCTGGAGCACATCACCGCGCACGTGCGGACGATCATGTCGGGCAGCGTCGCCGACCTGGAGGCCGTCGCGCCGCGTGCCGGCCGGCGGTAGTCACGCCGTCGGCGTGTCAGTCCCTCACGCGCAGCAGGAGCTTGCCCGTGGAGGTGCGCCCGCCCAGGAGCCGGTGGGCCTCGGACGCTTCGGCGAGGGAGAACTCCGCGGTGACGGGAAGGGACACCGCCCCCTCGGAGACCGCGCGCAGCGCGCGCTCGGTGAGGGCGCGCGCGGCGGCGGGCGCCGTCTGGGCGAGACCCAGCACGGAGAAGCCCGCGACCGCGTGGCCCTGGCCGTAGAGCTCGGGCTGGCCGACCTGCCACGGGGCGCCGCCGCCGGCGTTGCCGAAGGAGACCAGGCGCCCGAAGACGGCCAGGACGCCCAGACCGCGGCGCAGCGTGTCGCCGCCCACCGGGTCGAGCACGAGGTCGACTCCGCGGCCGCCGGTGACCCGCCGGACGTCCTCGTCGAAGGTCTCGGGGCGGAAGACTTCGTCGTAGCCGTGCTTCAGGGCGTACGCGGCCTTCGCGTCGGTGGAGGCGACGCCGTACACCGCCCCGGCGCCCGCCGCCCGGGCCAGCTGGCCCACGGCGGTGCCGATGCCTCCCGCCGCTCCGTGCACCAGCACGCTCTCTCCGGCGCGGAGCCGGCCGACCTCGTGGACGAGGGCGTGGGCGGTCGGCAGGACCGTGGGGAGGGTCGCCGCGGTCCTCAGGTCGAGCCCCTCGGGGAGCGGGAAGACGCTCTCGGCCCGGGCGACGACGACGTCGGCGTACGCGCCACCGCCGACGAGTGCGGCGACCTCCTGCCCCACGTCGAGGCCTTCGACTCCGTCGCCGAGGGCCCGGACGTGGCCGGAGACCTCGAGGCCCGGGCGGTAGGGCAGCGCGTCGACCCGGTAGCCCTCGGCGCGCGCCTTGACGTCGGCGAAGTTCACTCCGGCCCAGGAGACGTCGACGGCCACCTCCCCGGGGCCGGGCCGGGGCACCGGGACCTCGACGAGTCGCAGGACCTCGGGACCGCCGTACTCGGGGAACTCGATCGCGCGCATGGACGAACCATCCTTCGAGGCGTGCTCGGACGGGGCCGAGAGAGTGTTCAACGAGAAGCGAACACTCGCACTGTACGATGGTCATCGAACATCGGGCAAGCGCACGGGCCACGACGAAGGAGCCGACGGCATGGCTGAGCAGACCGGGGGCGCGGGACACCGCGCGGCGCCCGTGCACACGCACCCCGACGACGTCGCCCTCCTCACCGCGCTCTCCGCGCTCGCCGACCCCGTGCGCATCCAGCTGGTCCGCGAGCTCGCCGCCCAGCCCGACTGGACGCTCAGCTGCAGCAACTTCGACGTGCCCGTCGGCAGGGCCGCCAAGAGCCACCACTTCACCGTGCTGCGCGGCGCGGGCCTCGTCGAGCAGCGCGACCAGGGGCCGAAGCGGCTCAACCGGCTCCGCCGCGAGGAGTTCGACGCCCGCTTCCCCGGCCTCCTCGACCTCACCCTGCGCGCCGACGACGTCGGCTGAGCCCCGCTCCCCCGCACGGGGGAGGGGTGTCCGCCTCAGCCGACGCGGTCGGACGCGGAGACCCGGTGGACCTCCAGGCCCGGCTCGGCGAGCAGGTCGGCGATCAGCTCCTCGGATCCGCAGACGTACGTGCTCACCAGGTCGACGTCACCGCCCACGCACCAGGTCCGGTCGCGGGGCCACCACAGGTCGGGGAGTTCGACGAAGTCCTCCATGAGCACGGGTGACACGGCGTCGGCCAGGCCTCCGGACAGCAGGACCTCGTCCCGGCCCGGGGTGGGGAAGGTGGGGATCCCCTCCCAGTTCCACCGTCCGTACCCGTGCCACAGCCCGTACCAGCAGTTCTCCGGCGTGGCCGTGTGCCGCGCGAGTACGGGGATCAGGGCGCGGGCGACGCCTTCGGGGGTGGGTCCTTCGGCGGGGTGCTCGTCCCACACTCCCGGCAGGCCGTACTCCGCCGCGTTCTGGTAGTACCGGTCCGCGCCGATCACCTCGTACCAGTCCGTCAGCGCCTCGACCCGCCCGCCCCGGGCCGCGGCCACGGTGTCCCAGCGGACCGGGCGCTCGTCGAGCTCCGCGGGATGCAGCACGCGCGCGTACGCCGGGAATCCGGGCGCGGCGACACCGGCGACGGTGCCGAAGTCACCGTGCCCGGGGTGGCGTTCGGTGAGCCACCGCGCGGGCCCGAGGTCGCCGGTCTCGACGCGCAGGCGTCCGTACAGCGCGGGCCCGGGGCCGCTGCCCGAGCGGGTCCATCCGTCCATGCGCCCAGTCTGCCCCGGGCCGACGCCGCCGGCCCCTCCGCCCCGGGCCACCACGGTCGACGACCCGCTCGCGGGCGTCGCGTCGCCGGGCGGGCGCGGACGGCGCGGTTTACGGTCGGCTGCATGGTCGGTGATCGTCAAGGGTGGCTCCGGTGTCTGCTCGCCGGGGCCGTGTTCGTCGTGGGGATGACCGGCACCACGCTGCCGACCCCGCTCTACCCCCTGTACCAGGAGAAGTTCGGGTTCTCCGAGCTGACGGTGACCGTCGTGTACGCCGTGTACGCCTTCGGGGTCATCGGCGTCCTGCTCCTGGCGGGGAACGCCTCGGACACCGTCGGCAGGCGGCCCACCCTGCTGTGGGGGCTCGGCTTCGCGGCGGCGAGCGCGGTGTGCTTCCTGTCCGCCGACGCGCTCGGCTGGCTGTACGCGGGCCGGCTCCTCTCGGGCCTGTCGGCCGGCCTGTTCACCGGGGCCGCCACCGCGTACGTGATGGACCTCGCGCCGCCGGGCGGCCAGTCCCGGGCGACGCTCGTGGCGACCGCGGCCAACATGGGCGGCCTCGGCTGCGGGCCCCTGCTCGCCGGACTGCTCGCGGAGTACGCCCCCGCACCGCTCCTGCTCCCGTTCGCCGTGCACCTCGCCCTGGTGGCCGTGTCCGCCGTCGTCCTCCTGCGGCTGCCGGAGACCGTGCGGGACCCGCGGCCCCTGACCGCCGTGCGGCCCCAGCGGCCGGCGCTGCCCGCGCGGGTCCGCCCGGTGTTCGTCCCGGCGGCCATCGCCTCCTTCGCGGGATTCGCCCTGTTCGGGGTCTTCACCTCGGTCAGCCCCGCCTTCCTGGCGCGCTTCCTCCACGTCGACAACCACGCCGTGAGCGGACTGATCGTCGCGCTCGCCTTCTTCGCCTCCACCGCCGGACAGCTCGCCGTCGGCCGCTTCGGCGTGTCCCGGTCCCTGCCGCTCGGCTGCGCGGTGCTCTTCGCCGGCCTGGCCTTCCTGGCGGGCGCGCTGTCCGTGGAAGTCCTCGCGCTCGTCGTCCTCGCCGCCGTCGTCGGCGGCGTCGGACAGGGACTCTCCTTCCGCGCGGCGATGGCCGCCGTCGCCGCGGCCGCACCGGTCGAGCAGCGCGCTGCGGTCATCTCGACGCTGTTCGTCGTCGCGTACACCGGGATCTCGATCCCGGTCATCGGGGTCGGACTCCTGGCGGGACCGCTCGGCCTGGAGCAGGCGGGCCTGGTGTTCACGGGCTGCATGCTGGTCCTGGTCACCTCGGCGGCGGTGTACCTGCTGCGGCGGCCGGTGCGGACACCGACCGCGTGACCCCTACCGTGTGCCGGGAGCCGCACCGTGACGCGGAGACCCCCGTCGGCACGGGGCGCGAGGGGGTGGGGAGGTTCATGGGCCCCGTGACGGCCACGGGAAGGTTGCGGGAGCGTATGCGCTTCTCGATGCGCCCGCGACACGCGTGCCCGCCGGACTCCGGGCCCGGCGCCGGTGCCCCGGGCGGGGCGACCGCGCGGATCGCGTCCGGAGGCCGTCGGCGCCCGGCGGGCCTATCGTGGGGGCAGTCTCACGGCCGGAGCCGCCGGCGTACGGGCAGGTGAAGGGTGAACGGACCCGGGATCGACTACGAAGCGGTTTTCCAGGCCCTGCCGGGTGCCGTCGCGCTGCTCACCCCGGGGCTGGTCTACACGGACGTCAACGAGGCGTACGTCCTGACGGCCGGCCGGACCCGCGAGCAGATCGTCGGCCGCTTCCTCTTCGACGTCTTCCCCGACAATCCGGGGGATCCGTCCGCGACCGGCACGCGCAATCTGCGCGCCTCCCTGGAGCGGGTCGTGGCCACCCGGGAGCGCGACAGCATGGCGCTCCAGCGGTACGACGTGGAGTCCCCCGACCGGCCGGGGCACTGGCAGGAGCGGTACTGGAGCCCGGTCAACGTGCCCGTCCTCGCCCCCGACGGCTCCGTCGCCCTGGTGCTGCACCGGGTGGAGGAGGTCACCGAGCTGATCAAGGCCCGTGCCGCCCGGGGCGGGGACCAGGCGAAGGCCCTGGAGTCCGAGCTCTTCACCCGCGCCAGGGAGCTCCAGGAGGTCAACGAGCGGCTCCGGCTGGCCCACGCCCAGGAGCGCGAGGTGGCGCTCCACCTCCAGAAGGCGATGCTGCCCCCGCCGCGTCCCCTCGGCCATCATCACGCGGCCGTGCGCTACCGGCCCGCCGCCGAGGCCCTGAACGTCTGCGGCGACTGGTACGACCTCGTCGAGCTGCCCGGCCGCACCGCCGTCTCCGTCGGCGACGTCGTCGGCCACGGGTTGCGCGCCGCCGGTGTCATGGGGCTGCTCCGCAGCGCCCTGTCCGCCGCCTGCCGCGTCGCCGACGGCCCCGCCCAGGCCCTGGAGGTCCTCGACCTGTACTCCCGTGACGTCGACGGAGCCGAGTCCACGACCGCCGTGTCCGTCGTCATCGACTGGCGAAGCCGCGTGCTGACGTACAGCAGTGCCGGACATCCTCCTCCCGTCCTCTGCCGCCCCGACGGCACCGTGGAGTTCCTCGACCGGGCCACCGACCCCCCGCTCGGCGCCCGTCCCGACGCCGCGCCCCGGCCGCTGGCCGAGACCGTCTTCACCGACGGTTCGGTGCTCGCCCTGTACACCGACGGTCTCGTCGAGCGCCGGGGCGAGGACATCGACGCGGGCCTGAACCGGCTCGCCGAGGCGCTCGCCCGGCACCGGACCGCCCCTCCCGAGGCCCTCGCCGACACCCTGCTGGCCGAGCTCACCCCGCCCGCCGGGACGACCGACGACACGGCTCTGGTCCTGCTCCGTCTCTGACGCGGCGCGGCGTCACGGGCGATCTCTCCCTCCGGCCGCGGAACCGTGCACCTCGGGACCGCGTCCGTCCACACGTTCGCACGATCATGAAGAGTGCCCGAGGAGTCGCGCATGACGGAGACAGCCGCCCGCTACCTGTACCTGACCCGCCACGGTGAGGCGACCGAGGACGAGAGCGCGTTGACGGACCGCGGCCGCCGCCAGGCCGTCCTGCTCGGCGAGCGGCTGCGGAGCGCCCCGCTGACGGCGGTCCACCACGGCCCGCTGGCCCGCGCGGCGGAGACGGCCCGGCTGATCGGCGACCAGCTCGACGGGGTTCCGCTGCGGATGTCGCCGCGGGCCGGCGACTACGTCCCCTACGTGCCGCGGCGCGAGGAGCTGCCCGCGAGGTCGGCCGACGCGATGCTCGCGTTCCTCGCCCGGTTCCCGGCGGAGGAGCGCGAGCAGGGGCCCGGGCTCGCCGCCGAGGCCCTGGCGCGGTTCACCGGGCCCGTCGACGGCGACCGGCCGGTCCACGAGCTCGTCGTCACGCACAACTTCCTCCTCGCCTGGCTCGTCCGCGAGGCCCTGGAGGCCCCCAGGGCGCGCTGGATGGGCATCAACCACGCCAACGCCGGACTGACCGTCATCCGCTACACGCCCGACCGGGCCCCGGCCGTCCTGTTCCTCAACGACACCGGGCACCTCCCCGCCGACCTGCGCTGGACCGGCTTCCCCGCCGAGCTGCACGTCTGAGACCGGGGTCCGGACCGCCGCCCCGGAGGCGACCGGTCCGGATCGTGGACCTCCGGGCCCCTTGATCGTGGCCTCCGCAGTCACCATGATCATCAAGACCGGATCCGTCCCAGAGAGGTACTGAGCCCATCATGCGAGTCAAAGCCTTCGACCACCTCGTCCTCAACGTCACCGACGTCGACACGTCGCTGGAGTTCTACACCGGCGCCCTGGGCCTCGCCCCCGAGCGGGTCGAGGAGTGGCGGGCGGGCAAGGTGTCGTTCCCGTCCGTGCGCATCGACGAGAACACCGTCATCGACCTCTTCTCCCGCCCCCGGGGCGAGTCCAACGTCGACCACATCTGTCTCGTCGTGGACCCGCTGGACTGGCAGGAGGTCATCGACTCCGGCAGGTTCGACGTCCTGGAGGGCCCGGTCCCGCGCTGGGGCGCGCGCGGCTCGGCCGAGTCGGTCTACGTGAAGGACCCCGACGGCAACACGGTCGAACTGCGCTGGTACCCGCAGGACGTCGAGAACTGACGCGGACCTCCGGGCCGCCCCGGCGGAGCGATCCGGGGACGGACGTCACCCGCGCCCGCTAACGTACCGACGAGTAGCAAGGTGGGGCGGGCCCACCGGGTACGAGGGGAGCGGACCATGGACCGACAGTGGAGCCTCGAGGAGAGCACGGTCGTCGACGCACCGCCGGAGCTCGTCTACCGGCTGGTCTCGGACCTCCGGAACATGGGCCGGTGGAGCCCGGAGTGCCGGTACGTGTGGGTGCCCCGGCCGCCGGCGCGCACGGGGACCCGGTTCGTCGGGTTCAACCGGCGCGGACCGTTCCTCTGGCCCACCCTCGGGCGGATCAGCGGGCTGCGTCCGAACAGCGAGTTCGTCTTCGACATCAGCGCGTTCGGTCTGCCGATCGCCCGCTGGGGCTACCGGTTCGAGCCGGAGGGCGGCGGGACGCGGATCACCGAGTTCTGGCAGGACCTGCGGACCGACGGGGTCCGGGCCCGTGCGGCCGACCTGCTGGGCACCGTGTTCGCCGGGACGAACCCGGCCCGGCGGATCGCACTGAACCGGGCCGGGATGCGCACCACCCTCGACCGCATCGCCCGCACCGCGACGGCCGGGTCCTGAGCACCGGTACGCGGCCCTCGGCGCACGGCCCCCGGCGGCACGGGGCCGTGCGCCGCGCGTCCGGTGCCATGATGACCGTCGTCCGCGGGTTCCGGCCGACGGACCGCCCGGCGGTGAGGCGGGCCGGGCCGGGCACACCCCTGTGACCGTGATGTCCGTCGCAGCCGAAGGAGAGCACGTGCAGGACCCCACGCGGCAGGAGCAGGCACGCCCGGGCGGGACGGCGGGCCCCCGGCGAGCGGCCCGGGCCGCGGTACGGCGGCCGTCCGCGCCCCCTTCGCTGCCGTCCTGGGCCTCCTGGTGGCAGCGGCCGTTCCCCGACGCCAACACGCTGCTGCTGCACGGGAGACGACCGGCCCTGGTGGATTCGGGGTTCGTCGGCCACGCCCGGGAGACCGCCGACTGGGCCCGCTCCCGGGCCGGCACGGTCGACCTGGTCGTGAACACGCACTGGCACTCCGACCACGTCGGCGGCAACGCCCTCCTCCAGGCCGGAGGCGCCGCCATCGCCGCCGGGGCGCCCGAGGCCGAGGCGATCTCGCGCAGGGACCCCGGCTGCTGCTCGGCGGAGTACCTGGACCAGCCGGTCGCCCCGTACACCGTGGACATGGCCCTCGACGACGGACAGGTCCTCCGGCTCGGCGACACCGACTGGGAGGTCGTCCGCACGCCCGGCCACACCCCCGGCCACCTGGCTCTCTGGCAGCCGGAGGAACGGCTGCTCGTGGTCGGCGACGCGCTGTCGGACTACGACGTCGGCTGGGTCGACCTCGCCCTCGACGGGCCCGGCGCGGCGGCCACCGCGCTCGCCTCCCTCCAGCGGATGGCCGACCTCGACCCGCGCGTGATCCTGCCCTCCCACGGCCCCGTCCCGGCCGACACCGGGGCCGCCTTCGACGCGGCGCTGCGCCGGGGCCGACGGCTCGTCGACGACCCCGACGGGGCCGTCTGGTACGGCGCCCGCCGGATCCTCGCGTTCGCGCTCATGATCCGCGACGGCATCCCGGCCGACGAGGTCGAGCCGTACCTCCACGCGCGCGCGTGGCTGACCGACGCCGCGCGCCTGCTGCGCCGCACGCCCGAGGCCCTCGCCGGCGAGCTGGTCACGTCCATGCTCTCCGGCGGCGGGATCGTCCTGCGCGACGGGCGGCTGCACGCGGCGGCCGTCCACACCCCCGTGGCGGGCGGCTCGCTGCGTGTGCCCTACCCGAGCGCCTGGCCGGCCCCGGAGCCGCGCTGACGCGGGGTCACCGGCTCACCACTCGATGTGCGCCGCGATCCACTCGGCCAGGCCTTCCTCGTCCCCGGCGGGCGGCAGGTCCGGCGCGCAGTCGAGGGGCGTGCAGGACAGCTGGAGATGGGTGAGGTAGCCGTACGGGCCGTTGTCCGGCGCCGGACCCAGCACCAGCGCGTGGGTGGCGGTGCGCCAGACGCGGTGCGTCAGGGCGGGCCCGGTGACCAGGCTCTCGGCGGAGCGCGTCGTCCTCTCGGGCTCCGCCCCGAGCTGCCCGGTCACCACCCGGGCCGCCTCCGTGAGGACGGTCTCGCACGCGTCGGCGCTGCTCGGCCGGGAGCCGCTCCAGCCGGGCAGTTCCCGCCAGCGGTCCACCAGGCCGTACAGCCAGGAGGCGTTGGCCATGTCCTCGTCGTGCGGATCGACGGGGTACACCTCTCCGAAGACCAGGAACGTCCGGGCCTCCGGGCTGCCGAAGGGGCTGAAGACGTCGGTGCAGAGCACATGGCCGTGCGCGGTCCGGTAGGACTCGCAGACGAGCGAGTCCTCCCAGACCCAGCCCCGGAGCCGGACCTCCGCGTCGACGGCGTCCGAGTCGTCCGGGACGGGCGGGACGGCCGGCAGCGTCACGAGTTCGGCTACGGCCCCGGGGGTCAACGGCCGGTGGGCGAGGGCATGGACGGGAACAGACATGCGGACCACAGTAGATCGGCTCCGTGCGCGGGCCCGCACCCGGGAGGCCCCCACCCGGTGCTACCGCTGCCGTGCGGCCGGGAGCCCCTGCCGCCGGGAGCCGAGGATCCGGCCCAGGTCCAGCACGCTCAGGCCGAACATCAGGACGCCCAGCGGGACATGGAGGGTGGGCTCGTGGGCGATCCCCAGCACCACCTGCGCCGAGGCGAGGACGAGGAAGCCGGTCGAGTAGAGGATGGGCCGGGGCGAGCCGCCCCCCGGCTTCCAGGCGAGGACCGCGGCGATCACGTACAGCATGGTCGCGCCGTACATGACGCGGGCTCCGACGCCGTGCAGCACCTCGCCGTGCGAGGAGGAGAGCAACAGCCCGGCGGTGGAGGCCTGGAAGAAGAGGGAGAGGGTCTGCAGGGCTATCGAGACCTGGAGGAAGGTACGGATGCCGCTGCCCTGAACTGCCGTGGTCCGTGCGGTGGTCGCCATGACATGATCCCTTTCTTCTGCCTCGCGGCGGTGGCTCGGTAGTGTCTCGTCCGTCCGACGACGCGGGCCCGTGGAATGTGAGGCGGGACGCGGGATTCGTTTCCGGCCTCCGTCGCGCGGGCGCAGGGCGCGAGCGGATTCGGACGAGACGAACCAGGGAGCAGTCGCGATCATGAGCACCCCCACCGTGCCGGGGCACGACCGGTCCGAGGCGGACCTGAGCGTGGTCGTCGGAGAACGGCGGCAGTTGGTCAACCTCGGCTACCGGCTGCTCGGTTCGCTCGCCGAGGCCGAGGACGCCGTGCAGGAGACGTACGCCCGCTGGTACGCGATGTCCCCGGAGCGGCGCGGGGCCGTGGAGTCGCCGGGGGCCTGGCTGACGAGGGTGGCCGGGCGCGTCTGCCTGGACATGCTGGGCTCCGCGCGGGTCCGGCGCGAGCGTTACGTCGGGACGTGGATCCCCGAGCCCCTGCCCGACCGCGCGGAGTGGTCGAGCGTGCGGACGGACGGCGACGGGTCCGCGCCAGCCGATCCCGCCGACCGGATCACCCTGGACGAGTCGGTGAACATGGCGTTCCTCGTCGTGCTGGAGTCGATGACGCCGGCCGAACGGCTCGCGTTCATCCTGCACGACGTCTTCCGGTACCCCTTCGGCGAGATAGCCGACGTCGTCGGCCGCTCCCCCGCCGCCTGTCGGCAGCTGGCCTCCTCGGCCCGACGGCGTGTCCGCGCCGGGCGCGTCCCGGCCGTGCCGGCCGCCCGGCAGGCCGCCCTGGTACGGGAGTTCAAGGAGGCGTGGGAGGCCAGGAACATCAGGGCCCTGGTCGATCTGCTCGACCCCGACGCCACGATGGCGGCCGACGGCGGCGGCCTGGTCGGCGCCGTGCTCCGTCCGGTCGAGGGCAGCAGGCTCATCGCGCAGTACCTCGTGCACATCGCCGACAAGGCTCCCGGCCTGACCCTCCTGGAACGGACGGTCAACGGGGTGCCCGGACTCGTGGCCCAGAGCGGCGGTGTCACCGTGACCGTGGCGGCGTTCGAGCTCGCCGGGGGCCGTGTGGCCCGCATCTGGGCGGTGCGCAACCCGGAGAAGCTCCGCCCGTGGACGGAGCGCGGCTCGGGCTGAGCGGCGGGTCCCGGGACCCGCCGGCGCGTCACGCGGGGGGCGAGAGCCGTTCCCGTACCCACGCGGGATCGGGGTTGGTGTGGGGCCGGCCCGCCACGAAGACCGTCGGCACGGTCTCGTTGCCGTCGTTCACGGCCCGCACGGCCGCCGCTCCGTCCGGGTCGCGCCAGATGTTCACCCAGTGCGCCCGGCCGGCCCGGCGGCCCAGGCGGATCCGGAGCCGTATGCAGAACTGGCACCCCGGCCGCCAGTAGACGATCGGCCGCCCGTCGGCCTCGCTGCGTCGCCGCGCCTCCTCGGCGCCGATCGACCCGGGGAAGACCAGCGGCGAGTTCAGGCTCGCGATCAGCAGGAACAGGACGAGGAGTACGACGCCTTCGCCGGGGCTTCCCCCGGCGATCAGCCCCGCCCCGACGAGTGAACCGGCGACGGCGAGCAGGAGCGGCAGGAACCAGACACGCATCATGGGGCGCAGGCTATCGCCGAACGCCCGCCGGGCGAGGGGCGGGCCCCTGACGCCGCCCTCGTGAACCGTGCGTGAGCGCGCCGCCTCCGCCCCCCGCCGGATGGACTCGCCCGTTCCGGTGGAATGGCCGAAGTGTGCGTAGACCAGATAGGTGCCTGAGGCATGTAGTGGAGACGGCACCACAGTCCCTGCCAGCGAACCGCCCCTTGCGAGGCCCCCGTGACGAAAGCCGTGGCGTTCCCCCAGGACCGGACCTGCCCCTACCACCCGCCCACCGCCTACCCCCGTACCGAGGAGGAGCACCCGCTGACGCGGGTCACCCTGTGGGACGGGCGGGCGGTGTGGCTCGTCACCGGACACGCGACCGCCCGCACGCTCCTCGCGGACCAGCGCCTGTCCACCGACTCCACCCGTCCCGACTTCCCGCTGCCCACCGAACGGGCCTCGGCCCTCCGCAGGCGCCGGCGCGCGGCGCTGCTCGGCTGGGACGACCCCGAGCACAACACCCAGCGCCGCATGCTGATCCCGAGCTTCACCCTCAAGCGCGCCGAGACCCTGCGACCCCGCATCCAGGAGACCGTGGACCGGCTCCTGGACGCGGTGGAGGCACAGGGGCCGCCGGCCGAGCTGGTGAGCGCCTTCGCACTGCCGGTGCCGTCGATCGTCATCTGCGACCTGCTCGGCGTGCCGTACGCGGACCACGAGTTCTTCGAGGAGCAGTCACGGCGTCTGCTGCGCGGTCCGACGGGCGCGGACACCGAGGACGCCCTGGCCCGGCTGGAGGGCTACCTGGGCGATCTGATCGACCGCAAGCGCCTGAAGCCCGGCGACGGCGTCCTCGACGACCTGGTGGCGCGCGGTTCCGGCGAGGGCGGTCCCGACCGGCAGCAGTTGGTCCAGCTCGCGACGATCCTGCTGGTCGCGGGGCACGAGACCACGGCGAACATGATCTCCCTGGGGACGTACACGCTGCTGCGGCACCCGGAGCGGCTGGCCGAGCTGCGGGCGGACCCCGGGCTCGTGCCCACCGCCGTCGAGGAGTTGCTGCGGTTCCTGTCGATCGCCGACGGGCTGCTCCGGGTCGCGAGCGAGGACATCGATGTCGCGGGGACGGTGATCGGCGCGGGCGAGGGCGTGGTCTTCTCGACCTCGGTCATCAACCGGGACGCGTCGGCCTACAGCGATCCGGACCGTCTCGACTGGACCCGGTCCGCCCGCCACCACGTGGCGTTCGGGTTCGGCATCCACCAGTGCCTCGGGCAGAACCTCGCCCGAGCCGAGCTGGAGATCGCGCTCGGCACGCTCCTGCGCCGGCTGCCGGGGCTGCGGCTGGCCGTGCCCGCCGACGAGATCCCGTTCAAGCCGGGCGACACGATCCAGGGGATGCTCGAACTCCCCGTCACGTGGTGAAGGGAACGGTGCCGGACATGGCGAAGGAAGCGGTGCGGATGCGTGTGTCGATCGACGGGGACGTCTGCATCGGCGCGGGGCAGTGCGCCCTGACCTCCCCCGACGTCTTCACCCAGGACGACGACGGATTCGGGACGGTCGTCGCGGGCCGCGAGGACGGTACCGGAGCACTGGTCCGCGAGGCGGCCCGCGCCTGCCCCGTCCAGGCGATCACGCTCCACGGCCCGGCCGGCGAGGACGGGGCCTGGCCGGCCGGCGAGGACGGGGCCTGACGGGCGTGCACGGGTGACGCGGGAGTCGGTGCCGTCGAGCGGTCGGCGCCGGCTCCCGCGCGCGAAGGCCGGGCCGGGGTACGGGCGGGCCGCGGGCTCTGCGGTCAGATCCGTGTCGAGAGGGGCACCGTGATCTGCTTCAGCCAGCTGCCCGCGGCGAAGTCGCGGGCCTTGACGACGACGCGGTCGTGGAAGACCTCGACCTGGAGCCCCTGGTTGAAGGTGCCGGGGACGGAGACCTCGCCGCCCTGCCCGTCGTCGGTGTAACCCGTCTGCACGGCACCCGTGTTGATCACCGAGAAGCCGTCCAGGTTGGCGGTGCCCGGGACGACCCTGCGGACGTACCAGTCCGACAGTGCGAGGTCCCAGTGGGTGTGCCCGCAGAAGAGGAAGACGTCACGGTGGCGGCCGAGGACCGCGAGGAGCCGGTCCGCCTGGAGGTAGTCGCGCGCGTACAGCCGGTTGTGGCTGCCGGAGACGGTGTTGGGCAGCGGGTGGTGCGTGACGACCATGACGGGCCTGCGCCGTCGGGCCCAGTACGCGAGGCGGTCCTCCAGCCACGTGAACTGGGCCTCGCTGAGCCACACCTCGTCCCAGAGCTTCGGGTCGTGGAAGTGCATGTACTTCTCGGTGCCGAGGCTCAGCACCGGGATGCCGCCGAACGAGTGCTCCGCGTAGACCGTGTTGCGGCCGGCGAAGTGGAAGAAGCTGCGGAACAGCGAGTCCTCGGTGGTGCCGTTGGGCCAGGATTCCTGCGCGAGAGTGGACGGATCGCGCCACTTGGGGACGTAGAACTCGTGGTTGCCGATGGCCCAGGCGGTCGTCTTCGTCCGGGTGTGGCGCGCGAGCTCGGCGGTGACCGCGGCGTACTCCGCGTCGTACCCGCGCGGCGTGATGTCGCCGGCGACGGCGAGGCCCGAGCTCGCCGGGTTGGTCCGGTGCATGTCCTCCAGGGCGACGCCGAGGTCGCGGAGATCGCCCTGGATGTCGCTGATGACGTTGAACGTGGTGACCGGCCGTCCGGGACCGGGGTGCGCGCCGGGCTGGGGGCCGGAGTGCGTGAGGGGCGCCGCGCCCGCCGGTATCGGGGAGGCGGCGACGGCGCCGACCGCTCCTGTGGCGACGGTGAGCAGGGACCTGCGATCCACGGGGGAGTTCCTCTCGGGGCGGCGGTGACCGGGGACGGGCACGCCCTCGGTCACCGCACTTCGAACCAGACCCGTTATGGGTACGTGATCAGGTCGGCCCGTCACCCCGCCCTGGATGTCTGTCACATGAACGGACTCCGACAGTTGAACGGCGCTCGAAGATCAGGCGTGCCGACGGGCCCGGAGGAACCGGACCCCCTTCAGCGTGAGGGCCAGGCCCATCAGACCCAGACCGACGAACATGGCGGTGAGGTGGGAGAACCCGAGGCCCGCGAGGAGCAAGAGGCTGCTCACGGAGTCGAGCAGGTCGATCCGGGCGTCGACGCGCCGCTCGGCCTCGGGTGCGCGCATCCGGCGCAACAGGGAGCCGAGGGAGAAGAGCTGGAGAACGGCCAGGGCGACGAACACCCAGCGAAAGCCATCAGGTATGTCCACGTCGGACAATCTAGACGCCGCGGGTGGGGCGATCACCGCATGGGCCCACCGGCCCCGGGAACCTGCCGGGCCTTCAACTGCGGCGCCGTCCACCGGTGTCGGACCCGGCGGACGGACGGGCCGACGGTCCCGCCCCGCCGACTCCGGTCTCCCCTCCCCACGAGGCGGACCCGCCCTCGCCCGATGCCGGCCGTGCCCCTATTCCCCGCCGAGCCATCGGGGTCCCTATGGCAGGCATCGGTTTCTTCATTGGATGCCCAGGGGACGCGCCCCTACTGTCGAGGACATCGCCGCAGTGACGATCTCGCCGGGGAACGCCAACCGGAGCAGAGTGTCAGCTGTGCGCACCCCGCCACCGGGCCCTCCGGCCCCGTCACCCCCTGGAGCTCCCCCATGTCGAAGATCCTTTTCGTGCTGACCGGCGCCGACCACTGGACGCTGGCCGACGGCACCGAGCACCCGAGCGGATTCTGGGCCGAGGAGGCCGTCGCGCCGTACGAGGCGTTCAAGGCCGCCGGCCACGAGATCACCGTCGCCACGCCGGGCGGCGTCGTCCCGACCGTCGACGCGGGCAGCCTCGCCCCCGAGGCCAACGGCGGCCAGGAGGGCGCGGACAGGATCGCCGCGTCGCTCGCCTCCATCGACGAGATCAAGAACCCGATCAGGCTGGAGGACGCCCGTCCGGCCGATTACGACGCCGTCTTCTACCCCGGCGGGCACGGCCCGATGGAGGACCTCGCCGTGAACGCGGCCTCCGGGCAGCTGCTCGTCGACACCCTGCGGTCGGGCACGCCGCTGGGCGTCGTCTGCCACGGCCCGGCCGCGCTCCTCGCCGCCACGGACGCCGACGGCTCGAACGCCTTCGCCGGCCGTGAGGTCGCAGCCTTCAGCAACGCCGAGGAGACCCAGGCCGGCTTCGCCGACAGGGCGAAGTGGCTGCTGGAGACCCGGCTGGCCGAGGCCGGCGTGAAGGTGCGCGTCGGCGAGCCGTGGGCGCCGCACGTCGTCGTCGACGGCAACCTGGTCACCGGCCAGAACCCGGCCTCCTCCGCCCCGCTCGCCGCGGAGCTGCTCAAGAAGCTCGCCTGACCCTCGCCGTGATCGCGTGGCGGGCCCTGGACGCGGCCCGCCCACGTCACTACGCTCCTCTTCACCTACTCACATAGTTGACTAGTTGCGGAGATGTCTATGAAGTCCTTCCGTCAGGCCGTCGAGGCGAACGACCACGCGGCGATCGAGGCCCTGCTCGCCGACGACGTCGTCTTCACCAGCCCCGTGGCCTTCAAGCCGTACCCCGGCAAGGCCATCACCGCCGCCATCCTGCGCGGGGTCACCCGCGTCTTCAGCGACTTCCGCTACGTCCGGGAGATCACCGGCGAGGACGGCCGCGACCACGCCCTCGTCTTCGAGGCGCGGGTCGGCGACCGCGCGATCACCGGCTGCGACTTCCTCCACCTGGACGAGCACGGACTGATCGACGACTTCATGGTGATGGTCCGGCCGCTCTCCGCCGCGCACGCCCTCGCCGAGGCGATGGGGGCGCAGTTCGACCGCATCGCCACGGAGGCCGCCGCCGCGGTCACGCCCCCGGTCGAAGGCGACGAGCCGTCGGGCGTCTGAACCGTCCGGGCCCCGCCTCCGGGTCCGCCATACTGCTGCGATGCCCCTGCCGCCGCCCGCCCTGGAGCCCGAACCCCTGTCGGCCGACCCGCCGCACCGCACGGACCTCACCCTGCTCACCCAGTCCTGGCTCGACCTCACGTTCCTGCACTGGCCCGTGGACCCCATCGAGGTGGCCCCGCTCCTGCCGCCCGGCACCGTGCCCGACACCCTCGACGGGGTCACCTACGTCGGCCTCGTGGCCTTCCGCATGCACCGGGTGGGCTGGTTCCGCCTGCCGGGGATCCCCTACCTCGGGAGCTTCCCGGAGACCAATGTGCGGCTGTACTCGGTGGACGGTCACGGGCGGCGCGGTGTGGTGTTCCGCTCGCTGGACGCGTCCCGCCTCCTGCCGGTGGCCGTCGGACGGTGGGCGTTCCGCATCCCCTACGTGTGGTCGAGGATGACCGTCCGGGCCGACGGCTCCACGCTGACGTACGCCGGCAGGAGGCGGTGGCCCGGGCCGCGCGGAGCACACAGCACCATCAGCGTGGACATCGGCGAACGGGTCGAGGAGCCCACCGAGCTCGAACACTTCCTGACCGCGCGCTGGGGCATGCACAGCTCCTTCCGCGGGCGCCCCCTCTACCTCCCGAACACGCACCCCCGCTGGCCGCTGCACCGCGCCCGCCTCCTCGCCTGCGACGAGAGCCTCGTCACCGCGGCCGGTCTTCGCCGTCCCCCGGGGGAGCCGGTGAGCGTGCTGTACTCCCCGGGTGTTCCCGTGCGGTTCGGCCCGCCGCCACGGCTCCCCCGCGCCGTGACCGTCCCGCGCCAGCGGAACGGCGGCGGCTGACGCCCCCTCCCCCGGTCAGTCCAGGCAGGCGGCCACCAGCGCGGCGAAGGCCTCCGGCGCGAGGACCTCGACGCCGAGCTCCTGCGCCTTGACGGCCTTCGAGCTCGGCTTGCCGCTCGCGGACGGCGCCGCGACCAGGTACGTCGTCCTGGAGTTCACGCCGCTGCCCACCCGCCCGCCGGCCCTCTCGATCAGCGCGCCCATCTCCGAGCGCCCCCAGCCGTCCAGCGGACCGGTCATCCTGCCCGTCACGACGACGGTCGCCCCGCTCAACGGGCCGCCGGCCTCGCTCTCGTCCTTCTCCTGCCGCGGCTCGGTCATGGCGACGCCAGCCGCGACCAGCTTGTCGATCACCGGGGCGAGCACGGACACCTGCTCCACGATGACCGGCGCCTTCTCCGGACCTATGCCCTCCACCTCCTGCAGGGCCGCGGCGTCGGCCGCCCGGATGGCGTCCATCGTCCCGAAGTGCGCGGCGATGCGCCGGGACATGCTGCGGCCGGTGCCCGGCACCCCGAGCGCGCAGAAGACACGGCTGAGCGGGCGGGACCGGGCGACCCGGATCTGCTCGGCCAGCTTCGCGCCCCGCTTGGCGCTGCCCGAGGCGGCGGTGAGCTGCTCCTCGGTGAGCGTGAACAGGTCGGCGACGTCGCCGACGGCCCCGGCGGTGATCAGGGCGTCGACGTACTTCCTGCCGAGGCCGTCGATGTCGAGGACGTCGCGCCCGGCGACGTACTCGATCAGCGGCGCCAGGGCGCAGGCGGTGCCCTTCGCGCAGCGCCACCGCTCCTGGCTCCTGTCGATCTCCCCGCCGCAGTTCGGGCAGGTCCCGGGCAGCGGCACGGGCACGGCGCCCCGCGGGCGGAGCTCGACGACGGCGGCCTGGACACGCGGGATGATGTCGCCGGCCTTGTGGACGGTCACGGTGTCGCCGATGTGGAGGTCCCGGCGGAGGATGTCGGCGGGGTTGTGCAGGGTGGCGCGGGTGACGGTGGAGCCGTCGAGCTCCACGGCCGTGAGGACAGCGGTCGGGGCGAGCACACCCGTACGGCCCACTTCCCAGAACACGTCCTCCAGGACGGTCTGGCGCTCGACGGCCGGGAGCTTGTAGGCGATCGCCCAGTACGGGAAACGGGTGCCGAAGCCCGCCGCCGCCTGCTCCGCGGCACTGTCCGCCTTGACGACGACGCCGTCGATGCCGAACGGCAGGGCCGCGCGCAGGGCGGCGATCGCGTCGACCCTCTCCTGCGCCTCCGCCAGCGTGGCGACCGTGTGCAGTCCGGCCGGGGACGCCGCCGTGGTCCGCACTCCCGCCGCCGCCACGGCGGCCAGGGTCTCGGCGTGACCGGCGCCGGCGGGCAGGAAGGCCGCCCCGTCCAGGTCGACCGCGCCGTACGCCCAGAAGGTCAGGGCCGCCCGGTAGGGCCGGTCCTTGGCCCGCAGCGTGCCGGCGGCGCCGTTGCGCGGATTGGCGAAGACTCCCGCGCCGTGTGCGAGGCGCATCTCGTTCGCCGCCTCGAACTGCGCCCGGGTGAAGAGGACTTCGCCGCGCGCCTCGAAGGTGGCGGGCACCGGCAGCTGCTCGGGAAGGCCCTCGACGGTCCCGATGACGTGGCTGACGTCCTCGCCCCGCGCGCCGTCGCCGCGCGTGATGATCTGCACCAGGCGACCGTCGCGGTAGCGGGCGGCGACGGCCGCGCCGTCCATCTTCGGCTCGACGGTGAACCCTCCCGCGGGCTCGTGTCCGAGCCGGCGCCGGAGCGAGGCGCCCCAGGCGACGAGCCCCTCCGGGGCGAAGACGTTGTCGAGGCTCAGCATCCGTGTGGTGTGCGCGACGTCGCCGACGGGTGCGGCACCGTCGGCGACCTGGCCGGCGGGCGAGTCCGCGGACACGTCCCCGGGGTGCTCCGCCTCCCAGGCCGTCACGGCGAGCCGCAGTCGGTCGTACGTCGCGTCGTCCATGACGCTGTAGCCCGCGCCGTAGTAGGTGCGGGACGCGTCGCGCAGGCCCTCGATCGCGGCCTGGTACGCGGTACGGCTGGGCAGGCTGAAGTGCGCCTCAACGGCGGGCGTTGTCGTCATGTCCACCATCCTGGCGCAGGGCACTGACAACGCCCTTCGGGACGGCGGGCGCCTACTGCGTGCTCATCCGGTGGGGGTGCGCGGGGTCGGCGGGGCAGACGAAGGCGCGGTACTCGTCGCGGCCCGCCGCGACGCCGGTCGGGGAGCCGGCCGACGGGAACGGTCCCCAACTCGCCTGGCCCTCGGTGGCGTCGAGGGTCAGCAGCAGACGCATCTCGGCACGGCAGGCCTCGCAGTGGACGCGCACGAGGTCCGTCCTGTGCCAGGAGTCCCAGCCGCCGATCTTCCAGCCCGGCGCGAGGGAGAGGTCGTACTGGTAGGTCGGCGCCGCCGCTCCCGCGCGCTCCCGGAGGGCGTCCTCCCACGCGTCGATCCGCTCCACGAGCGCCGGGGGCAGGTAGTCGGCCCACGGGTACTCGACGATCTGCTCCGGGTGGAGCACACACGGCTTCGGCACGTACCGCGCGTGCTCGACGACCGACGGCCCGGGCTGCACCCGCAAGGGGTCGGTCACGTCCGCCGCACGGCGCCAGAAGAGCCGGGTCGACGGGCCGAAGTCGCTGAACCCGCCGTCCTCGTGCCCGTCGAACGGGCACCACAGCACCTGGAGCAGGTCCCTCCCCCGCGGTGCGAAGGCCGCCAGGTCGGGCACGTCGTGGGCGTGGAACTGCGCGAGGGCGAGGAGCGGGAGCGGGCTCCCGTCGTGCCGGTCCGGCCGTCCCCCGTGGCCCCGGTCCCGGCACACCGGCCACGCCTCGTCCGCGGGCCACAGCAGCGGTCCGCCCACGGAGCTGTCGGCCGCGGTCGGCGCGCCGGGGCGTGGATGGAGCCGCGTCGCGGTGCGGGCGTAGGCGCGGAGTTCGGGGAAGGGGACGGTGATGTCGAGGGGGCGGTAGGGGGTCGTGGGCGGAGGTGTCACCGTGCCGGGGCATCCGGTCGGGGCCGCCACTCCCCCGGGTCCGCCGGTCACGCCCCCGGACACAGGCGGCTCTCCAGCGTCCGCGGCAGCGGGTAGACGCGCTCGACGGGGAACAGCGCCCGGGCCTTCCCCTCCCGCCCGCTCCGGAGGAGCGCCGCGGCCTTGTGGACCCGGGGCGTGATGTCCGTGAGATCCACCGTCCACTCGTCGGTGAACGCGCGGATCAGGTGCCGGCTGATCCCGACCTGGATGCTGTAGTGGTTCAGCGCGGCCCCGCGGGCCGACCGTTCCGGGTCCCACTGGACGTGCACCGCCGCCCGCGCCACGTCCGCCGGGTCGCCGGTCGTCGGCACGGCCCGCGACAGGGCCTCCTCCCATCCCTCGCGGGTCATCCGCACGGCGAGGATCCGCTCCTGGCCGGGCTTCCGCGCCCAGTTGCTGCGGTGCATCAGCCACAGGAAGGAGGGCTTGATCCACGTCATCCGGTGGAACGAGAAGGGGGCGACGAAGCGCCCGGCGCGCAGCGCCGCGTCGGCGACGGCGGGCGCGTAGGCCTGGTGGACCACGATCGTGCGGGCGTCGTGGTCGGCACGGATCTGGTACGGGGGTGCCATGCCCCGCACCCTGCCACGCGGCCCGCGCACGGGGCGAAGGCTTTTCCCGGGCGCAGGGCGGTGGTTGCGGCGCGGACGGGGCATGGCACGGGAGCGGCCACGCGCCCGGAGGGCCGTCCGAAAACGCCGCAAGGCCCAGGCCGATGCGGGGGGGTACGCGGGCGGGGGGGGTCGGGGGGGGCCCGGGCCGGCGGGGCGCGCGGGGGGGGGGACGGCGGTCGGGCGGCGCGCGCGGGGCGCGGGCGCCGGGGGGGGGGCGGCCGCCGGTGGTGCGTCGCGTCGTCAGTTGGCGGCGAGCAGCCCGAGGGTGTCGATGACGCGGTTGGAGAAGCCCCACTCGTTGTCGTACCAGGCGACGACCTTGACGTGGCGTCCCTCGACGCGGGTGAGGGCCGAGTCGAAGATCGACGAGTGCGGGTTGCCCACGATGTCGGCGGAGACCAGCGGGTCCTCCGAGTACTCGAGGACACCGGCCAGCGGGCCCTCGGCCGCGGTGCGGTAGGCCGCCAGGACGTCCTCGACGGTCACGTCGCGGGCGACGGTCGTGTTGAGCTCGACGATGGAGCCGACCGGGACGGGGACGCGGATCGAGTCGCCGGACAGCTTGCCGTCCAGGTTCGGCAGGACGAGGCCGATGGCCTTCGCGGCGCCCGTGGAGGTCGGGACGATGTTGACGCCGGCGGCGCGGGCGCGGCGCGGGTCGCGGTGCGGACCGTCCTGCAGGTTCTGCTCCTGCGTGTAGGCGTGGACCGTCGTCATGAAGCCGTGCTCGATGCCGGCGAGGTCGTCGAGGACCTTCGCGAGGGGGGCGAGCGCGTTGGTCGTGCAGGAGGCGTTCGAGACGATCGTGTGCAGCTCGGCGTCGTACGCGTCGGTGTTCACGCCGTACGCGAGGGTGACGTCGGCGCCGTCCGCGGGCGCGCTGACGAGGACCTTCCGGGCACCGGCGTCGAGGTGCGCGCGGGCGGCCTTGGCGGAGGTGAAGCGACCGGTCGACTCGAGGACGATGTCGACGCCCAGCTCGGCCCACGGCAGCTGCGCCGGCTCGCGCTCGGCGAGGACCTTGATGCGGCGGCCGTCGACGACGAGGGTGTCGCCGTCGACGGTGACCGGGCGGCCGAGGCGGCCGGAGGTGGAGTCGAAGGCGAGGAGCCGCGCGAGGGCGGTGGGCTCGGTCAGGTCGTTGACGGCGACGACCTCGAGGTCGGTGTCGCGCTCCAGGAGGGCACGGAGCACGTTGCGTCCGATGCGGCCGAACCCGTTGATGGCGATGCGAGTCATGTTGCGATGTCCCTTCCGACCTGCTGATTCGTCACCCAGGTTCGCTCGGATCACCCGCCTCGACCAGCGGCGTGATCGCCACGGTCCGCAAGTATCGCGCCAAGGTCACGAGAGGATTCCGGTGCGGCGGCCTATTCCCCCCGTGCGAAGGTCCGCCGGTAGTCGCTCGGCGTGGTGCCCAGGATGCGCTGGAAGTGCAGGCGCAGATTGGCCCCGGTGCCCAGGCCGACGTCGGCGGCGATCTGCTCGACGCCCCGCTCGGAGCGTTCGAGCAGTTCACGGGCCATGTCGATGCGGGCACGCATGACCCACTGCATGGGCGTGTAGCCGGTGTCCTCGGCGAAGCGCCGCGAGAAGGTGCGCGGCGACACGGCCGCGTTCCGGGCGAGGATCTCCAGCGTGAGGGGCTCGCCGAGCCGGTGCAGGGCCCATTCGCGGGTGGCGGCGAACCGCTCGCCGAGGGGCTCCGGCACGCTGCGCGGCACGTACTGCGCCTGGCCGCCGCTGCGGTAGGGCGCGGCGACCAGACGCCGGGCCGCGTGGTTCGAGGCGCCCACGCCGAGGTCGCCGCGGAGGATGTGGAGGCAGAGGTCGATGCCGGACGCCGCTCCCGCGGAGGTGAGCACGCTGCCCTCGTCGACGAAGAGGACGTTCTCGTCGACGCGGATCAGCGGGCGCTTGGCCGCGAGGGCCCGCGCGTAGTGCCAGTGCGTCGTGGCGCGCCTGCCGTCGAGGAGGCCTGTGGCGGCGAGCGCGAAGGCCCCCGTCGAGATGGCGGCGAGCCGCGCCCCGCGGTCGTGGGCGGCGATCAGCGCGTCG
Organism: Streptomyces sp. NPDC059695; assembly: GCF_042733785.1. Classification (NCBI taxonomy): domain Bacteria; kingdom Bacillati; phylum Actinomycetota; class Actinomycetes; order Kitasatosporales; family Streptomycetaceae; genus Streptomyces; species Streptomyces sp. NPDC059695. Next base: position 33,290 of record NZ_JBHWFF010000006.1, on the reverse strand, counting down.
ACGACGGCGCGCGGCGGGTCCTCGCGGTCCGGGTGGCGGTAGCCGGGGACGAAGACGATGTCGGCCCAGGCCAGCGCTTCGAGGCCGTGGGCGACCTGGTACGCCAGGCCGTCGCCGCCGGCCACGACCCCGGGTTCCGCGCCGCAGACCCGTACCTCGTAGGGCATGCTCGCGCGGGTCGTGAAGACCTGCGCGGGGATGCCGACGTCGAGGGGTTTCGCTCCTTCGAGGACGAGGACGGCGACGCGGTGGAGACGTGAGGCAGACACGTCCACGAGGGTACGCGGCCCGGTGTCCGCGCTGGTCAGCGGCGGTCCCGGCGGTTCTCCCCTCAGCTGCCCCAGAGGACGCGCGCCGTGCGGGCGAGGACGCGGGGACCGGTGAGTGCCCTGGGGTGCGCGCGCATGTGGACGACGTCCAGGTACGTCTGGTTGACCTGCGAGTCCCTGACCGAGGCGGTGGTGATGCGGTCGCCCGCCCAGCGCAGGAACCGGTAGCCGCGCGGGTACGGGCCGGTGACGTGCGGCTGCGCGAGGTCGGCGGTCGTCGAGAGCTGCCAGGCGGCGTCGACGACCACGGCGGCCCGGCGGAAGTAGCCCCAGGCCGGGTCGTGCGGCGAGACGCCGCTCCGGAGGTGGACGTGCAGCGAGGAGGCCTGGAGTGCGGCGAGGGTCAGCCCCTGGCCGTAGACGGGGTTCACGGTCGCCATGGCGTCTCCGAGGACGACGAGTCCGCCGGGGAAGTCCGTCAGGTCCGCGAACCGCCGGCGACGGCTCTCCCTGAAGTGGAAGGGCTCCACCTCGCCGGTCATCTCGCACCGCTCGGCGACCTCCCGGAGGGGAGCGACGCAGCGCCGCATCCGGGCCAGGAACTCGGCGCGGTCGCGTCCGGGACGGTGGCCGGCGTATCCGGCGAGGACGACGGACCAGGTGCCGTCCTCGGCGGCGGCCAGGGCCCCGGGTTCGCACAGGACGGGCTGGTAGTCGCCGGCGGGGCCCGGGGTGGAGTGGGCGATGACCGTGCCGGGGAGCTCGCTCCCCCGGGTGAAGCGGGCGGTGGCGTAGCCGAGGTCGACGCGCATGCGGTCCACCGGGGCCTGGCCCCAGCCCTCGGCCGCGAGCCAGGTGCCGAGCCGGCTGGAGCGTCCCATGGCGTCGACGACGAGGTCCGCCCGCACGTCGTACTCGCTGTGATCGGTGTCCTCGGCGGCCGTGGCTCCCGCGGCCGCCAGCCGGACTCCGACGGCCCGTCCGCCCTTCAGGAGCAGCCCCCTGCCGGTGGCGCGCTCCGGCCTGACGTTGCCGAGTCCCATGACGCGGCGCCGGACGTGAGCCTCGATGAACGGGCGGCTCGCGCCGAGCATCGTCACGTCGTCGACGGGGGCCTTGAGGGCTCCGTCGACGTAGAACCGCACTTCGTCGCCCCGGCCGAGGCGGGCGCCGCCGGCCACCATCTCCCGGGTGATGCCGGGGAAGAAGTCCTCGATCCTGGTGTGGCCCATGGCGAGCAGGGCGTGCAGCTGCCGCCGGTGCGGTGCGCCGGGACCCGTACCGTCGCCGTCCTCGCCGAGGAGGTCGGGTTCGACGACGACCACCTCCTCGGCGAAGTCGCTCAGGACCCGGGCGGCGAGCAGCCCGGCGAAGCTTCCTCCCAGAACAACGGCGCGCTTCACGTGTTCCCCCTCCCTGCCGGGTCTGTTCCCGGCCGTCGCGAAGATCGTCACGACGGCCGGGACCCTACCGTGCGCCGGAGGTGTCCGGTGCCTCTCCGGGAGACGGCGGTACGGTGCGGTCGGCCGTCAGGCCGCCGGGCCCGGGATCAGCAGCGCTCCGCTGTTGCGGTCCCATCCGGACCACAGGTTCGTGTCCGTGCAGGAGCCGCAGCCGGGGCCGAAGAACACGCCCCGGGCGTTCTCGTCGCCCATCAGCCAGAAGCGCAGCCAGGCCGTGGTCGGGCCGCGGAAGTCGCCGCCGTCGCCGATGGAGCTGAGGTGTCCGGCGCCGCGGACCTCACCGTAGACGGCGGGGACGTGGGAGGAGTCCCGGTACAGCGCCTTCACGAGGGCCGGCCACACGATGTGGTCCCGCTCCCCCGCCAGGTAGAAGACGGGCTCGTCCATCAGGTCGGGGTCGGTCAGCGGGCCCGGCTGGATGGGGAGGGCGGTGTCGACCCGGGGGTCGGCCGCGGCGTTGACCGCGGCGGCGCCGCCCTGCGAGTGGCCGGCGGAGGCGATGTGTTCGAGGTCCACCTTCCGGTAGTAGGGGCTGGAGCTGTCGGCGTTACGGTGCTCCAGGACGTCGATGCCGGCGCGCATGCTGATCGCGAAGTTGGAGGTGGGGGTGTTGGCGGCGGCGACGATGAAGCCGTGGCTCGCCCAGTGGCGGAGCAGCGAGCTGTAGATCCCGGGCACGGCGCCGGTTCCGTTGCCCCAGATCACGACCGGGTGGAGCTCTCCTCGCCGCCCCATGTCCTTGGGGTGGTAGAAGGTGTGGACCGCCTCGATGTCGACGTCCACCTCGTACGGGCCGGGCTGGTCCCAGGCGGTGCCGACGGACGGGATCCGGCCGGTCGCCGCTTCCGTGGCTCCGGCGGTGCCGGGGCCGGCGCAGACGGCCGTCAGGACGGCGAGCAGCAGGGCGCACAGTGCGCGGCCGCCTCGCCGTGACAGGAATCGTGGCACAGGAACTCCTCTGTGGGTGTGGCACGTTGCGCGTCCTCGCAAGCGTGACCAGCGCCATGGTGGAGCCCCCCGGTGACGGTTGTCCCCCGGCAGGAGCCCAGTCCTTGCGGACCACGGCTGGGCAGTCGCCCAACGGGCGGGGTCTGAACTACGCCGTCCGGATCTCGTTCCTCGTGTCCGGAACCGTTCGCGACCGTGCGGCACTCATGATCGTTGGACCGGGGGTCCCGCGCGACAGCGGCGCGGTCCCCCGCTCCTGCGGCCCACCCCCGCCGAGTGCCGCGCCGAACGTTCGGAAGAACAGAGGAATCACCGTGTTCCAGTCGTCGCACCGCCGCCTGGCAGTGAGCGCCACCGCCCTGATCGCCGCACTCGCGGCGGGGCTCGCTCCAGCCACCGACGCGTTCGCCACCCCCCTCGTCCCCGCTGCCACCGCCGCACACGCGGTTCCCGCCCCCGACATGGCGGGCGTGGTCGCGGCGCTCGACTCGGCCATGGCCAACGGCGCTCCGGGGGCGATGGCCCGGTTCACCGGGCCCGACGGGGTCCGGAGCCGGACCGCGGGCGTCCGGGACCGGGTGTCGGGGGCGCCCATGGACATCAACGCCCGGTTCAGGATCGGCAGCGTGAGCAAGACGTTCTCCACGGTGGTGCTGCTGCAGCTGGTGGAGGAGGGCCGGCTGGAGCTCGACGCACCTGTCGACCGCTACCTGCCCGGGCTGCTCCCCGACCGCCGCATCACCGTCCGGCACCTGCTCACCCACCGCAGCGGGCTCGCCGACTACACGGACGCGATGTTCAACGACACCGTGCCGGGCTTCGAGGCCGTGCGGAACCGGGTGTTCAGCTACCAGGAGCTCGTCGACCTGTCCCTGCGCGAGCCCCGGACCACCGAGCCCGGCGCGGCGTACAAGTACTCCAACGCGAACTTCGTGGTCGTCGGCATGCTCATCGAGAAGCTCACCGGCCGGCCGGTGTCCGACGCGTACCAGCGCCGCGTCTTCACGCCGCTGAAGCTCACCGCCACGTCGTACGTCCACCCGGACACCCGCATCACGGGCCTGCGGGTGCGGGGCTATCTGCACCCGGACGCGGCCGGCGACCCGCTCGTGGACTCCACGGAGCAGACGGTGTCCTGGGCGCAGTCCGCCGGTGCCGTCATCTCCAGCCCGGCCGATCTGAACACCTTCACCAGCGCGCTGATGAGCGGCCGGCTGCTGTCCCCGGCGATGCTGGAGGCGATGACGACGGTCACGCCGACGGACGCCACGAACACCCGGTTCTACGGGCTGGGCCTGCGCCGCTACGACCTGTCCTGCGGTACGCGGGTGTTCGGGCACACGGGCACCGTGCAGGGCTACTACACCTACGCGTTCTCGACGCGGGACGGCCGTCGCAGTCTGTCCGCCGTGGCGAACACGTCGAACCACGGCGAGGCGAACACGGCGCTCGGCGGAACGCTGGAGGCGGCGTTCTGCGGGAAGAGGCCGTCGGCGGCGTCCTCGCGCGCCGCCGCGTCGCCGACGGCCGGTGACGTCTCGCCGCTGCCGGCGGAGCGCGACCTGCCCGAGCGCCACTGACGGTGCGCCGGGACCCGGCCGGAGCTCCGCCGACGGCTCTCCGGCACGGTCCCGGTGCTCACGCCCGGTACGTGCTCACGCCTGGTACTCGGTGAGGTCGATGGCGTAGACGTTCAGGGGGAGGCCGAAGACCGGGTGGCTCGTCTCCCGCTCCGGCACCATGCCGAGTTTGCGGATGACGTTCTCGGAGGCGTGGTTGCCGGTGTGGGTGATGGCGATCACCCGGTCGAGCCCGCGGTCCTGGAGGGCGAACTCGAGGACCGCGTGGGCGGCCTCGGAGGCATACCCCTGGCCCCAGTACGGGCGGCCCAGGCGCCAGCCGATCTCCACGGCGGGGAGCACCTCCGGGAGGAAGTCCGGCACCGAGAGCCCCGCGAAGCCGATCAGCTCCCCGGAGCCGAGGAGCTCGACCGCGAAGATCCCGAAGCCCTCCTCGTCCCACTCCTCCTCGTACCGCTCGACGGCGTCCGCGGTCTGTTCCGGGTCGCGGACCGAGCCGTCGCCGATCCACCGCATGACCTCGGGGTCGGCGTTGATCTCGGCCATCGGGGCGAGGTCGTCGTCGCTCCAGCGGCGGAGGAGGAGCCGGGGGGTGAGGATCTCGGTCATGCCTCCATCCTGACGCACGCGGCGTCCGGTCTCACGGCGGAGGACGGGGCCGCCGCCGTCGGATCAGCGGTAGTACGGCTCGACCGCGGCCCGTACCTCGTCGAGCAGCGCGGGGCCGTCCTGCGGCACGGGCGGGCGGTGCGGGGCGGGCCGGATGTCGAGGAGCTGTGCGCCGGAGAGCGCGTAGACGACGCGACGGAGGCCCGCCTGCCGGATGACCGCCTCGCACATGCCGCACGGCTCGCAGCTGGTGTACAGGGTGGTCCCGGCGGCCGTCGCGGGGTCCAGTTCCCTCGCCGCCCACCGGGCGAGCTTCAGTTCGGGGTGGGCGGTGATGTCCCGGTCGGTGAGGGTGGTGTTGCGCTCCTCCGCGAGGACGGTCCCGTCCGGTGCCGCGAGGAGCGAGCCGAACGGCGGGTCGCCGCCGTCCCGTGCCTCGGCCGCGAGGGCGATGGCACGTCGGAGGAGAGTGTGGTCGTCGGCTGTCGTCATGACGGCTCCGTTCGGGTGCGGTGCGGGGGGAGGTGCGCGGCCACGGTGGCGAGTGCCTGCCAGGCCTTCTGCGGGTGCGTGGTCTCGTGGGGGTCACCGCCGTACGGGTCGAGGACGACGGTCTCGGCGCCCATCCGCCGCAGCTCGTCGAGGTCGTCCATGATCTGGTCGATCGTTCCCTCCCCCGCGAGGCGGTCCCGACCGCCGACCCGTTGCGGGGTGAGTCTGAGGGCGATGCGAGGGGCCAGGGCGGGTGGGGGCGCCTGCTGCTCGTCCGCGTACTCCGCCAGTCTGGCGGCGCCTTCGCGCAGCTGCGTCAGGGTGCGGCGCAGGGGGTGCCAGGCGTCTCCGAACCGGACGGCGCGGCGCAGTCCGGCGTCGCTGTGGCCGCCGATCCAGACCGGGATGCGCCGGTCGCCGTAGGCGGCGGTGTCGGTCCACGCCTCGCGCACGGCCCTGAGGTGGTCGTCGGTGAGCCTTCCCCTGCGCTCGAACGGGATCCCGAGGGCGGCGAACTCCTGGCGTGCCCAGCCCACTCCCACCCCGAGGACGAGCCGGCCGCCGCTGAGGGCGTCGAGGTTGGCCGCCATGCGCGCGGTGAGCAGCGGGTGCCGGTAGGGGGCGATGAGGACGGTCGTGCCGAGTCGTACCCGGGTGGTGACGCCGGCCAGCCACGACAGCGTGGTGAACGGCTCGTAGAAGGGGGCCGGGTAGCGCTCGGCGACGTCGGGGGTGATGGCGATGTGGTCCGAGAGCATCAGCAGGTCGTATCCGAGGCCCTCCACCGTCCGGGCCCAGTCGCGCAGCGTTCCGGGGTCGGCTCCGGGGCCGAAGTTGAGGATGTTGACTCCGATCTTCACGCGGCACAGGCTAGCCAGCCCCGAAGGACGATCAGAAGTGATTCCCGCCTGTTCAGGGGCCGTTCGACCGTGGAATCGCCGGTATTCTCGTCGTATGACCGAGAGTCTTGATACGACGGACTGGGCGATCCTGACGGAGGTTCAGCGGGACGGCCGGATCGCGTACACGGAGCTGGCGCGGCGGGTGAACCTGAGCGCCTCGGCGACGAAGGAACGGGTGCGGCGCCTGGAGGAGTCCGGGGTGATCACGGGCTACCGGGCGGAGGTGGACCTGGAGCGGATCGGGTACGCGGTCCTCGCGGTCGTCCGGCTGAAGTACCCGGGGACGCGGCACGAGCCGCTGCGCCGGCTGCTCGGTGAGCGGGCGGAGATCCTGGAGTGTCTCCGCACGACCGGCGACGACTGCTACGTACTGAAGGTGGCGGCGACGTCGATGGCCCATCTGGAGGAGATCGTCGACACGCTGGCGGAGTTCGGCAGCACGACCACCAACCTCGTCTTCAGCCGTCCCCTCCCGCTCCGCGGCCCCGGCGAACCGGGGGGCTCCCGCCACCCCGGCTGACGTTCGCCACGTGTCGTGGCCGTGCCGCTCCCACCCTGGGCCGGGGAGTCCGTCACCAGGGCACGGACCCGCCGTCGTCGAAGAATCCTCCGGTCGGTCCGTCGTCGGGCAGGGTCGCGAGGTGGATCGCGATCGCCGCGCCCTGCTGGGGCGTGCGGACGCCCTGGAAGCCGTTGAGGTCGGTGGCGGTGAAGCCGGGACAGCCGGAGTTGATCAGGATGCCGGTGTCGCTCAGTTCCTTGGCGTACTGGACGGTGAGGGCGTTGAGGAAGGTCTTGGACGCCAGGTACGCGGCGGGAACCGGGCCCATGTCGACGCCGGGCGTGGTCTGCAGGGCGAGCGAGCCGACGCTGCTGGACATGTTCACGATCCGCGGCGATGCCGAGCGGCGCAGCAGCGGCAGCATCGCGTTGGTGACGCGGATGACCCCGATCACGTTGGTCTCCACGACGGCTCGTACGGTCGCGGGATCGACCGTGGTGGGCGTCTGCGGCGAACCGCCGGTGATCGCGGCGTTGTTGACCAGGACGTCGAGCCGTCCGGCGCGTTCGGCGACCAGCTCGGCCGCCGCCGCCGCACTCGCGTCGTCCGCCACGTCGAGCGGAACGCCGAACGCGTCGGTCCCGGCCGCGCGCAGCCGCTCCACCGCGGCGTCGCGGCGCCGTCGATCCCGCGCGCCCACGCCGATGCGCCAGCCCAGCGAGCCCAGGCCCGACGCGATCTCGTATCCGATTCCCTTGTTCGCGCCGGTCACCAGCGCGATCGTCTGTTCCGTCATGGGACCCAGCGTGGTGCGGACCCGGGTGGGACGTCCAAGACCGGCCGGGTGGGCGGCGATACCGCACGGATATCGGTCGTGGTGGGCGCCGGATACGATGACGTGGTGGAGACGCGGGAGCTTCGGTACTTCGTCGCCGTCGCGGAGGAGTTGCACTTCGGGCGGGCGGCGCAGCGGCTCTCCATGGCGCAGCCACCGCTGTCACGGGCGATCCAGCAGCTGGAGCGGCGGCTCGGGGTGGTCCTGCTGCACCGCACGGCTCGCGCGGTCGCCCTGACCGAGGCCGGGTCGGTGCTTCTGCGGGAGGGCCGGGCCGCACTCGACGCGGTCGAGGCCGCCGAGCGCCGCACGCGCCGCGCAGCCGCCGGACCGCCCGGTGTGGTGCTGGCGACGAAGGCCGGCGCGGCCGGCGAACTGCTGGCGAAGCTGCTGGACGCCTACGCCGCCGAGCCCGGCGCGCTCGCCGTCGAGGTGCTGCTGTGCGGGCCGGGCGAGCAGGAGAGGCTGCTGCGCGACGGGCGTGCCGATGTCGCTCTGCTCCAGCGGCCCTTCGACTCGACGGCCGGGCTCGACACCGAGGAGCTGCGCACCGAACGGCAGGTCGTGGTCCTGCCCGCGGGGCACCCCCTGGCCGACCGACCCCATGTGTCGATGGCCGAGGTCACCGCCCGGGCGGGCCTGCCCCTGCCGCGCTGGCCCGGACGGGACGGCGGCTATCCGGACGGCCCCGGCCCGCGGGTGCGCGACCACACCCAGTTGTTCCAGCTGATCGCACTCGGACGGGCCTGCGCGGTCGTGCCCGAGTCCCTTCGGGCCGGGCTGCGCGACGGTCATGCGACGGTGCCGGTGCCGGACGCTCCGGCTGTCACCACCGTCATCGCCTGGCCACCGCACAGCAGGTCCCGGGCGGTCGCCGACCTCGTCCGCACCGCGACCCGCCTCTAGGGTCGTGCCGACGGTCAGGGCAGGCGGGGCGGCGTGAGGTCCGTGGGATCGGTGTTGGCGCCGCACAGGACGACGCACACCTTCTCCCCCGGTGAGGGGCGGTAGCCGGTTCCGGCGGGGCCGGTCAGGGCCGCGAGGGCGGTGGCGGCGGCGTGTTCGACGGCGAGACGGCGGTCGTCCCAGAGGGCCCGGCGGGCGCGGACGACGGCGGCGTCCGTGACGAGGACGGAGTGGACCGACTCGTCCTGGGCGGCGTTCACGGCGAGGGAGGTGGCGCGGCGGGCGCCGAGGGCGTCGCTCGCGACGGAGTCGACGGTCACGTCGACGGGGTGTCCGGCCCGGAGCGCGGCGTCGAGGGCGCGGCAGTTCTCGGGCTCGACGGCGACGGTGCGGATGCCGTGGTGCCGGGCGGCGGTGGCGACTCCGGCGAAGAGCCCGCCGCCGCCGACCGCGACGACGACGGTGTCGAGCCCGGGGACCCGCTGGTGGATCTCGTCGAGGAGGGTGCCCGCCCCGGCGGCGATCAGGGGGTGGTCGTAGGCGTGGGAGGCGAGGGCACCGGTCTCGGCGGCGTACGCCTCGCAGGCGGCGAGGGCCTCGGCGTACTCCGACCCGACGAGCCGGACGTCGGCGTCGAGGCCGCGCAGTCCGTCGACCTTCACCCGGGGTGCCGTGGCGGGCAGGAAGACGGTGGCCCTGACCCCCTGGCTGCGTGCCGCCCAGGCGCAGGCGAGGCCCGCGTTGCCGCCGGAGGCGATGGTGACGCCGGCGTCCGGGAGGGTGCCCCGCTCGCGGTGGGCGAGGAGGAAGTTCTGTGCGCCACGGGCTTTGAAGGAGCCGGTGTGCTGCATGAGCTCCAGGGCGAGGTGGAGCTCGTACGGCTCGGTGCCCGGATCGGCGGGGGTGACCGTGACGGGGCGGACGTGACCGGTGATCCGCTCGGCGGCGGTCGTGACGTCGGCGTACGCGAGGGTGTGCACGAGGTGCTCCTGAAGGGGGCCGGGGCCGGTCGTCGGTCCCGGCGATCTTCTCAGGGTCCGGTGGGAGGCGGGGAGGCGGGGCCCGCCCGGAAGCCCTTCGAAACGTGGTTGACCAGGCGCTCCGCAGCGGGCGATAGTGTCGCCGCTCGGCCGGGAACGTTCGGCTGGAATCATCAGGGTGGGGACTCTTGCACAGGGAAGAAGACGGCGTGGCCGCGTCCGGGGCCGCGTGCGCTCGCGCGACCGCGCTGATCGCCGCGGGCCGGTACGCGGAGGCGCGTGAGGCCGCGGGGTCGGCGCTCGAGGCGGAGGGGCCGGAGCCCGCGCTCTTCCTCGTCCTCGCCCGCGCGCACATGGCCGAGGACGACGACGACCACGACGACGACGCCGAGCGGGTGTTCCGACGGGCCCTCGACGTCTTCCCCGACCATCTCGACCTCCTCGCCGGGTACGCCGAACTCTGCCGGCGCTCCGACCCGCTGGACCGGCCCGGACGCCACGGCCGCGGCCCCGTCCTGCTGGAGCGGCTCCGGGAGCTGGCGCCCGACTCCCCGCACCTGGGCCGGGCCGACGTCCCGGGCTCCCCCCTCGCGACCGCGGCGGCCAAGGGGCCTTCGGCCGCCCGGGTGCAGCGCCACGACGTCGTCCAGGCGCTGACCACCGCCGCCTCACCGGAGGCGGCCGGGGAGGAGGCGCGCCGGCGGGCGGCCCTCGCTCCGTACGACCTTCGGCTCGCCGTCCTCGACGCCTCGCTCACCGCCCTCGCCCGCCCGGGACGGGCGCCGCTGCGGTTCCTCGCCCGCCGCAGGCCCGAGTACCTGCTCGTCGTCCAGTCGGTCGTGGCCGCTCTGGTGATCGCGCGGTTCGCGCTGGAGGGGTTCCCGTCCTGGATCCCGTTCGCGGTCGCCGTGCTCGCCGATCTGCCGCTCCTGGCGCTGCGGCTTCTCCTGCGCGGCGCCCGCGAGCGGGGCGGGGAGCGGGCTTCGTGCGTGGTGGACGTGGAGCCCGGCGCCGCGGAGCCGTCCCTGCCCGACGTACCGCGCCGTCCGCGGCGCGAGCTGGCCCTCGTCGGTGCCGGGGCGGCCGTGCTCCTCGGCGCCGTCGCGACCACGAGCGTGCTCGCGTACGTCGAGTACACCGCGTATCCCCGGTACGAGGCGGTCGCTCCGAACAGCTTCCGGGGGATGGCGCGGATGGACATGGGCGAGCAGTTCGGCGGCTCGGTCAGCGACCCGCGCGGCCGGGTCGAGGCCTCGTTCAACGCGGTCTACACGGGGGGCTCGGGCGACGGGTCGGAGCTCTCGGTGAGCGCGTCCATCGGCGACTTCCACGATGCCACCGTCGCCCTGGTGGAGCAGAGCGGCGCGCTCCTGTCGCGTACCCCCGGGGTGACGCCGCTCGACGACGGATGGATGGCGGACGCGGGCGCCTACGGCGGCTGGATGCGGTGCACCCGGTACACGGAGGACCTCGTGGGGACGCCCAGGGCCATGTGCTACTGGACGGACAAGGGAAGCATGGGGTACGTGACGTTCAAGGCCTCGCAGGACATGGCGCACGCCGACATCGAGCAACTCGCCCGCATGGCCCGGCAGTCCGAGCTGCGGCCCGTGTCCTGACCGGACGGAGCCCCGCATCGGGACGACGGAAGCGGCCCCCCGGCCCCCCCGCCCCGCCGGGGGGGCGGGGGCCGGGGGAGGGGCGCGTGAGGGGTGGGGGGTGGGGGGGGGCGGGCCCCCGGGGGGGCCC
>NZ_JBHWFF010000006.1:0-22045 GCF_042733785.1 Streptomyces sp. NPDC059695 | reverse complement strand
CCCCGCCGTGCCGCGGCGCGCCGCGCGGGCCGCGTGCGCCCCGCGCGCCCGCGCCCCCCCGCCCCCCGCGCCCCGCCCCCCGCGCCCCCCCCCCCCCCCCCCCGGCTTCCGTGCGCCGTTACGGGACGATCTTCAGGAGGCGGTTCGGGGAGCCGCTGCCCGGGCTGGTCACCTTGTTGGGCGTGGCGCCGTTGACCAGGGCCGTCGCGACCTGGGCCGGGCTGGCGGACGGGTGCCCGGCCAGGTAGACGGCGGCCGCGCCCGCCACGTGCGGGGTGGCCATGGAGGTGCCCGAGATGGTGTTGGTGGCGGTGTCGCTGGTGTTCCAGCCGGCGGTGATGGAGACGCCGGGGGCGAAGAGGTCGAGGACCGAGCCGTAGTTGGACCAGCTCGCCTTGGCGTCGGTGTTGCTCGTGGCTCCCACGGTGAGGGCGGCGGGGACGCGGGCGGGCGACGTGGAGGACGCGTTGGTGCCGGAGTTGCCGGCGGCGACCGCGTAGGTGACCCCGTCGGCGATGGAGTTCTTCACCGCGTTGTCGAGGGCGGTGGAGGCGCCGCCGCCGAGCGAGAGGTTGGCCACGGCGGGGGCGCCCGCCGTGTGGTGGGCGGTGACCCAGTCGATGCCCGCGATGACACCGGCGGTGGTGCCGGAGCCGTTGTTGTCGAGGACGCGGACGGCGACGATCTTGGCCGCCTTGGCCACGCCGTAGGTGGAGCCGGCGATGGTGGTCGCGACGTGCGTGCCGTGCCCGTTGCCGTCCTGCGCCACCGCGTCGCCGTCGACCGCGTCGTAGCCGTTCACGGCGCGCCCCGCGATCTCGGAGTGCGTGATCCGTACTCCGGTGTCGATGACGTAGGCGGTGACGCCGCCGCCGGCGCTGTCGGGGTACGTGTACGTGCCGGAGAGCGGCAGGTCCGCCTGGTCGATGCGGTCCAGGCCCCAGGGCGCGTTGGTCTGGGTCGCGTCGGCGCGGACGGTCCTGTTCTGCTCGACGGACGCGACGGCCGGGTCGGCGGCGAGGCGGCGGGCCTCGGTCGCACCGAGGGTGGCCGTGTAGCCGTTGAGGGCGGAGCCGAAGGTCTTGCGGACCGTGCCGCCGTATGCGGCTATCAGGTTCCTCCCGTCGGCGGAGGCGGCCTTGAAGCCCGCGCCCTGCTTGAGGGTGACGATGTAGCTGCCGGGGACCGCGTCGGCCGAGCCCGCCGCGAGGACGGTGCCCTCGGCCGGGGCGGCCTGGGCGGGGACGGCGGCGAAGGTGCCCAGCAGGGCGGCGGCGGTCGCGGCGGAAGCCGTCACGGCGAGGCGGGTCTTGCTGCTCTTGGGGAGTGCCATGGCGCGGGAGTCCTCCTCGTGGGTGTCGCGCCCGAAGGGTGGGGCGGCGCGACCGTGGGGGGGTGCACGTGGGGCCACGTACACGGTCGGGACCGGTGTGCCCGGTCCCTCTGTGCACAGCAGCCTGGCCTCTCCAGGGGCCTGCCTCAAGGAAGTTGGGGTCTTGTCATGCATCCGCCATACGCTTGCAATCGAAGCCCCCGAAATGGGCTCTCACCTGGCCGGATCGTGTGCTCCGATGGCCGGGAACCGGGCCGCCCCGGCTGCGCCACGCGCGCGCCCCGCGTCCCGTGGGGACGCGGGGGGTCGGATAGCGTCGGTGCGAGCGGGCCGGCCCCACCGGCCGCCGACGGAAAGGACGCCCCCATGCCCCTCGAAGGCGAGTACGAGCCCAGCACGACGACGTGGGTCCGCAACCAGGTCGAGTTGTACGAGTCGTCCGGCGGCACGAAGGGCACGACGATGCGGGGCATGCCCGTCGTTCTGGTCACGAACGTCGGCGCCCGGAGCGGCAAGCTCCGCAAGACCCCGCTGATGCGGGTGGAGCACGAGGGCGCGTACGCGCTCGTCGCGTCCAACGGCGGTGCGGTCAAGCACCCCGTCTGGTACCACAACCTGGTCGCCCACCCCCTGGTCGAGCTGAGGGACGAAACGCGGCTCTGGGACATGAGGACCCGTCTGGTCACGGGCGAGGAGCGCCGGGCGTGGTGGGAGCGGGCCGTCGCCGCGTTCCCGGACTACGCCGACTACCAGCTCAAGACGGACCGTGAGATCCCGCTCTTCGTCGCCGAACCGGTCGTCCAGGACGTGTAGGCGGCGGCGTCCCGGGGGGGGGCCTCGATCAGGAGACGTCGCCCTCCACGAGCGCCGCCCTCGCGTTGCGGACGGCGCGGCCCAGGACCCGGGCGCGCGGGGACGGCGGACCGGACGCCGGGCCGCCCGGTCCGTCCGTCGCGGTCCGACGGACCGGCTTCGTCCGCACCCGGGTCAGGCCCACGCCGACGAGGACGACCGCCATGCCCGTCAGGACCCGGACGGTCAGGGGCTCGTGGAGGACCAGGGCGCCCAGGGTCACGGAGACCACCGGGAGCAGGTAGCCGACGGTGGCGGCGCTGGTGGGGCCCTCCTCGGCGATCATGCGGTAGTTGAGGTGGAAGGTGAGCCCGGTGGCGAAGACGCCGAGGACGAGGACCGCGAGCAGTCCCGTCGCGGTCACCCGGGCCGGACCGCCCGCCGTCAGGGCGGGGGTGCTGAGGGCGGTCGCCGCGAGGAGCTGCGCGGCGGAGAGGGCCAGGGGCGCGGTGCCCCGGTCGGTGAGCCGGCGGGCCATGTACGCGAAGGCCGCCGCGTAGCTCATGGAGGCGCCGAGCAGGGCGAGCGCTCCCCAGGTCATCAGGCCGGGGCCGGCACTCCAGGGGGCGAAGATCAGCAGGACGCCGGCGAAGCCGAGGACGAGTCCGCCGAGCCGGGCGCGGCCCAGCGGGCGTTCCGTACCGAGGAAGAGGCCGATGAGGAGGGACCAGAGCGGTGTGGTGGCGTTCAGGACGCCCGCCACTCCGCTGTCGACGGTCTGTTCGCCGACCGAGAAGAGGAGGAACGGCAGGGCGTTGCAGAGGAGGGCGGCGATGAGGAGGCGGCCCCAGGTGCCGCGGTCCCGCGGCAGCCGCTGCCCGGCTCCGTACGCGAGCGCGAGGAGGACCGCCGCGCCCAGGAGGCAGCGGACGAAGGTGATCCACCCGGGGGTGAGGCCCTCGTTGAGCGAGATCTTGATCCAGAGGAAGCCGGAGCCCCAGAGCGCCGCCAGGACGCCCATGCGTATCGCCGAAGTCATGCCGTCCACGGTCCCGGCCCCCGGCCGACAGGACAAGCGAAGGTTCGTGCACCCGGCGTTAAGCTCTGCTACATGCTCGATGTGAGACGCATGCAGGTGCTCCGGGCCGTCGTCGCCAGCGGCTCCGTCACGGCCGCCGCCGGGCACCTCGGGTACACCCCTTCCGCCGTGAGTCAGCAGATCGCCGTCCTGGAGAAGGAGGCCGGGATCGCGCTGCTCGAACGCTTCGGCCGGGGCGTGCGGCCGACCGCCGCCGGACGGCTGCTCACCGAGCACGCCGCCCTCATCGGCCGTCAGGTCGCCGAGGCGGAGACGGCGCTCGCCGATCTCCGGGCGGGCCGGACCGGGCAGGTCTCGGTGCGCTACTTCGCCACGGCGGGCGCCGATCTGGTCGCACCGGCCCTGGCCCGCTTCCGTACGGAACACCCCGGCGTACGGGTCGACCTGAGGATCGCCGACGGTCCGCCCGACGAGGAGACGGACCTGACCCTGCTCGTACGTCCGCCGGGCGGTCCGGAGACGTCCGGTGACGGCCTCCGGCTCGTCCCGCTGGTCGACGACCCGTACCGTGCCGTCCTGCCCAGGGGCCACCGGCTCGCCGACCGCCGGGGGGCCGTGGACCTGGTGGATCTGGCGGCCGAGGCATGGGTGGGCAGCGAACGCCCGGGGCCCTGCCTCGACGCGGTCCTCGGCGCGTGCGCGGCGGCCGGGTTCAGCCCGGACATCGCGGTGGAGTGCGAGGAGTACGCGACCGCGCAGGGCTTCGTCGCGGCCGGTCTCGGCATCAGCCTGATCCCGCTGATGGGCCTCGGCAGCCGCCACCCGAACGTGGTGGTCCGCAAGGTCCGCGGTCCCGAGCCGGTCCGCGCGATCCACGCGGCGGTACGGGAGTCCTCGCTGGCCCTGCCCGCCGTGCGGGACCTCCTGACGGCGCTTCAGGAGGTCCGGACGGGCGGTGTCACGCGGTCGGGGCCGTCACGGTGACAGGACCGCCAGGAGGTGCGCGACCTCCCGGGCCACGGCCGCGCGGGCCGGGGTCAGGTAGTGGCGCGGGTCCACCGTGGCGGGGTGCTCGGCGAGGTGGGTGCGGACGGCCGCGGTGAAGGCCTTGTTCAGGTGGGTCGAGACGTTCACCTTGGTCATGCCCGCCGTGACCGCCTCGGTGAGGTGCGGGTCCGCGACCCCGGAGGAGCCGTGCAGGACGAGCGGGACGTCCACCGCGTCGCGCAGCCGGGCGATCAGCTCCAGGTCGAGGACGGCGTCGCGGGTCACCATCTGGTGGGAGCTGCCGACCGCGACGGCGAGGGCGTCGACGCCGGTGGCGGCGACGAAGGCACGGGCCTCCTCGGGGTCCGTGCGCACGCCCGGGGTGTGCGCGCCGCCCTTGCCGCCGACCTCGCCGAGTTCGGCCTCGACCCAGACGCCGTGGCGGTGGCAGTGCTCCACGACCTCACGGGTCGCGGCGACGTTCTCCGCGTACGGCAGCTTCGAGGCGTCGAACATGACCGAGCCCAGGCCGAGCGCGACGGCCTCGCGGACGAGGTCGGGGTTCTCGGCGTGGTCGAGGTGGACGGCGACGGGGACCTTCGCCGCGCGGGCGACGGCCAGGGAGGCGAGCGCGACCGGTTCCAGGGCGCCGTGGTAGCGGACGGTGTTCTCGCTGATCTGGAGGACGACGGCCCGGTCGGCGTTCTCGGCGCCGGTCACGATGGCCTGGGCGTGTTCGAGCTGGAGGACGTTGAACGCCCCCACTCCGGTGCCCGCGGCGCGGGCGCGGCGCACGATCTCGTCGGTGGGCGTCAGCGGCATGGTGCTTCTCCCGGGCGGTGGGCGGGTGCGGGGCGGCGGTCAGGCACGGACGTCGGTGAGGACGACGGAGCGGGTGAGGTTCCTGGGGGTGTCCGGGTTGAGCCCCTGGGCCTCGGCGACGGCGACGGCGAGCCGCTGGGCGCGGACGAGCTCGGCGAGCGGGTCGAGGTCGCTCTCGGCGAGGGTGCCGCCGACCTTGCGGACCTCGTCCGCGAGTCCGGCGGGCAGGGCGCCGAAGCCCCAGGCCACCCGGCCGGGGCCGGTGATGCTGATGGGGCCGTGGCGGTACTCCATCGCGGGGTACGCCTCGGTCCAGGCGCCGGCCGCCTCGCGCATCTTCAGGCCCGCCTCCAGGGCGAGTCCGTAGGTCCAGCCGGTTCCGAGGAAGGTGAACTGCTCGGCCCCGCGCACGCTGTCGTCGAGCGGGGAGGTGAGGGCCAGCTCGGCGTCGCGCGCGGCGTCCTCGACGGTGGCGAGCCCCTCCGGGAGGGCGTCCTCGGACTCCAGGTGCGCGCGGAAGAGGGCGAGCACGGTGGTCGCGAACCGGGTCTGGACGACGGACTCCTCGTCGGCGAAGTCGAGGACGGCGACCTCGTCGGCGAGGTCCATCACCGGGGTCGTGGGGTCGGCCGTGATCGCGCCGGTGGGCACGGTGCCGCGCAGCCGGGACAGGACGGCGAGGACCTCGCTGGTGGTGCCGGAGCGGGTGATGGCGACGACCCGGTCGTAGCGGCGGCCGTAGGGGAACTCGGAGGCGGCGAAGGCGTCGGTCTCGCCGTGGCCGCCGGACTCGCGCAGCTCCGCGTAGGCGAGGGCCATGAACCAGGAGGTGCCGCAGCCGATCACCGCGACCCGCTCGCCGCGCCGGGGCAGGGCCGCGACGTGCTGGGACAGGGTGCGGGCCGCCTGGCGCCAGGTCGCCGGCTGGGAAGCGATCTCCGCGGCGGTGCGGGTGGTGGTCATGCCGATCTCCTTGCAAGAAGAATGCGCAATGATGATGGAAGATGCTTGAAGACGCGCCTATTCAAGCAGAAACATGCATCTACTTTCCAGATCTCGCCCCTTCCGGCGGCTAGAATCGGACGCGCGCACGAGCGGGGTGGTCATGCCGGCGCAACCCCGGTGGAGGGAGGGACCCATGTCCAAGCACGAGCGGTGGAACACGCTTCTGGAGCTGCTCGCGGCCTCGGGGAAGCTGGAGGTGGAGGAGGCGGCGACCGCGCTCGACGTCTCCGCGGCCACGATCCGCCGGGACCTCGACGAGCTCGCCGAGCAGCAGCTGCTCGTACGGACGCGGGGCGGGGCGGTGGTGCACGGCGTCTCGTACGAGCTCCCGCTGCGGTACAAGTCGACGCGGCACGCGCCGGAGAAGCGGCGGATCGCGGAGGCGGTGGCGGACCTGGTGGCGCCCGGCGACGTGGTCGGGCTCAACGGCGGCACGACGACGACGGAGGTGGCGCGGGCGCTCGCACTGCGGTTCGCGAGCGGCCGGACGGAGGCGCCGGGCGCGGCGGCGGCCGGGCCCGCGCTGACCGTCGTGACCAACGCGCTGAACATCGCGGGCGAGCTCGCGGTGCGTCCGCAGATCAAGATCGTCACGACGGGCGGTGTCGCCCGCCCCCAGACCTACGAGCTGGTGGGGCCGCTGACGGTCGGCGTGCTCAACGAGGTCGTGCTCGACGTGGTGGTCCTCGGGGTGGACGGCGTCGACCCCGAGCTCGGCGTGATGGCCCACCAGGAGGACGAGGCGAGCATCAGCCGGCTCTTCGCGGAGCGGGCGAGCCGGGTCGTCGTGGTGACCGACTCCTCGAAGATGGGCCGCCGGGCGTTCGCCCGGATCTGCGGCCTGGACCGGATCGACCTGCTGGTGACCGACACGGGCATCGCCCCCGAGACGGTGGCGCAGCTCACGGAAGCCGGAGTGAAGGTCCTCACCGTCTGACGCGGAGAACCCCGTCGGGCGACTCATTGGTCTGAAGTCGGACCAATTCGGGAGCCCGTACTGCAAGGTCTTGGCATGTTCACACAGTAATTACCGCGCGGCTGTATACCTTTAAGCTCCCCTCCCCCATCATGTCTCCGACGTGCCGCTGGGGCACACCGTGACAGGAGAGGCGGGGCATGATTCCCATCAGCCGCAGAGGTTTCGTCGGGATCGGCGCGGGGCTCATGGCGGGGGCCGCGCTGCCGCCGGTCCAGGCGTCGGCCGCCGCGAGCACCGCGACCGGCACCCTCACGGACGTCAAGCACGTGGTGATCCTCATGCAGGAGAACCGCAGCTTCGACCACTACTTCGGCACCCTGCGCGGCGTACGGGGCTTCGGCGACCGCGCCGCGGGCAACCTGCCCGGCGGCTGGGGCATGTTCAACCAGCCCAACTGGGGCGGCCGCCAGTACCCCTGGAAGCTCAGCGACACCCCGGCCGCCGGCGGCGTCGACGGCGAGACCCTGGCCCAGTGCAACGGCGACCTGCCGCACAGCTGGACCTCGCAGCACGCCGCGTGGAACAAGGGGCGCCTCGACAACTGGGTCACGGGCGTGGGCAACACCCGCTCGCTCGGCCACCTGGCCCGCGGCGACATCCCCTTCCACCACGCGCTCGCCGACCAGTACACGATCTGCGACGCCTACTTCTGCTCGACGCTGAGCGCCACCGGCCCCAACCGCACGTTCCTGTGGAGCGGAAAGATCGACGGCTCCAGCAAGGACGGGGGCGACGAGTCGGGCCTCACCTGGGAGACCTACGCCGAGGCACTCCAGCGCGCCGGGGTGAGCTGGAAGGTCTACCAGAACGCCCAGGACAACTACGGCGACAACGGCCTCGCCTACTTCAAGAAGTTCACCGACGCGCGCCCCGGGGACCCGCTGTACGACCGCGGCATGGGCTCGGTCCCGAAGGTGACCGGCTCGACGCCGGACGACATCGCCGCGGCGATCCGCGCCGACGTCGTCGCGGGCACCCTGCCGCAGGTGTCGTGGGTGGTCGCGAACGAGGCCTTCTCCGAGCACCCGTACGCACCGCCCGGGGACGGCGCCCACTTCGTCGACCTCGTCTACCGCGCGCTGGCCGCGAACGCCGAGGTCTTCGACTCCACGGTGCTGTTCCTCAACTACGACGAGAACGACGGCTTCTTCGACCACGTGCCGCCGCCGGTCGCCCCGCCGGGAACCGCGGGCGAGTACCTGGACGGCGTCCCGATCGGCCTGGGCTTCCGCGTCCCCATGCTTGTCATGTCCCCGTGGACGCGCGGTGGCTGGGTGAGCTCCGAGGTCTTCGACCACACGTCGGTGCTGCGCTTCATGGAGACCTGGACGGCGGCGCTCGGCACCCCGGCGACCTGTCCGAACATCAGCGCCTGGCGCCGGAAGGTCACGGGCGACCTGACCGGTGTCTTCGACTTCGCCCACCCGGTGTACGGGGTTCCGGCCGGCCTCCCGTCCACGGCGAAGGTGATCGGGCAGGCCACCTGCGGCCCGCTGCCGAACCCGGCGCCGCAGAACAACGCGCTGCCGGCGCAGGAGTCCGGCACCCGCCCGGCACGCGCCCTGCCGTACCAGGTGAACGGCAACCTCGACCGCTTCGAGTTCGGCGCCGCGGGCAAGATCCTGGCCTGGTTCTCGATGACCAACCAGGGCGCGGAGGCCAGGCGGTCGGCGCACTTCTCGATCCATCCGCACCAGTACCGGGACACCGCCGCCTGGCAGTACACCGTCGACCCCGGCGACACGGCCACGGACTTCTTCAACATCGGCCTGGGATCGGGTTCGGGGAAGTACGACATCTCGATGATGGGCCCCAACCGCTTCCTGCGCCGGTTCATCGGGGACGCCTCCAAGGCGGGCAAGGCCGTCGAGGTGGCCGCGCGGTACGCACCCGAGTCGGGGACGGGCAAGACCGCTCTGTGGTTCAGGATGACCAACACCTCGGCCGGGCCGGTCACCTTCACCATCCGCTCGAACGCCTACCGCTCGGACGGTCCGTGGACGTACACGGTGCCGGCGAACTCCAGCCGCGAGGACTACTTCAACGCGGTGGCGTACAACGGCGGCTGGTACGACTTCACGATCCTCGCCGACATCGACGGGACCTGGTCGCGCCGGTACACCGGCCACATCGAGAACGGAGCCGCGAGCGTCAGCGGCTGACCTCCGCCCCCACCGGCCGGGCGGCGGCCTTCCGGTCGCCGCCCGCCTTCGCCCGCGGCGGCGTACGGCGCGGTCGCGTCCGGGGACGTGCCCGTCAGTGCCCGGGGCCGGTCTCCTCACCTGAGTCACGGCCCGGGTCCTCCGCCACGGGCAGGCACTCGTCGAGGAGACCCACGACGTCGCGCCAGGCTCGCTGCGCGTGCCGCGGGTGGTAGCCGACGCCGGGGACCATGGGGTGGTCGACCGTCGGGTGGTGGAAGGCGTGCAAGGCTCCGCCGTAGACCGTGAGGCGCCAGTCGACGTCCGCGGCCCGCATCTCGGCGATGAACGCGTCCCGCTGCGCGGGCGCCATGATCGGGTCTTCCGACCCGACCCCGGTCCAGACCGGGCAGCGAATGCGCGCCGCCTCGCCCGGTCGGCCCGTGGTCAGTGCGTTGACCGTCCCGATCGCGCGCACGCCGACGCCGGCGCGTCCGAGTTCCAGACCGATGGCACCGCCCGTGCCGTAGCCGACAGCGGCGATCCGCTCGGGGTCGGTGCGCGGTTCGGCCCGCAACACGTCGAGCGCCGCGAGGCCGATGCCTCGCATCCGCTCGGGATCGGCGAGCAGCGGCAGGCAGCGGGACAGCATCTCCTCCGGATCGTCCAGATAGCGCCCGCCATGGAGGTCGAAGGCCAGCGCCACGTACCCCAGCTCGGCGAGCGCGTCGGCCCTGCGGCGCTCGACGTCGCTGAGCCCCGTGCCCTCCGGTCCGAGCAGCACCGCGGGCCGGCGGTCGGCACCGGCCGGGAGCGCGAGGTGCCCGATCATGGTCAAACCGTCGGCCGGATACTCGACCGTACGCGTCGTCACCGTCGTCATCGTCGTCGTCATGGGACGTGACGGTAGTGAGCGGCGAGCCCGGTCCGGCGGGTGTTCCGCCGCCGGCGGAACGGCGCGGCCATTTCCATAAACTCTGAATATAAAGACGCTATGCTTTGAGCGTGAGTCGTCAAGACACCGCCCCCGGCGCGTCCGCCGCCATCGGGGCAGCCCTCTACGGCCTGGCCACCAGGGCCACGAGACGCCTGCCCCGGGACATGAGCCTCACGTCCGCCGCCACCCTGGCCACCCTGGACCGGACCGGCCCGCGGCGCATCACCGATCTGGCCGCGGTCGAGGGCGTCACCCAGCCCGCGATGACCACCCTGGTCCGCGTGCTCGAGGAGTCCGGCCTGGTCGAGCGGCGGGGCGACGCGTCGGACAGACGGGTCACGCTGGTGTGCCTGACCGAGGCCGGCGCCTCCTACGTCCGGACGCGGCGCCAGGCGGGCGTCCACGCGTTCGAGCGGTTGATCGGCGAACTCACCGAAGACGAGGTCGAGGCGCTCGTGGCCGCCCTCCCGGCGCTGAAGCACCTGTCAGAGCTCGAAGGCCGGGACCGCGAAGGCCCGAAGCAGTGACCGGGCAGCCGGCCGGCGGGGGCACGGTGAAGGCCCTCCCCGTGGCGCGCTCCGAGGCGCGGCCGCTGGTCCCCGCCCTGATGTTCATCGCTCTGGTCGTGGCGGCGGTCGCCAGCCTGGGGACGCCGCTCATCACCAGCGTGGCGACCTCGTTCCACGTCTCGCTCGGCAGCGCGCAGTGGACGCTGACCGTCGCGCTGCTCAGCGGCGCCGTCGCCACGCCGGTCCTGGGCCGGCTCGGTGCCGGCCGGCACCGGCGCGCCACGATCCTCACCACACTGGCGGTGGTCGTCGCCGGCAGCGCGCTCACCGTGCTGCCGCTGCCCTTCGGGTGGCTGCTGGCCGGCAGGGCCGCCCAGGGCGTCGGGCTCGGGCTGACGGCGCTGATGATGGGCGTGGCCCGGGACCACCTCCCCGAGGAACGCGGGGCGGCCGTGATCGCCCTGATCTCGGTGGTCTCGGTCATCGGGGCCGGCGTCGGCTACCCGCTGGCCGCACTGCTCGCCGAACTCGGCGGGGTACGGGCCGCCTACGGCCTCGGCCTGGCCGTCACCGCCGCCGCCCTCCTGACCGCGTGGCGCTCCATGCCCGAGGCGCCCGAGGGCCGCTCCGCCCCCGTGGACGTGGCAGGCGCGGTCGTCCTGGCCGCCGCGCTGGTCCTGGTGCTGCTGCTCGCCGGCGAGCGGGATCTGTGGAGCCGGCACCTCGCGGTGGCGGCGGGCCTCGCCGTCGTCGCGGTGGTGCTGCTCTGCGTCTGGGCCGTCGTCGAGCTGCGCAGCACGACGCCCCTGGTCGACGTGCGGGCGGTACGGCACCCGGCGGTCGCCGGGGCGAACCTCGCCATGTTCGTCGGCGGGATCGGCATGTACCTCCTGCTCACGCTCCTCACCCGGTACGCGCAGACGCCACCCGGCGCCGGCTACGGCTTCGGGCTCACCACCTTCGTCGCCGGGCTGGTCCTCATCCCGTTCTCGGTTCTGGGGTTCGTCGCCGGCAAGCTCACGCCGCGGGTCCGGACGCGGATCGCCGACCCCCTGCTCCTGGCCGGCAGCGCCGTCGTGGTCGGCGGCGGGTTCGCCCTGTTCGCGGCGGCCCGGTCGGACCCGGCCGAACTGTTCGCGGCGATGGGCGTGCTCGGCTTCGGCGTCGGCGGGTTCTCGGCCGTGATGCCCGGCGTCATCCTGGCCGTCACGCCCCGGAGCGAGACGTCGAGCGCCATGAGCTTCCACTACGTCGTCCGCAGTGTCGGGTACTCCCTGGGCAGCGCCGTCGGCGGGATGGTCCTCGCCGCGGGCACCGGCCCCGGCCGGCTCTTCCCCGACGACGGCGCCTACACCACCGCGGCGCTGGTCGGCATCGGCGCCATGGCGATCACGGCCCTGACGAGCCTCGCTCTCGCACGCCGGCGCTCCCCCGAGACCCACCCGTGAGCCGGACGCACGCGTCCCCGCACGGGAGGTCCCCTGCCCGACGGTTACCGGGGCTGCGTCTGCCGCACGGCGGGAACGGGCGCGACCGTGTGGTCAGCGCCCGGCGTGCGCCGCCCGGCGGACCGTGGCGTCGAGAAGCGCCACCGCGTCGTCGGCCGTACGGCCGGGCGCCCGGTTCCACGGTCCGATCAGGCCGTGCCACCCGCGTGACCTGAGCTCGGCCATGATCCACGCGGCCGCCTCGTGCATGGTGTCCGCGCCGCCGTAGCCGAGACGGTGGGCCGCGAGGAGAGCGCCGCAGACGCACCGTGCCCCACGGGCGTCGCGCAGCTTGTACGGGGCGTTCTGCCAGCCCCACTCCGTCAGCACCAGGCGCGCGTAGCCGAGGTGCACGGAGGGCCGCAGCTCGGCCTGGCCGACGCGGCGCCAGGAGTGCAGCCGGTCCGGGAGCACGGCCCCCAGCCGGCCGGGGAGGCGGCGCTCACCGGGGAGCTCCGGCGGCAGGGCGGCGAGGGCGTCCGCCACGAGCCGGTCCACCGGCACGCTGAGCAGCTCCCGCCAGCCCTCCCCGGCCGGCGGCGATTCCGCGGGGGCGGTCCACTCCGTGACGATCCGCTGCCAGGTGACGCTCTCGAAGAGGGCGGCGGCCTCGCGGTCGAGGCTGTCGGGGCTGAGGAGAGAGGTGGAGGGCGGCATGGAGGCGGCTCCCGGGTCGACTTCCCCCATCATTCAAGAAGAATGTCTGTTTTGCCACTTTTACGCCCACTCGGAGAGTCGTCCACCCGGGCACCCCACCTCGCCTATTTCACCCCTATTTACCCAGCACGGAATTAAAGCTCAATTCGGACATTGCGCCCCGGGTGACGCGACTCACTCATCGGCCCCCGCCCCGTCCCGGCACCTCGGCCCACCCCGTACCGGGCAAGGAAGTTCAACGGTCTCCCGGCGGCATCGATCTTGAATTCCATGAATTCCGTGATCCATTTACCGATACCCGGCACCCGTTCCCCTTGTTATCGATCGCGTGCCTGGCCTACGGTCACCTCCATTCGAGCGGAACGCCCAATCCTGCCGCCGCTCGGTAAAACTCCCTTTCACCCGACGGCAGGAGCGGGGGACCCACGAATACGCCGGTCCGGATTCCGGAGCGGCTCGGGGTGCAGCCGCGTGCGCGCGGCCGGACATCTCCCGTCCGAACCCGACAGCTCACCCCGCAGGCGCCGGAGAGGAAACCCGTCATGCCTGCTCTCGGTAAGCACCGCCGTCCCCGTCTCGGCCACGTCTCCCGCGGCCTCGCCCTGGTCGGCACCGGTGGCGTCGCCCTGACCCTGCCGCTCATCGCCCCGGCCGTCGCCGGCGCCGCGCCCCTGTCCGGCGCCCCGCAGACCGCCGTCGAGGCCCCCGCGGCTCCCGCCGCGACGATCACGGTCAAGGCCCCCGCGGCCCCGGCCGCCGCGCGTACGTACACCGTCGTGAGTGGCGACTCGCTTTCCCTGATCGCCCAGAAGAAGGGAATTCAGGGCGGCTGGAAGAGCCTTTACCACGCAAACAAGAGCGTCGTGGGTGACAATCCGTCACTCATTCGCCCCGGTCTTGAACTGACGATTCGTCGGGATTCCGTGAAGGTGGCCGTCCCCGCCGAGGCCAAGGCGAAGAAGTCCGCCACGAACGAGCGGGCGAGCCGCTCCGAGCGCCGCGCCGCCACCCCTGCCGTCGCCACCGGGACGGGTTCCTCCGCCGCCGCGGCCGCTCCGGCCGTCGCCGTCCCCTCCGCCGTCAAGGCGGCCCCGATCGCCGCCACCAACTACGCCGACAACCTCGACGGCTGGATCCGCGAGTCGCTGGCCATCATGGGCCAGCGGGGCATCCCCGGGTCCTACGACGGGATCTACCGCAACGTCATGCGCGAGTCCTCCGGAAACCCCCAGGCCATCAACCTCTGGGACTCCAACGCGGTCGCCGGAACCCCCTCGAAGGGCCTCCTCCAGGTCATCCAGCCGACCTTCCTGGCCTACCACGTGCCCGGCACGTCCATGGACCTGTTCGACCCGGTCGCCAACATCACCGCCGCCTGCAACTACGCGGCCGACCGCTACGGCTCCATCGACAACGTCAACTCGGCGTACTGATCTCCCGCCGCCGGAAGTGCCCGGCGAACCAGGAGGTGGCGAGTTCCGCCACCTCCTCCAGGGCGCCCGGCTCCTCGAAGAGGTGCCCGGCGCCCCCCACCACGGCGAGCCGGTTCTCACAGCGCAGCAGCGCCAGGGCCCGCCGGTTGAGGTCCAGGACCAGCGCGTCCGCGCCGCCCACCACCAGGAGCGTCGGGGCACGCACCCGGGCCAGGTGCTCGGCCGCCAGGTCCGGCCGGCCGCCGCGCGAGACGACGGCACTCACCGGGGACGCGGGGTCGCCCGCCGCCCACAGCGCGGCGGCGGCGCCCGTGCTCGCGCCGAAGTAGCCGAGCGGGAGCCCGGTGCTCCCGGGCCGCGCGGCCAGCCACTCCGTGGCCCCGGCGAGCCGCCCGGCGAGGAGCGGGGTGTCGAACACATGGGCCCGGTCGGTCGCCTCCGCCTCGGTCAGCAGGTCGAAGAGCAGCGTCCCCAGACCCGCCCGGTTGAGCGCCGCGGCGACCGCCCGGTTCCTGGGGCTGTGGCGGCTGCTGCCGCTGCCGTGCGCGAACAGGACGATGCCACCCGCGTCCTCGGGCACCGCGAGCCGCCCGCCGAGGGCGACGCCACCGACCGGGATCCTGACGTCCGTGTCCTGGACGACGGGGACACGCGCGGTCCTGATCCGCTCCAGACACGCGATGACCTCGGCGTCGGGGGTCTGCGAGAAGTCCCGGTAGAACTGCCCGATCGCGAAGAAGAGCTCCGGCGCGTGCACGCTGACGGTCTCGTCGGCCTCCCCGCCGAGGCGGGCCGTCCAGCCGCGCGGTGCCACCGGGACGGCGAGGACGATCCGGGCGGCGCCCCGGGCCCGGACGACCCGGCAGGCCGCCAGCGCCGTGGCCCCCGTGGCCAGCCCGTCGTCGACCACGACGACCGTCCGCCCGTCGAGCGGCACGGACGCCCTGCTGCCCCGGTAGCGGAGGGCGCGCTGGTCGAGCTCCGCGTGCTCCCGCTCCTCCACCGCCGCGATGGCGCGGTCGTCGACGCGTGTCTCACGGATCACCCGCTCGTTGAGGACGCGCACGCCTCCCTCCCCGAGCGCCCCCATCGCGAGCTCCGGCTGGTGGGGCACCCCGAGCTTCCGCACGAGACAGATGTCGAGCGGTGCGTCGAGGGCCTCGGCGACCTCCACCGCCACCGGCACGCCACCCCGTGGGAGCCCGAGGACCACGACGTCATGGTCCTTGAGGTGGCCGAGCCGGGCGGCGAGCTGCCGCCCCGCGTCCGTGCGATCGCTGAAGAACATGGTTCCGCCGCCCTTCCGCCTGCGCGGCTGGGGCCCGGGGAGGGACGGCGTGCCCCGCCCCCTGCCCGTCTCTCCAGGGTAGACGGGTCCCCGGCCCGGGCCGGGGGACCGCTCGGTCCCAGGCGGAGCGGCTCCGTACCGTGCGGGTCAGCGGGACTGCAGGGCGTCGAGGGCCACGGTCTGGGCTATCGCCAGGCGCCGGTCGAGCTCGGGGTCGGCTATGTCGAGCACGTACCGGTCCCGGATCCCGAACCGCTTGTCGACCGACATGACGGGCCGCTCCCCCTCGGTGAAGTCGAAGTGGTACGGCACGGCGAACGGGAGGAAGTCCGTGAAGGGCAGGAACTCCCAGGCCCTGCGCAGCAGCGCCACGGTCTCGTTCCGCTCCTGGCCGGTGACCTCCGCCGCCCCGCCCTCCCGGCTCAGGTGCCAGGTGCTGCGCAGCAGGGAGGCACCGAAGTTCTTGCGGAAGGAGCCCAGTCGGGTGCCGGAGGCTCCGACCACGTCGTACGTCGCGCCGAGGTCGATGACCTGACGGGCCTTGAAGGTGAAGAGGACCTGACGCCTGGACTCGTCGGTGTAGAAGGTGACGTGCTCCTTGAGGGCCATCCTCTTCTGGTGGGCGAAGGCGACGAGTTCGCCCTCGCCGCCGTCCGGGCCGACGGTGTGCACCAGGTAGCGGTTGGCCATGGGCGTGACCTTCTGCCGGACGAGAAAGCGGTGCTGCGACTGCGCGAGGCCCATCGGTGGTGCTCCTGCCGGTCGTGGACGGTCCGTGGAAGACCGTCTCCTGAGGTCGAGAGCACGATGATCCGACGCCGGGGAGCCCCGGCGCAGTCCTCGAAAGTCGTCGGTTGCGTCGACCTTCGGCTGAGACCGGGGCCCTGCGCTCCTCAGGCGCCGAGGAAGGCCTCGATCGCCTCCGCGAGGGCCTGCGGGGTCTCCTCGGGGGCGTAGTGGCCCGCGTCCTTCAGGACTTCGAGGCGCGCGTTGGGGTACCAGCGCAGCCAGGTGGCCTCCATCGCCTCGGTGCCGAGCGCGGGGTCGTGGGCGCCGACCACGAGCAGGACGGGGACCGGGTTGTCACGGACGCGCTCGTGGAAGTCCGCGCGGGACCAGGAGTCCAGGTAGGCGCGGAAGGCCGTCGCGGAGGAGCGGGTGACGGAGCGTTCGACGAGCGCGCTCAGCCAGGCCTCGTCGTAGCGTCCGCCGGTGGTGTTGTCGATGATCGCGCGCCGGTTGGCCGGTTCGTCGGCGGCGCCCGCGAAGAGCTCCCAGGTGTCCCCGTCGAGGGGGAAGCCGGCGGCGGAGACCGGTGAGACGCCGATGATCGAGCGGACGCGGTCCGGGGCGTCGAGGAGCATGAGCTGGGCCGCCTTGCCGCCCATCGAGTGCCCGATGACGGAGAACGACTCCCAGCCGAGGTCGTCGGCGACCGCGAGGGCGTCGGCCGCGACCTCCTCCATGGTGTACGCGCCCGCGTGGTCGAGGGCGTCCCCGTATCCCCGGCAGTCGACGAAGGCGTACGAGCCGACGGCACCGTCCAGGTGGGCGCGGAGCGGGGCGAAGCTGGTGCGGTCGCCGAACCAGTTGTGCAGCACGAGGGCCCTCCCGGGCCCCTCGCCGTGTACGTCGTACGGAAGAACCTGGCCCGTCATCGTGCCCCCTGCTCGCGAGGTCGCGCCGCCGCACGCCGACGGCGACGGTCGACGACCGAGTGTGACGGTGAGGACGCGTGGGGTCAACACCGTCGCCCGGGCGCGCGGGAGCGCGTCGGGGGCCGGACGTACCGGCCGTCCGGGTCCGGCCCGGGTGCCGGACCCGGACGGGCCCCGCGGGTCCGGGATGCGGGTCCTTTCGGGGCGGGGGCATGCTGGCTGTGTGACCTCGCACGGCGCGTCCGGCCCCGGCCCGGCGGGCGGCACCGGGTTTCCGTCCGGGAACGGAGCCGACGACGGGCCCGCTTCCGGTGCGCTGACCTGGGCCCTCGCGGAGACGGCCCTCTCCGCGGTGGAGGAGGTCGGCGGCTACGCGGGCGGGGTGTACCTGCGCTCCGGCACCCCGGGGCTGCTGCGGATGGCCGTTCTGGTGGGGCTGCCCGGGCCGCTGTTCCGCCCGTGGACGCGGATGCACGCGAACCGGCCGTTCCCCATCGCCGAGGTGCACCGCTCGGGGCAGGCCGTCCACCTCGCGGACGTCGAGGAGGCCATGCGGCGGTTCCCGCAGCTGGTGGCGAGCCTGCCGTTCCCCTTCGCCTCGCTGTACGCGCCCGTGGTCGCCGCCCGTGAACGCTTCGGCGTGCTCGTGGCGCTGCGGGCACCGACCCCGGGAGTCCCGGTGAACGGGCCGGACCGGAACAGGATGACCCGGGGCGCGCTCCACCTCGGCGAGACCCTGGCCGAGCTCTCCCGGCAGGGCGTGCGGGTCGAATGGCCCGGCGACCCGGTGTGCGTGCAGCTGCCCACCGGTTCCGGACCGCCGGTCCGCTTCGGCTCCTTCAGCTGGGACCTGGACTCGGGCACGGTCACGATGGACGACGGACTGCTCGCCATCCTGGGGGCGGGAATCGTCTCGCCCTGCTCGATCGAGGTCCTGACGTCCCTGCTCGATCCCGAGGACGGCTACGCGCTGTGGGCGGCGGCCCGGCGGGCCACCGGCTCGGACGGGCGGCCGGAGGTCCGCAGGATCCGCCTCAAGGGCCCGGACGGCGGCCTGCACCTCCTGGAGGTGTCGGCACGGGCCCGCCGGGCGGCGGAGAACGGCTTCCCCGGGGGCGGGCGGCTCGAAGGCAGGCTCGTGGACCTCGGTACGGGTCTGGTCGGCTCCGACGCCACGGACCGGCTGCCCCGCGCGATCCTGGCCGTCGACCGGCTGGGCCGCGTCACGTACGTCAACGAGCGCACCGAACGCCTGCTGGGCCGTCCGCGCACGGTACTCGCGGGGCGGACCCTGTGGGAGGCCCTGCCCTGGTTCGGCCATCCCTTCCACGAGGAGCAGCTGCGCGCCGCCCTGCTCTCCGGCGAGCCCGTCCACTTCCTGGCCCAACCCGAGCGGGGCCGCTGGCTGTCGGTGTCGCTCCACCCCGGCCGGGACGGGGTGACGATGGTGCTGGTCCCGGAGGACGAGCCGGCTCCGCTCGTACCGGCGGGGGCGAGCGCGCAGCGGGCGGAACACGTCCTGTCCTCGCCCGGCGACCGGGCGGCGGCGCTGTACCGGCCGGTGGCGCTGGCGATCGCCCTCTCCGAGGCGGTGACGGCCCGCCAGGTGTCGGCGGTGGTGACGGAGGAACTGCTGCCCGCGTTCGGCGGCCGGCAGCTGGCGATCTACCTGCTGAGCGACCGGCGGCTCTATCTGGCCTGGGAGACGGGCTTCCCGACGGGGTTCCTCGAACCCTTCGACGGGGTGGCCCTGGACGCCCATGTGCCGGGCGTGGAGACCCTGACGACCGGAAGGCCGCTCTTCTTCGAGTCCATGGAGCAGCTGGGCCGGGCGTATCCGGACCTGCCGATGGACGCGCACTCCGGCGCGCGCGCCTTCCTCCCGCTGATCGCCTCGGGCCGGCCGGTGGGCTCCTGCATCCTCGGTTTCGACACGCCGCGCGGCTTCAGCCCGGAGGAGCGGACCGTCCTCACGGCGCTCGCGGGGCTCATCGCACAGGCCCTGGAGCGGGCGCAGCGGTACGACACGGAGTCGGCGGTCGCGCGCGGACTGCAGGACGCGCTGCTCCCGCACCGCCTTCCGGTGCGGGACGGGGTGGACACAGTGGGCCGCTATCTGCCGGGAACGCAGGGCATGGACGTGGGCGGCGACTGGTACGACGTGATCGAGACGGGCCACGGGCGGCTCGCCCTGGTGATCGGTGACGTGCAGGGTCACGGTGTGGCGGCCGCGGCCACCATGGGGCAGCTGCGCAGCGCCGTCCGGGCGTTCGCGCTGGGCGGCGCTCGGCCGCAGGACGTGATGCGGGGCACCAACCGGCTTCTGATCGACCTCGACCCCGGCCAGTTCGCGAGCTGCTGCTACGTCCTGCTCGACCCGGACACGGGCGAGGCGCGGGCGGTGCGGGCGGGGCATCCGCAGCCGCTGCTGCGGCAGGCGGACGGGACGACGCGGCAGGTGGAGCTGGCGGGCGGGATGGTCCTCGGCGTGGACGAGCGGGCCTCGTACCCGGTGACGCGGCTGCGTCTGGCGCCGGGGGCCGTGCTCGCGCTGTTCACGGACGGTCTGGTGGAGCAGCCGGGCAAGGACATCGACGAGGGGATCGCGCGGCTGGGCGGCGCCTTCGCCGCGACGGGTTCGCTGTCGCTCACCGACGCGGCCGACCGTCTGATCCGGGAGGCGCGGGCGGCCACGTCCCGGCCGGACGACATCGCGCTGCTGCTCGCGGCGCGGTGGGCGGACAGCCGCTGAGCCGTCCGGGCAGCGGGCGCCGCCCCGGGCGCGTCACCCGGTCGGGCCCGTGGCGCTGGTCGGGGGCCGTGCGCGCGGGGAGGCTGGGGATGCCGTGCCGATCAGGCCGGACGAGCCAGGGCGGTAGCCCGAGGAGGACACGTGCAGCAGGACAAGCAGCCCGAGTACGGCCCCGTGGTGTTCCGTGACCGCTCGGCGGGGTACGCGTTTCTGACCCGGTCCACGGCGACCAGCGAGCGGACCATCGAGTGGGACGACGGGAACACGTACCCCGTGATCGACGTCGAGATCTCCTCCGAGAGCCACCCGTTCTACACGGGCACGGCGCGGACGGTGGACTCCGAGGGCCGGATCGCCAAGTTCCAGCGCCGTTTCGGCGAGGAGGACTGACGTCTCTTCGAAACTGGCCAGGAGATGGCCAGTTCGCCTTCCAGGATGAGGTCACGAAGACGGCGGGGCGCTCGCGCTCCGCCACGGACTCCCTGGAGGGGAACAGCTGTGATCGTGGTGACCGGAGCGACCGGTAACGTCGGACGACCGCTGGTGGAGCTGCTGGCCGCGGCCGGCGAGGACGTCACGGCGGTGAGCCGCCGCCCCGCCGAGGGGCTGCCCGCCGGCGTGGCGCACCGGCGCGGGGATCTGGCCGATGTCGACGGCCTCAAGGGCCTGTTCGAGGGTGCCGAGGCCGTGTATCTGCTGGTGGCGGGCCTCGGGGACGAGCTGCGTCCGCGCGAGATCGTGGCGGCGGCGGTGGCCTGCGGGGTGCGGCGGATCGTGTTCCAGTCCTCGCAGTTGGTGGGGACGCGGACCGATTCGGTGTCGCACGAGATCCTGCGGGCGTTCGAGGCGGCGGTACGGGAGTCGGGCGTCGCGTGGACGGTGCTGCGGCCCGGCGGTTTCGCGTCCAACGCCTTCCTCTGGGCCGGGCCGGTGCGTTCCGGCCGTACCGTGGCGGCCCCGTTCGGCGAGGTGGCGCTGCCCGTGGTGGACCCGGCGGACATCGCCGAGGTCGCGGCCGCCGCGCTGCGGGACCCGGCGCACGCCGGGCGGACGTACGTCCTGACCGGCCCGGTCGCGGTCTCACCGCGTGATCAGGTGCGGGCGCTGGCCGACGCGCTGGGCGCTCCGGTGGAGTTCGTGGCGCAGAGCGCGGACGAGGCCCGGGCGCAGCTGGTGCGGTTCCTGCCGGAGGAGGCCGTCGACGGGATGCTGTCGGTGACGGGCGCGCCGCTCGCCGACGAGCGGCGGGTGAGCCCCGACGTGGAACGGGTGCTGGGGCGGGCGCCCCGGTCCTTCTCGGCGTGGGCGGAACGGAACGTGTCCGCCTTCGCCTGAGGATCACACGGCGGAGGCGGGGGCGCGTGTCGATGGACCGCGCTCCCCGCCCCGGCCGGGTGGGTGAGTGAGGGCTGCGGGCCCTCCGCTCAGGTCGGGAAGGCGATCAGGCCTTCACGATGCCGGACTCGGCGACCTTGACGGCGGCCTTGGGGGCGCCGGAGGGGGAACCGAGGGACTCGATCTTCTTGACCAGGTCCTGGCCCTCGACGACCTCGCCGAAGACGACGTGCTTGCCGTCGAGCCAGTCGGTGACGATCGTGGTGATGAAGAACTGCGAGCCGTTGGTGTTCTTGCCGGCGTTGGCCATCGAGAGCAGGAACGGGCGGTCGTGCTTCAGCTTGAAGTTCTCGTCCTCGAACTTCTCGCCGTAGATGCTCTTGCCGCCGGTGCCGTTGCCCCGGGTGAAGTCGCCGCCCTGGAGCATGAACTGCGGGATGACGCGGTGGAACGGGGAGCCGGCGTAGCCGAAGCCGTGCACGCCGGTGGCGAGCTCGCGGAAGTTCGTCGCCGTCTTCGGGACGACGTCGTCGTACAGCTTGAAGACGATGCGGCCCGCGGGCTCGTCGTTGATCGTGATGTCGAAGTAAACGTTGCTGTTGTCGCTCATGAGGACATCCTGTCATTAGTCACGCACGGCGCGCGCACGGGCCGCCTCCTCCCGGGTCACGGCGTGCCGGTGCCCCGCGTTCCGGCGGGGAACGCGGGGCACCCTCGCCCTTGCGGGCGTCGGTGCCGGTGCGGGCCTTGTCGTACAGCGGGTTGCCGGGATGGGCGCCGCGGTAGTTGTTGAAGTACAGCAGCGAGTTGTCGCCGTAGTTGCCCCGTTAGGCGTCGGCTATCCAGCCCCATGTGCCGTTCGCGTCCAGTCCGTCGCCGACGTCCTGGTAC
>NZ_JBHWFF010000005.1:292432-309724 GCF_042733785.1 Streptomyces sp. NPDC059695 | reverse complement strand
CCACCCCGAAGGGCTTCATCGTTCGACTTGCATGTGTTAAGCACGCCGCCAGCGTTCGTCCTGAGCCAGGATCAAACTCTCCGTGAATGTTTACCGGTAATCCGGTGAGACACTCGCGTTGAGCGGGACAGTCATGCCGGAATATGGCCGACCGTCCACAGCGTCCTCGCTGTAGTGTGCCACCCCGAGGGGTGGACTTTTTCAAAGGAACCTCGACCATCCGAAGATGGACGGGGTATCAACTAATCTGGCGTTGATTTTTGGCACGCTGTTGAGTTCTCAAGGTGCGGACGCTTCCTTCGTTCCTGTTTCCAGGCCCTCCGGGCGCTTCCTTCGTTTCCGACTCTATCAGATCTTTCCGATCCGATTTCCTTGGTGCTTTCCGGTCCCTTTCGCTTTCGCTTCGGGCCCTTCCGGCGTGTCCACTACTTTAGCCGATTCTCTCGGCGACTCATAATCGAGCCGTTCGAATTCGAATTCAGGCACGCCGAAATAAGCCCCTGCTGGGGTTGTCATCTCGAGTAGTGGGTGGCCGCTGCGGGGTGCTTGAACAAGCAGACCGTTTCCAGCGGCTTGGGCTACGTTACGAGGTCGGCCGCCCAGAGTCAAGGCGGCGTTTCCTGGGGGCGTGCGCGCGGTACGCACTCACCGTCGGGTCCCCGGTGATCCAGAAACGCCAGGGGTGTGGGGCACCGTCGCCGCCGACGCCCGTGCGGGGGCCGCTGCTGACGCGGTCCGGCGCCGGGGGCGTGCCGGTGAGGAGGGCGAGCGGGCCGTCCTGGCCCGCGCAGGTGTCCGTGCCGTTCAGCGAGAGCGCGATATCGAGGGCGGTGGCCAGGCGGGCCGGGCCCTTCGCCAGTTCGTGGTCGGAGCGGGCCGAGCGGCGGCGGGGCCGGGCCTGGTCGGCGCCGTCGAGGAGTTCGCCGGCGCGCAGCAGGACCCCGCTCGCGTGGCCCTCGGGGCCGCACACCAGGTTCAGGCAGTGCCACATGCCGTAGGTGAAGTAGACGTACGCGTGTCCGGGGGGTCCGAACATGACGGCGTTCCGTGCGGTGCGGCCGCGGAAGGCGTGCGAGCCGGGATCGATCGCGCCGGCGTACGCCTCCACCTCCGTGAGCCGCAGCTCGATCCGGCCCTCGTCGGTGTTGCGGACGAGCGTGCGGCCCAGGAGATCGGGGGCCACGTCCAGGACGGGGCGGTCGAAGAAGGCACGTGGGAGCGGCGTACGGTCGGGGCTCTCGCTCATGCGGTCCGAGCGTAGTGGGGAACCGGCTACGGTCGTCGCGCGTATGTAGGGGTCAGGACCCGAGAAGGAGTGGAAGTCATGGGATTCAAGAAGCTGCTCGCGAGCCTGGGCGCCGGTGGGGCGACCGTGGAGACGGTGCTCACCGAGGAGAACGTCGTCCCGGGCGGGGTCGTCCAGGGCGAGGTCCGGATCCAGGGCGGCAGCGTCGACCAGCAGATCGAGGGGCTGTCCGTCGGGCTGCAGGCGCGGGTCGAGGTCGAGGGCGGTGACCAGGAGCACAAGCAGGACATCGAGTTCGTGAAGGTGCGTCTGGGCGGGGCCTTCGAGGTCAAGGCCGGGGCCGTGCACGTGGTGCCGTTCGGTCTGGAGATCCCGTGGGAGACGCCGGTGACCTCGGTCGCCGGTCAGCAGCTGCGCGGGATGAACATCGGGGTGACGACCGAGCTGGAGATCGCCCGGGCCGTGGACTCCGGTGACCTGGACCCGATCAACGTGCACCCGCTGCCGGCGCAGCAGGCGATCCTGGACGCCTTCCTCCAGCTGGGCTTCCGTTTCAAGAGCGCGGACATGGAGCGGGGGCACATCCGGGGGACGCGGCAGCGGCTGCCGTTCTACCAGGAGATCGAGTTCTTCGCGCCGCAGCAGTACCGGGGCCTGAACCAGGTCGAGGTCAGCTTCGTCGCGGACGACCGTGAGATGGACGTCGTCCTGGAGATGGACAAGAAGCCGGGTCTGTTCACCGAGGGCAGCGACTCCTTCCGCGCGTTCAAGGTGGGGCTGCACGACTTCCACACGACCGACTGGGCGGCTTACCTGAACCAGTGGCTCGCCGAGGTCGGCGGCCGTCGCAACTGGCTCTAGGCTCGGCTCCGTCAGCGTTGACGGACGATTCGGAGGTACTCGACGTGTCCGAGGGCAAGAGGGCGCCGCTCCCCCACGACTTCCATCCGCCGGTGGCGGCCTTCACCGTGGTGAGCGACGACGTCGCGCCGGGCGGGGTTCTGAAGGACGCCCAGGTGTACGCGGAGGGGAACACCTCTCCGCGGCTGAGCTGGGAGGGTTTTCCCGCGGGGACGAAGAGCTTCGCCGTGACGTGCTTCGACCCGGACGCCCCGACGGGCAGCGGGTTCTGGCACTGGGTGCTGTTCGACATCCCGGTGTCGGTGACGGAGCTGCCGGCGGGTGCCGGGTCGGGGTCGTTCGAGGGGCTGCCGGCCGGTGCCGTGCACGCGCGGAACGACTACGGGTCGAAGGACTTCGGCGGCGCGGCGCCTCCGGCGGGGGAGCTGCACCGGTACGTCTTCACGGTGTACGCGGTGGATCAGGAGAAGCTCGGTCCGGACGCCGACACCTCGCCGGCGGCCGTCGGGTTCAACCTGCGGTTCCACACGCTGGGCCGTGCCCAGCTGGTCGGTGAGTACGCGGCTCCCCCGGCGGTCTGATCGTTCGTTTGTTGTTTGCCTGCTTCTGGTCTTGGAGAGATCAGAAGCAGGCATCTTTTGTTTCGCGAGAAATTGCGTTGTCCGACCCGGCCGGCCCGGCCATCGTTGATCCAAGCCCGAAGTCCCCTTCCGGGGCCGGGGCCGGCATACGGGAGGTGGGCAACATGCGGGACACGCTGGTACTCAACGCGAGCTTCGAGCCGCTTTCGACGGTCACACTCAACCGTGCGGTGGTGCTTGTCCTGCAGGACAAGGCCGTCGTCGAGCAGGCCCATCCCGAGCTGCGGGTGCGCGGTGCCGCCGTCGATCTTCCGGTGCCCCGGGTGATCAGGCTCTGCCGGTACGTACGGGTGCCGTTCCGAAGACAGGCTCCGTGGTCGAGGAGGGGGGTGCTGGTCCGGGACCAGCACCGGTGCGCGTACTGCGGGCGGCGGGCGACGACGGTCGACCACGTCGTGCCGCGGGCCCAGGGGGGTGGTGACAGCTGGCTGAATACGGTCGCCTCCTGCGCCGAGGACAACCACCGCAAGGCGGACCGGACTCCGGAGCAGGCGGGGATGCCGCTGCTGCACCAGCCGTTCGAGCCGACCCCGGCGGACGCGATGCTGCTCGCGATGCGGGCGAGCGAGCGGTCGGAGCTGCCGGAGTGGCTGGCGAGCTCGGCCGCGTAGACGCGTGATCCGCGGTCGTGCGGAAGGGCCCGGCTCCCCGGTGGGGGCCGGGCCCTTCGCATGCGGTCTAGCCGAGGGTCAGTTGCAGGATCGCCACGATGCCGACGGCGATGATCACGCCGCGCAGGACCGTCGGGGACAGCTTGCGGCCGACCTTGGCGCCGAGCTGGCCGCCGAGGGTGGAGCCGACGGCGATGAGCAGGACGGCCGTCCAGTCGAAGTCGGCGACGAAGAGGAAGAAGACGGCGGCGATTCCGTTGACCAGGGCGCCGAGGATGTTCTTGACGGCGTTGATGCGCTGGAGGTCGTCGTGGAGCAGCAGGCCCATGAGGGAGAGGTAGAGGACTCCCTGGGCGGCGCCGAAGTATCCGCCGTACATGCTGGCGAGGAAGAGGCCGCCGAGGAGGACGGGGCCGCCGTCGGGGTGGGCCTCGGTGCCGGTCTGTTCGCGGCGGCGCTTCACGGCGGCGGCGATGCGGGGCTGGAACAGGACCAGGACGAGTGCGAGGCCGATGAGGACGGGGACGATCGCGTCGAAGGCCTGGGACGGGAGGGCCAGGAGGAGGATCGCGCCGATGAGGCCGCCGAGGAGGGCGACGGCGCCGAGTCGCAGGACGCGGTTCTTCTGGCCCTTGAGTTCGCGGCGGTAGCCGATGGCCCCGCTGATGGATCCGGGGACGAGGCCGAGGGCGTTGGAGACGTTCGCGGTGATCGGGGGGAGTCCGGTCGCGAGGAGGACCGGGAAGGTGATCAACGTGCCCGATCCGACGATGGTGTTGATGGTGCCGGCGCCGATGCCGGCGGCGAAGACTGCCAGGGCTTCCCAGATGGACAACGCCATCTCCTTACATGGTCAGTGGCTCGCCTCCCCGCCCTGGCGGTGCCGGGGTCGAGGGGCTCGCACCGATCATGCACGAAAATTACGTGTACGTGTCAGTCAACCGACGGTTCGTCTCGTCGCGCGGCCGGTACGTCGCCCTTGACGTTGAAGCCGGGGACGCCGCCGCCCGCGTTCCCGAGGGCTCCGGAGAGGCCCTTGAGGGCGTCGCCGATCTCGCTGGGCACGATCCAGAGCTTGTTGGCGTCGCCCTCGGCGATCTTCGGGAGCATCTGGAGGTACTGGTAGGAGAGGAGCTTCTGGTCCGGGTCGCCGGCGTGGATGGCCTCGAAGACCGTGCGGACGGCCTGCGCCTCGCCCTCGGCACGCAGGGCGGCGGCCTTGGACTCGCCCTCGGCGCGGAGGATCGCGGACTGCTTCTCGCCCTCGGCGGTGAGGATGGCGGACTGGCGGGTGCCCTCCGCGGTGAGGATCGCGGCGCGCTTGTCGCGCTCGGCGCGCATCTGCTTCTCCATCGAGTCCTGGATGGAGGTCGGCGGCTCGATGGCCTTGAGCTCGACGCGGTTGACGCGGATGCCCCACTTGCCGGTGGCCTCGTCGAGGACGCCGCGCAGGGCCGCGTTGATCTCCTCGCGGGAGGTCAGGGTCCGCTCCAGGTCCATGCCGCCGATGATGTTGCGCAGGGTGGTGACGGTGAGCTGCTCGATCGCCTGGATGTAGCTGGCGACCTCGTAGGTCGCGGCGCGGGCGTCGGTCACCTGGTAGTAGATGACGGTGTCGATGTTGACGACCAGGTTGTCCTGGGTGATCACCGGCTGCGGCGGGAACGGGACGACCTGCTCACGGAGGTCGATCCGGTTGCGGATCGAGTCGATGAACGGGACGACGATGTTCAGTCCGGCGTTGAGCGTGCGGGTGTAGCGGCCGAAGCGCTCCACGATCGCCGCGCTCGCCTGCGGGATGACCTGGATCGTCTTGATCAGGGCGATGAAGACGAGCACCACCAGAATGATCAGGACGATGATGACTGCTGACATCGTGTTCCCCGTGCCCTTCGCTGCCGGTTGTCTGCCGGGTTTCTTCCGATGATCCAGTTTCCCAGATGACGAAGCCTCATGGGCGAGGTTCGGTCACATGACGACCGCGGTCGCCCCGTCGATGTCCACGACATCGACCTGTTCGCCCGGTTCGAAGGTCTGTCCGCCGTCGAGCGTGCGGGCGGACCAGACCTCGCCCGCGAGTTTGATGCGGCCTCCGTTGCCGTCGACCCGTTCCAGGACGACGGCCTGACGGCCCTTCAGGGCGTCGATGCCGGTGGCGAGTCCGGGTCTGCCGTCGCGGTGTCGGGCCGCGATCGGCCGCACCACCGCGACGAGTGCCACGGAGACGACGACGAAGACGAGGACCTGGGCGACGACGCCGAAGCCGAGGGCCGCGGTCACCGCCCCGGCGACCGCTCCGACGGCGAACATGCCGAACTCCGGCATCGCGGTCAGGACGAGCGGGATGCCGAGCCCCACCGCGCCGATCAGCCACCAGACCCATGCGTCGATGTCCACGGGGTCATGGTAGGGCGGTGGGGTCCTTCCGGGACAGGGCGCGGGCGGCTGTGCGGGACGCCGGTGCCCGGCCGGTCACTTCAGGGGCAGGCCGTGCGCGGTCCAGCGGTCGCCGACGCGCTCGACGACGAGCGGGAGGCCGAAGC
Source organism: Streptomyces sp. NPDC059695 (assembly GCF_042733785.1). Classification (NCBI taxonomy): domain Bacteria; kingdom Bacillati; phylum Actinomycetota; class Actinomycetes; order Kitasatosporales; family Streptomycetaceae; genus Streptomyces; species Streptomyces sp. NPDC059695. The sequence goes on along the minus strand of NZ_JBHWFF010000005.1, from coordinate 303,822 downwards.
AGTGCGAGAGGTTGCGGGAGGTGAGCTCCATCTCCACGGGTCCCGCGGCGAGGACCTTGCCCTGGCGGATCATCAGGACGTGGGTGAACCCGGGGGCGATCTCCTCGACATGGTGGGTGACCATGATCATGGAGGGGGCGTACGGGTCACGGGCGAGGCGGCCGAGGCGGCGGACCAGGTCCTCGCGTCCGCCGAGGTCGAGGCCGGCGGCGGGCTCGTCGAGGAGGAGGAGCTCCGGGTCGGTCATCATCGCGCGGGCGATGAGGGTGCGCTTGCGCTCGCCCTCGGAGAGGGTGCCGAACCTGCGGTCCAGGTAGTCGTTCATCCCGAGCCGGTCGAGGAAGGCCTTGGCGCGCTGCTCGTCGACCGGGTCGTAGTCCTCGTTCCAGGTGGCGGTCATGCCGTACGCGGCGGTGAGGACGGTCTCCAGGACGGTCTGGCGCTTGGGGAGCTTCTCCGCCATGGCGATGCCGGCCATGCCGATGCGGGGACGGAGTTCGAAGACGTCGGTGCCGACGCCGCCGAGCTGCTCGCCCAGGATGCGGGCGGTTCCCTTGGTGGGGAAGAGGTAGCTGGAGGCGATGTTCAGGAGGGTGGTCTTGCCGGCGCCGTTGGGTCCGAGGATCACCCAGCGCTCGCCCTCCTTGACCGACCAGGAGACCTCGTCCACCAGAGCCCGTCCGTCGCGGACCACGGATACGTCCACCAGCTCCAGTACATCGCTCATGAGCGCGTTGTCTCCCCTTGGGGTCGAGTCTTGTCGACGCCTTGCGCCGATGGGCGCGGCGTCCAGGGGAAAACCTACGTTATCGACGGAGCGGACCGGTCCGTAGGGCTTCCTTAGAGTCCTTAGTCTGGGGGGATGCTTTCGGAACCACGCTCAGGACGTCTGGCCGCCTGGGGCAATGCCCTGCTGGCCGGGGCGGTGTCGCCCGACGAGGCGGCGACGGCGATTGTCGGGGAGGACGCGGTGCACCGCGTGGAGGGGCTGCCGGGTGAGGCGGGGCCGGTGGGGCTGACGCTCGCGCTGGGCCGGCTGCGGCGGCTCGGGGTGACCGGGTGGCGGGTCGCGCTGCCGGCGCCGGGGCATCCGCTGGGGCTCAGCGGGCCGCCGGACTTCAACGCGCGCGCGTTGGAGGCGGAGGAGGCGGTAGTGGGCCACGGCGCGCCGTACGGTCTCGTGCCGGAGGTCGCGGAGGCGGGTCCGGCGGGTGACGTGCACGTCTCGGTGGTCTGGCACTGCCTGGCGGTGCGGGAGGCGCCACCGGCCGACGTGCCCTCGCTCGGCGAGGCGGAGCGCGAGCTGGCGGAGGCGCTGCGGGACGCGACGGCGGTGCTGACCCGGCTGGACGTGGCGGCCTCGGGCCCCGCGGCGGACGCGGCGCGCGAGGCGTACCGGGCGCGGGCGGAGGTGGGCCGCGACGTACTGGCCCCCGGCTATCCGCCGCGCGCGGTGCGGGTCCTGGAGCTGGCGCAGCGGATCGGCCTGCTGGTGGACCTGGCGTACGACCACGGCCACGGGGGCGCGGTGAGCGCGTCGGAGATGACGGCGCGGGGGGAGGCGCTGCGGCCGGTGGAACGGGTGGCCCGCCGCGCCCAGGTCGCCGCGTACAACGCGTACGTCGAGGAACGGGAACGGGACCGGGGCTTCTGAGACCTGCCGCCCGCCCTCGGGCCCGGCGCGAGGAGCTCCGGTGCGGCCCCGGCCCGGGGCCTGCTCGCGGCGGGGCGCGGCTGCTGCGGGGGTGCGGGGAGGGGGACGGGCGGCGCCCCGGGGGTGGTGCCCACCCGTTGCGCCCTGCGGAACGATTGCCCACGACGGTGCCGGGCGCGGGGTCGAGACCGCCGTTGCGCCGTTGCCGACGGCCGGGTTGAGGGGCTTCACAACGGTGCCGGGAACGGCGAAGCCCCGCCGCCGGGGGGATCGTCCGGGGCGGGGTTCGGGTGGGGTGGTCAGCCGTTGACGGCGCCGTTGCCGAAGGCCGGGTTGAGCAGGCCGATCACGTTGACCGTGTTGCCGGAGACGTTCACGGGGACGTGGACCGGGACCTGCACCAGGTTGCCGGAGGCGACGCCCGGCGAGTGGAGGGCCTGCCCGGCGGCGTCCGCGTTCGCGGAGGCGACACCCGCGCCGGCGGCGACGATGCCACCGGCGACCATGGTGAGGGCAGCGGCCTTCTTGAGGTTCTTCACTTGGTACATCCTCCTGGTCATCGCTGCGGCAGGTTCGCCGCAGCACGCCATGGAGAACGCCGTATCCCCCGTCGGGTTGCGCCGAACGGGGGACATACACACGACGGTATGAAGGACTGAACGGTCGTGCGCCCCCGCGCACAGGGGGCGCGTCCGGGTACGGCGTCAGCGCGTGAGGCCGTGCCGTACCGCCCAGAGCGCCGCCTGGGTGCGGTCCGCGAGGTCGAGCTTCATCAGGATGTTCGAGACGTGCGTCTTGACCGTCTTCTCGGAGAGCACCAGGGCACGGGCGATCTCCCGGTTGGACCGGCCGTCCGCGATCAGGCCGAGGACCTCGCGCTCCCGCTCCGTGAGCGTCGAGCCCCGCCCCGACCCCTGCGACTCGTCCTGGGCGAGGAGCGCGCCGGCGACCTCCGGCTGGAGCAGGACGTGCCCCGCGTGGACGGAGCGGATCGCACCGGCCAGGGCGTCCGGGTCGACGTCCTTGTAGACGTATCCGGAGGCCCCGGCGCGGAGCGCGGGGACGACCGTCCGCTGCTCGGTGAAGCTGGTGACGATGAGGACCCTGGCGGGGTTGGCGAGCGCGCGGAGCCGCTTGAGCGCCTCGATGCCGTCGGTGCCCGGCATCTTCACGTCCATGAGGACCACGTCGGGGCGGAGCTCCTCGGCCCGGGCGACCCCCTCGGCACCGTCGGAGGCCTCCCCCACGACCTCTATGTCGTCCTGCACCTCCAGGAAGGTGCGCAGGCCTCTGCGGACGACCTGGTGGTCGTCGACCAGCAGGACTCGGATCGGCTTGTCAGCCACCGGGAACCTCCATCTCGATCGTGGTGCCCTCGCCCGGGGCCGAGGTCACGGTGAGCCGTCCGCCGACGCCGCCCGCCCGGTCCCGCATGGAGACCAGGCCGAGGTGGCGGCCGGCGCTGCGGACCGTGCGCGGGTCGAACCCCCTGCCGTCGTCGGTGACGGTGAGCCGCGCGCCCTGGCCGCTGCGGGTGAGGGAGACCGCGACGACCTCCGCGTCCGCGTGCCGCAGGGCGTTGTGCAGGGCCTCCTGGGCGACCCGGAGGACGGCCTCCTCCTGGGCGGCCGGCAGGGCCCGGGTCCCCGGGCTCTCGAAGGTGACCCGGGCCGAGTGGGCGCGGTCGAGGACCTGGATCTGCGTACGGAGCGTGTGGACGAGGCCGTCCTCGTCGAGCGCGGCGGGCCGGAGCTCGACGACGGCGGCGCGCAGCTCGTCGGCGGCCTCGGCGGCGAGCGTGGCGACCTGCTGGAGCTCGCCCTTGGCGCGGGCGGGATCGCGGTCGACGAGGGCGGCGGCGGCCTGGGCGGTCAGCCGGAGCGAGAAGAGCTTCTGGCTGACGGCGTCGTGCAGCTCGTGGGCGAGGCGCGAGCGCTCCTCGGCGATGGTGAGCTCACGGCTGCGCTCGTACAGCCGGGCGTTGGTGAGGGCGATGGCCGCGTGCTGGGCGAGGATCGAGAGGAGCGCCTCGTCGTCGGCGGTGAAGCCGCAGCCGCCGCCGGGCTTCGGGCAGCGCTTGTTGGCGAGGAAGAGGGCGCCGAGGATCTCGTCGCCGTCCCTGACGGGCAGGCCGAGGAAGTCGGACATCTCGGGGTGGGCGTCGGGCCAGCCCTCGAAGCGGGGGTCCTGGCGGACGTCGGCGAGCCGCTCGGGCTCGGCCTTGTGGAGCATCGACGCGAGGATGCCGTGCTGCCGGGGCAGCGGGCCGATCGCCCTCCACTGCTCGTCGCTCACGCCGTCGACCACGAACTGGGCGAAGCCGCCGTGGTCGTCGGGGACGCCCAGGGCCGCGTACTCGGCGTCGAGCAGCTCACGGGCGGACGCGACGATCGTCTTGAGGACGTCGCGGACCTCCAGGTGGCGGCTCATCGCGAGGAGGGCGGTGCTCACGGCGGCCAGGCCGGAGCTGGGTCGATGGCTCATGTGTTCACGGTACCGGCGGGGTGTGACGGTCCGTATCCGACCGGGGACGAGGGCGGGGCCGGTCCCGGGACCTAGGTCGAAGTGCCCGCGGTGGTCCGGGCCCGGGGACGAGGCGGCGGGCGGGGGTGCGGCCGGAGGCTTGAGCCATCCACAGGGAGAGGGGACGGACGTCATGGCAGTCGCGATCATCACGGGGGCGTCGAGGGGTCTGGGGCGGGCGCTGGCGCAGGCGCTGGCCGGCCGGGGCTGGGACCTGGTGCTCGACGCCCGCACGACGGAGGCGCTGAAGGAGGGCGCGGAGGCGGCACGCGCGCGGGGAGCCCGGGTGGTGGCCCTGTCCGGGGACGTGACGGACGCGGGGCACCGGCGGGAGCTCGTGGCGGCGGCGCGGGAGCTCGGCGGGCTCGACCTGCTGGTGAACAACGCGGCGGTCCTGGGCGCGGAGCCGCTGGTGGCGCTCGCCGATCAGCCGCTCGACGGTTTCCGGGCCGCCCTGGAGGTCAACGTGGTGGCGCCGCTGGCGCTGGTCCAGGAGGCACTGCCCCTGCTGCGCGCGGCGCCCGCCGGTGCGGTGATCGGCCTGAGTTCGGACGCGGCCGTGGTGGCGTACCGGACCTGGGGCGGTTACGGGGCGACGAAGGCGGCCCTCGACCTGCTGTCGGCGGTCCTGGCGGAGGAGGAGCGGGGGCTGCGGGTCTGGTGGGTGGACCCGGGCAGCATGCGGACGGACATGCTGGCCGCCGCGGAGCCCGGTGAGGACCTGTCCGGGACTCCCGCTCCCGACGAGGTCGTCCCGGTCTTCCTGCGGCTGCTCGACGAGCGGCCGGCCAGCGGGCGGTACACGGCGGCGGAGCGGGCGGGGGCGGTCCGGTGAGCGTGCTGTCCGACGGGCTGGAGGGGCTGAGGGTGCCGGCGGAGCTGTCGGCGCGGGTGCCGGCCGAGCAGCGGGGCCCGGGGCGGGGCCGGGACGACGTGCGGCTGCTCGTGTCGCGGGGCACGGCGGTGTCGCACCACGTCTTCGGGGAGCTGCCCGCGCTGCTGCGGGCCGGGGACGTGCTCGTCGTCAACACGTCGGCCACGCTGGCGGCGGCGGTGGACGGGCGGGTCGGGCCGGAGCCCGGCGGCGAGCCGGTGGTGGTGCACTTCTCGACCCGCGGGGACGACGGGCGGTGGGCCGTGGAGCTGCGGGCGCCGGACGGGGCGGGCAGTACGCGCCCGCGTGGGGGCGGTCCCGCGGGGGCGGTCGTGCGGCTGCCGGGAGGGGCGCGGCTGGTGCTCGGGGAGCCGCTGGCGCCCGGGAGCGGGCGTTTGTGGTGGGCGGGGGCGGACGCGGACGTGCCGGGTCTCCTGGGGCGGTACGGGCGGCCGATCCGGTACGGGTACACGGAGCGGGACCAGCCGCTGTCGGCGTACCGGACGGTCTTCGCGCGCCCCTCCCCCGACGGTTCGGGCTCGGCGGAGATGCCGAGCGCGGGGCGGCCCTTCACGGCCCGCCTGGTGGCGGAGCTGGCCGGCCGGGGCGTGCGGATCGCTCCGCTCTCCCTTCATACGGGGGTGGCGTCGGCGGAGGCGCACGAGCCGCCCTACCCGGAGCGCTTCGAGGTCCCGGCGGCGACGGCGGCCGTGGTGAACGGGGCCCGTGCCGGGGGCCGCCGGGTGATCGCGGTGGGGACGACCGTGGTGCGGGCGCTGGAGTCCGCGGCGGGGGCGGACGGGGTGGTGGCCGCCCGTGCGGGGTGGACGGACCTCGTGGTGACCCCCGCGCGCGGGGTGCGCGTGGTGGACGGGCTGCTCACCGGGCTGCACGAGCCCGAGGCCTCGCATCTGCTGATGCTGGAGGCGGTCGCCGGGCGGCCGGCGCTGCGGAGCGCGTACGCCGCCGCGGTGCGGGGGCGCTACCTCTGGCACGAGTTCGGCGACGTCCATCTCCTCCTTCCGGAGGAGAGTCCTCACCGTACGCATTGCTGAAGCAACGTCTGGTGAGTTCGTTACGTGCCCGATGTGAGGCCGCGCATAGGACCCAGATCACTTACGAAGCCCCCTAGTGGATACCCGAATGCCCGAAATGGGCGGAGGATACGGGCCACAGGGGGCTTTGTGTGGCCTGTGCACGGGCCCCTGATCCACTACCCGGGATCGTATGTCACTCCTTTGCCACGGGATTTTGCCGCCGCTAAGAATTGCCCCCGTCGCCGCCGAGCAGGCGCAGCGCCGCCCCGGCCGAGCGACCCCCAGCGATTCGAAGAGGTAGCCCAGCATGTCTGCGAACACCCCTGGCCACAGTCGTGGTCTGAAGAAGACCCACAAGGCCACGATCGCCGGCGTCGCCGCCCTGGGCGCCGCAGCCCTCACCCTCTCCCTCGTGTCCGGTGGGAACGGCGGCACCGAGACGGAGCCGCAGGCTCTGGCCGGCACCCAGCAGGTCGCCTGGTCGTACGACGCGAACAGCCCGCAGGCGAAGGCCCTGGCGGCCAGCATCGACCAGCAGCAGACCACGATCGGCCTGAAGGCCAAGCAGGAGGCCGAGGCGAAGGCCAAGGCAGCCGCCAAGGCGAAGGCCGACGCGAAGGCCAAGGCCGCGGCCAAGGCCAAGGCGGACGCCCGGGCCAAGGCCCAGGCGAAGGCCAAGGCCGAGGCGAAGGCGAAGGCGAAGGCCGCCGCGAAGAAGCGCGCCGCGGAGAAGGCGGCCGCGAGCCGTTCCGTGGCCCGCACCCCGGTCTTCGCGAACAACCTCGACGGCTGGATCCGCGAGGCGCTCTACATCATGGACAAGCACGACATCCCGGGCTCGTACAACGGCCTGCACAAGAACATCATGCGCGAGTCCAGCGGCAACCCGTACGCCATCAACAACTGGGACATCAACGCCATCAACGGCGTCCCGTCCAAGGGCCTGCTCCAGGTGATCTACCCGACGTTCAAGGCCTACCACATCCCCGGCACCAAGTTCGACCAGTACGACCCGGTCGCCAACATCGTCGCCGCCGCCAACTACGCGGCCGACCGTTACGGCTCGATCGACAACGTCAACAGCGCGTACTGAGTCGCCTCGGACACGCCGAAGGGCGGCACCCCGCGCGGGGTGCCGCCCTTCGGGCCGTTCCGCTACTTGCGCATGACCTCGGGCTCGTGGCGGCGCAGCAGCCGCGCCACGACGACGCAGCAGACCGTCGCCATGAGGAGCTGGATGCCGAGGTCCAGGCTCCACTGGCCGACCGTGTGCTCCCACAGCGGGTCGGTGTTCGTGGGGTCCTTGTGGTCCCACGGCGGCATCAGGTGCGCCAGGTCCAGGGTGGTGCCGGCGCCGGCGATGGCCCAGCGGGAGGGCATGAGCCAGGCGAACTGCTCCAGGCCGGGCGAGCCGTAGACCTGGAAGAGGATGCCGGTGAACACGACCTGGACGATCGCGAACATGACCAGCAGAGGCATGGTCTTCTCGGCGGTCTTCACGAGCGCGGAGATGACCAGGCCGACCATCATCGAGGTGAGGCCCAGCGCGATGACCTGGACGCACAGCTCGACGGCCGGCGGCATGAGCAGGCCCTCTTCGGGCAGGGCGCGCGTGGAGAAGCCGATGCCGCAGATGATGACGCCCTGGAAGGCCGTGATCACGCCGAGGACGATCACCTTGGACATCAGGTACGCGGAGCGGGACAGGCCGACGGCGCGCTCCCGCTCGTAGATGACCCGTTCCTTGATCAGTTCTCGGACGGAGTTGGCCGCACCGGAGAAGCACATGCCGACCGCGAGGATGAGCATGATCGTGCCGGCGTCGCCGTTGAAGCGGGACGGCGGCGTGGGCTTGCCGAGGCCGAAGTCGGCCGGGATGACGACGGACACCGCGCCGAGGACGGCCGGCAGGATCACCATCAGGGCCATGAAGCCCTTGTCGGACGCGATGACGGAGACGTAGCGGCGGATCAGGGTCCACAGCTGCGAGCCCCAGCCCTGCGGCTTCGGCGGCCTGGCCATCGCCTGCTGCGGCATCTGGACGGGCTGCGCGGCGACGGCGTCGATGTCCGCGGCGTACATCTGGTAGTGCTGCGAGCCCTTCCAGCGGCCCGCCCAGTCGTAGTCGCGGTAGTTCTCGAAGGCGGAGAAGACGTCGGCCCAGGTGGAGTAGCCGAAGAAGTTCAGCGCCTCCTCCGGCGGGCCGAAGTACGCCACGGAGCCGCCGGGCGCCATGACCAGCAGCTTGTCGCAGAGGCCCAGCTCGGCCACCGAGTGGGTGACGACGAGGACCGTGCGGCCGTCGTCGGCGAGGCCGCGGAGCAGCTGCATGACGTCGCGGTCCATGCCCGGGTCGAGGCCGGAGGTCGGCTCGTCCAGGAAGATCAGCGAGGGCTTGGTGAGGAGCTCCAGGGCGACGGAGACGCGCTTGCGCTGGCCACCGGAGAGGGAGGTGACCTTCTTCTCCTTGTGGATGTCGAGCTTGAGCTCGCGCAGCACCTCGTCGATGCGGGCCTCGCGCTCGGCCGTGGCGGTGTCGCCGGGGAAGCGGAGCTTGGCCGCGTACCGCAGCGCCTTCACGACGGTCAGTTCCTTGTGCAGGATGTCGTCCTGCGGGACCAGACCGATGCGCTGGCGCAGCTCGGCGAACTGCTTGTAGAGGCTGCGGTTGTCGTAGAGGACGTCGCCCTCATTGGCCGGGCGGTAGCCGGTCAGCGCCTTGAGCAGGGTGGACTTGCCGGAGCCGGACGGACCGATGACGCCGATCAGCGACTTCTCCGGGACGCCGAAGGTGACGTCCTTGAGGATCTGCTTGCCGCCGTCGACCGTGACCGTGAGGTGGCGGGCCGAGAAGGAGACCGAACCGGTGTCGACGAACTCCTCGAGCTGGCCGCCGACGATGCGGAAGGTCGAGTGGCCGACGCCGACGATGTCCTGCGGGCCGAGGAGGGCCGAGCCGCCCTTGGTGATCGGCTGACCGTTGACGTAGGTGCCGTTGTGCGAGCCGAGGTCGCGGATCTCGAAGCGGCCGTCGGGCGTCGCGTGGAACTCGGCGTGGTGCCGCGAGACCTGGAGGTCGGAGACCACCAGTTCGTTCTCGAGGGCACGGCCGATCCGCATGACGTGGCCGAGGGACAACTGGTGGAACGTGGTGGGGCTGCGGTCGGCGTAGGCCGAGGAAGCTCCCCCCGCACCGGGGTGGCCCTGCCCGGGCACCTGCTGGTGCGGGACCTGCTGCTGGGCCTGCTGCGGCCAGCCCTGCTGCTGCGGGGGCGCCTGGTGCTGCGGCGGCGCCTGGTGCGTGGCCCAGTCGGCCTGGGCCGCGCCGGCGGCCTGGTGGGCCGGGGCCTGGGCCTGCTGGTGAGGTACCTGCTGGTGCGGCGCCTGCTGCTGAGGCGCCTGCTGCTGAGGCGCCTGCTGCTGCTGAGGTGCGGCGGCCGCGCCGGCGGCGGCGAGATTCAGCCGCGGGCCGTCGGTCGCGTTGCCCAGGTGGACGGCCGAGCCGGGGCCGATCTCCACCTGGTGGACCCGCTGGCCCTGGAGGAAGGTGCCGTTCGTGGAGCCGTGGTCCTCGATGACCCAGCTCCGGCCGCCCCAGCTGATGGTGGCGTGGCGCCACGAGACCCTGGCGTCGTCGATGACCAGGTCACCCTGAGGGTCCCTGCCCAGGGTGTACGACCGGGACGGATCGAGCGTCCAGGTCCTGCCGTTCAATTCCAGTACGAGTTCTGGCACTCCATGCCCCACTACTTGTCCCCCGATGTACCCCCGTCGTCGGGAGTCCAGGGATGGCGAATCATCCTGGGGAACTATTTCAGGCCCGGTCCGTTCTCGGAAAGTCGGGCCGCGTGAAGACCTTCGGGTCAACTCCTGGACCAGTCGGGTGTCCGCAGGGCGGGACGGGCGCTCGAGCGGCGCACCGTGCCCGATACGGTGGAACCACCATGAGCGCATCGCAGACCTCAGACGTTCCCACCCTTCTCGTCAAGATCTTCGGGAAGGACCGTCCCGGGATCACCGCGGGACTCTTCGACACCCTCGCCGCCTACTCCGTCGACGTCGTGGACATCGAACAGGTGGTCTCCCGCGGCCGCCTCGTCCTGTGCGCGCTCGTCACCGAGCCGACCGTCGCCCCCCAGGGCGAACTCCGGGCCACCATCCACAGCTGGGCCGAGTCGCTGAAGCTCCAGGCCGAGATCATCTCCGGCACGGGCGACAACCGCCCCCGCGGTGAGGGACGCTCGCACGTCACCGTGCTCGGCAACCCGCTCACCGCCGAGCAGACGGCGGCCATAGCGGCGAGGATCGCGGAGACCGGCGGCAACATCGACCGCATCTTCCGCCTCGCGAAGTACCCGGTGACGGCCGTCGAGTTCGCCGTCTCGGGCTGCGAGACCGAGCCGCTGCGGACCGCGCTGGCCACCGAGGCGCACAGCGTCGGGGTCGACGTGGCCGTGGTCTCCGCCGGTCTGCACCGGCGGGCCCAGCGCCTCGTGGTGATGGACGTCGACTCGACCCTGATCCAGGACGAGGTGATCGAGCTCTTCGCCGCGCACGCGGGCTGCGAGGACAAGGTCGCCGAGGTGACGGCCGCGGCGATGCGCGGCGAGCTGGACTTCGAGCAGTCGCTGCACGCGCGCGTGGAGCTGCTCGCCGGCCTCGACGCCTCGGTGGTCGACAAGGTCCGCGCCGAGGTGCGGCTGACGCCCGGCGCCCGCACCCTGATCCGTACGCTCAAGCGGCTCGGCTATCAGGTGGGGGTCGTCTCCGGCGGGTTCACGCAGGTCACCGACGACCTGAAGGAGCGTCTCGGCCTCGACTTCGCGTCCGCCAACACGCTGGAGATCGTGGACGGGAAGCTGACGGGCCGGGTGACCGGCGAGATCGTCGACCGGGCGGGCAAGGCGCGGCTGTTGCGCCGGTTCGCCGCCGAGGCGGGGGTGCCTCTGGCGCAGACCGTGGCGATCGGCGACGGGGCCAACGACCTCGACATGCTGAACGCGGCCGGGCTCGGGGTGGCGTTCAACGCGAAGCCGGTGGTGCGCCGCGCGGCCCACACGGCGGTGAACGTGCCGTTCCTGGACACCGTGCTCTACCTGCTCGGCATCACGCGCGAAGAGGTCGAGGCCGCGGACGGCGGCGAGGAGGACCTGCTGCACTGAGCGGTGCTGCGGGGTGACGGAGGAGGGGGCGCGCGGGGGGGGGGGGGGGAGAGCGCCCCGACCGGGGAGGGGGGGGTGGGGTGGGGGGGTGGGGGAACGAGAACGGAGGGGCGCGCACGCGGGCGCACCAGCGCACAACG
>NZ_JBHWFF010000005.1:280055-292422 GCF_042733785.1 Streptomyces sp. NPDC059695 | reverse complement strand
GCCCCGCGCGCGCGGCGCGCGCGGGGGGGGCGCGGGGCCGCGCCGCCGCCGCGGGGGGGGGGGGGGGGGGGGGGCGGCCCCCGCGGGGGGCCCCCCCCCCCCCCCCCCTCCTCCGTGTCCGTGCGGGATCAGTCGTGCGGGGTCCAGAAGTCGACGAGGCGGCCGACGCCGTGCTCCACGGCCTTCCAGGAGCCGTCGAACCTGAGGACGGCGAAGGCGGAGGTCGGGAAACCGCTGCGGTTCATCCGGGGCAGGAGATCGCCCTCGGACTCTCCCGCGAGGGCGTCGGCGAGGGCGTGCATCCCGGGGTTGTGGCCGATGACCAGCAGGTCTCCGACGGTGTCCGGGGTCTCGTTGACCAGGGCGATGAGCTCGCCCAGGGAGGCCTCGTAGATCCGCTCCTCGTACACCGTCTTCGGGCGCGCGGGCAGCTCGTGGACGGCCAGCTTCCACGTCTCGCGGGTGCGGGCGGCGGTCGAGCAGAGGGCGAGGTCGAAGGTGATGCCGCTGTCGGCGAGCCTGCGGCCCGCCACCGGGGCGTCCTTGCGGCCTCGCTCGGCGAGGGGTCGCTCGTGGTCGGACTCGTCGTTCCAGTCAGCCTTCGCGTGCCGGAGCAGCACGATCCTGCGGGTTGTGTCGACGCTCATGGTCCACAGCTTCGCACGAAACAGGCCACTTCGACTCAGAGAGGGAGCGTTTGCCAGAGGTGCTCCAGGACCCGGCCGACCGTCGGGTCGCCGCTCGCCGCCTGGGCCTCACCGGACCCCGCCATCAGGAGCAGGAGGGCGAGGAAGGCGGCCGCGGGGAGGGCGAGGGCCCACCAGGGCAGCCGGGTGTCGACGCCTGTGGCCGTGGTCCGGACGCCGGGGTGGGTGGGGGCCGACATGACCGCCTCCGTGGGTGAGTTCCGCGCTTTCGCCGTTGTCACCAACGTACGGATCGCGCGTCCCCCGGCCCATCCGGTGATCCACCCACTTCACCCTGAGACCCGCCCCCTAGGGGATGCGGGGGCTAGCCCCACCTCACGGGGAGACGAAGGAGGCGAGGACACCGATGACGACCGTGATGCCGAGCATCGCGCCGAGCACGATCAGCAGCTTCTTCTGGCCGTTCTGGGGATTGGGCTCGAGGTAGGGCATGGGAACAGTCTCGCATCTCAGCATTCGTCCTCGACCGTCCGGTCCCTGCCCGCCAGGGTTCCGACGATCATCTGCGGCACCATCAGTCCGCCCATGAGGGCGATCGGCAGTCCCCAGCCGCCGCTGTGCTGGTAGAGCACGCCGACGAGGAGGGGGCCCGGGATCGAGATGAGGTAGCCGACGCTCTGCGCGAAGGCGGAGAGCCGGACGACGCCGGCGCCGGTGCGCGAGCGCATGCCGATCATCGTGAGGGCGAGCGGGAAGGAGCAGTTGGAGATGCCGAGGAGCACCGCCCAGACCCAGGCTCCGGCGGCGGGGGCGAGGAACAGTCCGGTGTAGCCGGTGAGTCCGCACAGGCCGAGGGCCACGACGATCGGGCCCTGGTTCTTCATCCGGGTCGCGAGGCGCGGGATGACGAAGGCGAGGGGGACGCCCATGACCATGGTGACGGCGAGGAGCACGCCCGCGGTGGTGGCGGGGACGCCGGAGTCGCGGAAGACCTGCGGCATCCAGCCCATGGTGATGTAGGCGCCGGTGGCCTGGAGGCCGAAGAAGACGCCGAGCGCCCAGGCGGTGCGGCTGCGGGTGATGCGGGGCGCGGCGGCCGGCGGGGCGGCGGGGGCCGCGGCGGCGGCGGGCGGCGCCTGGTCGGTGACCCGGTCGCGCAGGAGCGGGAGCCAGGGCAGCACGGCGAGCGCGGCGAGGACCGCCCAGACGCCGAGGCCGAGGCGCCAGCCGCCGCCGAGGGCGTCGGTCATGGGGACGGTCGCCGCGGCGGCGACGGAGGTGCCGAGGGCGAGCGCCATCGAGTAGAGGCCGGTCATGCTGCCGACGCGGTCGGGGAAGTACCGCTTGACGATGACGGGCATCAGGACGTTGCTGACGGCGATGCCCATGAGGGCGAGGGCGCTGGCGGCGAGGAAGGCGGCGGTGCCGGTCGCGAAGGGCCTGAGGAGGAGGCCGGTGAAGATCGCGGCCATGCCCGCACAGACGACGGCGGCGGGGCCGAAGCGGCGGGCGAGGCGGGGGGCGGTGATGCCGAAGACCGCGAAGCAGAGCGGGGGGACGGAGGTGAGGACGCCGGCGACGCTGCCGCTCATGTGGAGGTCCTGGCTGACCTCTTCGAGGAGGGCGCCGAGGCTGGTGATGGCGGGGCGCAGGTTGAGGGCGGCCAGGACGAGTCCGACGGCGACGAGGCCGAGGGGCCACCGGCGCGGCGGGGCGGCGCGGTCCGGTGCGGGAGAATCCCCGGCTGTGGTGGCCGCCACCGCGGTCGTCCCGGCCGGTCGCGCGGTGGTCTCCGCCGCGGTCGCGGCGGGGTCGAGGGTCTTCGGCTCGTCAGGCATGAGGCCATCATAGAATCATGGGATGATTGGTTGTCCAATCTCGAACGAATGGGAAGGCGCTCCATGGCCCTCGGTCACCCCCGGCGCACCGGTCTCTCCGATCAGGTGATCGCCGAACTGCGGAACCAGATCACCTCCGGCGAGTGGCCGGTGGGTTCGCGCATCCCGACCGAACCCGAACTGGTCGAGCAGCTGGGCGTCGCCCGCAACACGGTGCGCGAGGCGGTCCGCGCGCTCGCGCACAACGGGCTGCTCGACATCCGCCAGGGCTCCGGGACGTACGTCGTCGCCACGAGCGAGCTGGCGGGCGTCATGCACCGGCGCTTCGCCGGCTCCGACCCCCGGCACGTCGCCGAGCTGCGCTCCACGCTGGAGTCCGCCGCGGCCCGGTTCGCCGCCGGGCGGCGCTCGGAGCGGGATCTGAAGCAGCTGGACGCCCTGCTCGTGCGGCGTGAGGAGGCGTGGGAGTCCGGGGACGCGGAGCGGTTCGTGACGGTCGACGCCGCCTTCCACCACGCGGTGGTCGCCGCCTCGGGCAACGAGGTCCTGACGGAGCTCTACGCGGACCTCGGCGATCTGCTGCGGGACTGGCTGCGCGACGACGTCGGGCAGGTGCTGCGGCCGGAGAACCACATGGACCACGCGCGCCTGGTGGACGCGATCCGCGAGGGCGACGCCGAGCGGGCCGGCACGGAGGCGGCCGGCTACCCCTTCATGTGCCTCAGGAGCCCCGTACCGGAGGAGAGTCCTGAGCGGGCGCCAGGTCCGCGGGCTGGTGCGTGATCCAGGCGGACCGGACCTCCTTCCAGCAGCGGCCGGTGACCTGGGCGTAGTCGGCGGGTCCGACCTCCACGGGGGCGCTGTCGCTGTCGACGTCCCACCAGCGGTCGCACTCGACGTGGAGGCGGATCCGGTCGGTGCGGGGGTACGGGTTGCTGCAGTGCGCGGTGACGCGGGAGCCTTCGACGACGGTGCGGCAGGAGGCCCCGAAGTCCTCCGGTTCCCCGGCCGCAGGGGCGGTGGCGGGGAGGTCCTCGGCCGGGGCGGGAGCGGCCCGCAGCTCGGCGGCCACGGCGGTCCCGGTGATCAGGACGGCGACGGAGACGATCGCCCCGAAGCCCTGACGTATCGCGCGCATGCCCGTACCTCCTCCCCGTCAGCAGCAGAACATCACGCTCTGCCCCAGTCTGGGGTCGTTCGGGCTACTTTTCGACTCGTGCAGGAGTTGCGGAACGGCGAGGGCCGTGTGTCCGCCACGGGGGCGGGCACACGGCCCTTCACTGTCCTGCCGGGTGGTTACGCGCCGATCGCGTGCAGACCGCCGTCGACGTGGATGATCTCGCCCGTGGTCTTCGGGAACCAGTCCGAGAGCAGCGCGACGATGCCGCGGCCGGCCGGCTCCGGGTCCGAGAGCTCCCACTCCAGCGGGGAGCGGCTGTCCCACACGGAGGCCAGCTCGCCGAAGCCCGGGATGGACTTGGCGGCCATCGAGCCGAGCGGGCCCGCCGAGATCAGGTTGCAGCGGATGTTCTGCTTGCCGAGGTCGCGCGCCATGTAGCGGCTGGTGGCCTCCAGGGCGGCCTTGGCCGGGCCCATCCAGTCGTACTGCGGCCAGGCGAACTTCGCGTCGAAGGTGAGGCCGACGACCGAACCGCCCTCGGACATCAGCGGCAGCAGCGCCATCGTCAGCGACTTCAGGGAGAAGGCGGAGACGTGCATGGCGGTGGCCACGGACTCGAACGGCGTGTTCAGGAAGTTGCCGCCGAGCGCGTCCTGCGGGGCGAAGCCGATGGAGTGCACGATGCCGTCGAGCCGGTCGCCCAGGTGCTCGCGGACCTGGCCCTCCAGGCGGGCGAGGTGCTCGTCGTTGGAGACGTCGAGCTCCAGGACCTTCACCTTGTCGGGGTGGGGCAGCTTCTTGGCGATGCGCTCGGTGAGCGTCGGCCGGGGCCAGGCGGTGAGGATGATCTCCGCACCCTGCTCCTGGGCCAGCTTGGCGGCGTGGAAGGCGATGGAGGACTCCATCAGCACACCGGTGATGAGGATGCGCTTGCCCTCGAGAATTCCGCTCATGGTGATCAGTGACCCATGCCCAATCCGCCGTCAACCGGGATGACGGCTCCAGTGATGTACGAGGCGTCGTCGGAGGCGAGGAACTTCACCGCCGCGGCGATCTCCTCCGGCTGCGCGTAGCGGCCCAGCGGCACCTGGGACACGATGCCCGCGCGCTGGTCGTCGGTGAGCACCGCGGTCATGTCGGTGTCGACGAAGCCGGGAGCGACGACGTTGAAGGTGATGTTGCGCGAGCCCAGCTCACGCGCCAGGGAGCGGGCGAAGCCGACCAGGCCGGCCTTGGAGGCGGCGTAGTTGGCCTGGCCCGCGGAGCCCAGCAGTCCGACGACCGAGGAGATCAGGACGACGCGGCCCTTCTTGGCGCGCAGCATCGCGCGGTTGGCACGCTTGACGACCCGGAAGGTGCCGGTGAGGTTGGTGTCGAGGACGGACGTGAAGTCCTCCTCGGTCATGCGCATGAGGAGCTGGTCCTTCGTCACGCCGGCGTTGGCCACGAGGACCTCGACCGGACCGTGCTTCTCCTCGATCTCCTTGTAGGCCTGGTCGACCTGCTCGGAGTCGGTGATGTCGCACTTGACGGCCAGGAAGCCGTCCTTCTCGAGCTCAGCGGGATCGCCGGAGCGGTACGTGATCGCGACCTTGTCGCCGGCCTCGGCGAACGCGCGGGCGATGGCGAGGCCGATGCCCCGGTTTCCTCCGGTGACGAGAACCGAGCGGCTCAACGGATCACCCTTTCGATAGCGGTCTGGTAGCCGAAAACCTATCGGTATCGCACCCGACATGAGCAATCGACCTCCCACAGTGGCATCCGGGCGTCACTGTCGGATCCCTACAGCTCGGGGGCGGTACGGGGGACACGCTGACGGACCCGGCCCGGCGCGGATCCGGATCGGGGCCGCAGCCCTCCCGCACGGTCGTCGCAGCTCTCCCGCAGGGTCGTCGCAGCTCTCCCGCCCGGTCGCCGCAGCCCTCCCGCCCGGTCTCGGAGCCCGGTTCCGCGGTGGACGCACGCCAATGCGCCGACTCGGCCGCCCGTCCCGTGATTGACTTCCGGGACAGTTTCGACCGCCGTCTTCCGATCGCCGAGAGCGAGGCCGCTCGTGGTCCATCAGATCGACCCTTCGTTCGTCGCTTTGCCGTTGCGGGCGCTCGCCGACGCGGCGCTCGCCCGAGCGCGCGCGCTCGGTGCCGAGCACGCCGACTTCCGCCTGGAGCGGGTGCGCAGCGCCTCGTGGCGGCTGCGCGACGCCAAACCGTCCGGTTCCTCGGACACCACGGACCTCGGGTACGCGGTGCGGGTGGTGCACGGCGGCGCCTGGGGCTTCGCGTCGGGCGTCGACCTGACCATGGACGGGGCCGCGCGGGTCGCCTCGCAGGCCGTGGCCATGGCCAAGCTGTCGGCGAAGGTGATCGCGGCGTCCGGGTCGGACGAGCGCGTGGAGCTGGCCCAGGAACCGGTGCACGCGGAGCGGACCTGGGTCTCCTCGTACGAGATCGACCCGTTCTCGGTGCCCGCGGAGGAGAAGAGCGCGCTGCTCGCGGACTGGAGCGCGCGGCTGCTCGGGGCGGAGGGCGTGGCGCACGTGGACGCCTCGCTGCTGACCGTCCACGAGAACAAGTTCTACGCGGACACGGCCGGCACCGTGACCACCCAGCAGCGCGTCCGGCTGCACCCGCAGCTCACGGCGGTCGCCGTGGACGAGACGACCGGTGAGTTCGACTCGATGCGGACGATCGCCCCGCCGGTGGGGCGGGGCTGGGAGTACCTGACGGGGACCGGCTGGGACTGGGACAAGGAGCTCGACGAGATCCCGGGCCTGCTCGCCGAGAAGATGCGGGCGCCGAGCGTGGAGGCGGGCCGCTACGACCTGGTCGTGGATCCGTCGAACCTGTGGCTGACGATCCACGAGTCCATCGGGCACGCCACCGAGCTGGACCGGGCGCTCGGCTACGAGGCGGCGTACGCGGGCACCTCGTTCGCCACCTTCGACCAGCTGGGCAAGCTGGCGTACGGCTCCTCGGTCATGAACGTGACGGGTGACCGGACCGCCGAGCACGGTCTCGCCACCGTCGGCTTCGACGACGAGGGCGTCGAGGCGCAGAGCTGGGACCTGGTGAAGGACGGCACGCTCGTCGGCTACCAGCTGGACCGGCGGATCGCGAAGCTCACGGGCCTGGGCCGGTCGAACGGCTGCGCCTTCGCCGACTCCCCCGCGCACGTGCCGGTGCAGCGGATGGCGAACGTCTCGCTCCAGCCGGACCCGGGCGGTCTGTCGACGGAGGATCTGATCGGGGGCGTGGAGCGCGGCATCTACGTCGTCGGCGACCGCTCCTGGTCGATCGACATGCAGCGCTACAACTTCCAGTTCACCGGCCAGCGCTTCTTCCGCATCGAGAACGGCCGGCTCGCCGGGCAGCTGCGGGACGTGGCGTACCAGGCGACGACCACGGACTTCTGGGGCTCGATGGAGCAGGTCGGCGGCCCGCAGACGTACGTGCTCGGTGGCGCCTTCAACTGCGGCAAGGCCCAGCCGGGCCAGGTCGCCGCCGTCTCGCACGGCTGCCCCTCCGCCCTCTTCCGGGGCGTCAACATCCTCAACACGACGCAGGAGGCCGGTCGATGAACGCCCGCCCCGCCCTTTGCCGGGGGTCCGGGGGTCGTCCCCCGGGCCAGCACAGTCTGAACACGACGCAGGAGGCCGGTCGATGAGCCGCGTCAGCAAGCCGTACGAGATCGTCGAGCGGGCCCTGGAGCTGTCCCGCGCCGACGGGTGTGTCGTCATCGCCGACGAGGAGTCCTCGGCCAATCTGCGCTGGGCCGGGAACACGCTCACCACCAACGGTGTCACCCGGGGCCGGACGCTCACCGTGATCGCGACCGTCGACGGCGCCCAGGGCACCGCGTCCGGTGTCGTCTCGCGGTCCGCCGTGACCGTCGACGACCTGGAGCCCCTGGTCCGGGCGGCGGAGGCCGCGGCCCGCGCCGCCGGACCCGCCGAGGACGCGCAGCCGCTGGTGTCCGGTGTCCCCGCGTCGCCCGACTTCACGGACGCGCCGGCGGAGACCTCCTCCGCGGTCTTCACCGACTTCGCCCCGGCGCTCGGTGAGGCCTTCGCCCGCGCCCGGGCCGGCGGCCGTGAGCTGTACGGCTTCGCCCACCACGAGCTGACCTCCACCTACCTGGGCACGTCCACGGGGCTGCGGCTCCGCCACGACCAGCCCAACGGGACCCTGGAGCTCAACGCCAAGTCGCCCGACCGGTCGCGCTCCGCCTGGGCCGGGCGCTCGACCCGGGACTTCAAGGACGTCGACCCGGCCGCGCTCGACGCCGAGCTGGCGACCCGCCTCGGCTGGGCCGAGCGGAGGATCGAGCTGCCCGCCGGGCGGTACGAGACGCTGCTGCCGCCGACCGCCGTGGCCGATCTGCTGATCTACCAGCTGTGGTCGTCGACGGCCCGGGACGCGGTGGAGGGCCGTACGGTCTTCTCGAAGCCCGGCGGCGGCACCCGGCTCGGGGAGACGCTCTCCCCGCTGCCGCTCACGCTGCGCAGCGACCCGAACGAGCCGGGCCTGGAGTCCGCGCCGTTCGTGATCGCGCACGCGTCCGGCGACGACTCCTCCGTCTTCGACAACGGTCTGCCGGTCGCCCCGGTCGACTGGGTGAAGGACGGCGCCCTGGCGCACCTGATCACCACCCGGCACACGGCGGGGCTTACTCGCTTGCCCGTGGCACCGGGAGCCGGGAACCTGATCCTGGACGGCGGCGGCGAGCGCTCCCTGGAGGAGATGGTCGCCTCGACGGAGCGCGGCCTGCTCCTGACCTGCCTCTGGTACATCCGCGAGGTCGACCCGGCGACGCTGCTGCTCACCGGGCTGACCCGGGACGGCGTCTACCTCGTCGAGAACGGCGAGGTGGTCGGCGAGGTGAACAACTTCCGGTTCAACGAGTCGCCGGTGGACCTGCTGTCGCGGGCCTCGGAGGCGGGCCGGACGGAGAAGACGCTGCCGCGCGAGTGGAGCGACTGGTTCACCCGGGCCGCGATGCCCGCCCTGCGGGTGCCGGACTTCAACATGAGCTCGGTCAGCAAGGGGGTCTGACCCGCCTAGACTGGGCCGTCGTACGACTGACAACTTTCTGAGGAGACGGACGATCGTGACGGACATCGTCGACGAGCTGAAGTGGCGCGGGCTGTTCGCCCAGTCCACCGATGAGGACGCACTGCGCAAGGCTCTCGCGGACGGTCCCGTCACGTTCTATTGCGGTTTCGACCCGACCGCGGCCAGTCTCCACGTCGGCCACCTGGTCCAGGTCCTCACCGTCCGCCGGCTCCAGCAGGCCGGGCACCGGCCGCTGGCGCTGGTCGGCGGGGCCACCGGGCAGATCGGTGACCCCCGGCCGACGGCCGAGCGCACCCTGAACGACCCCGAGACGGTCGCGAACTGGGTGAACCGGCTGCGCTCGCAGATCGAGCCCTTCCTCTCCTTCGAGGGGGAGAACGCGGCGGTCATGGTGAACAACCTGGACTGGACCGCCGGGATGTCGGCGATCGAGTTCCTGCGGGACATCGGCAAGCACTTCCGGGTCAACAAGATGCTGACCAAGGACTCCGTCGCCCGGCGCCTGGAGTCCGAGCAGGGCATCAGCTACACCGAGTTCAGCTACCAGCTGCTCCAGGGCATGGACTTCCTGGAGCTGTACCGCCGCTACGGCTGCACGCTCCAGCAGGGCGGCTCGGACCAGTGGGGCAACCTGGTGGCCGGCCTCGACCTGATCCACCGCCTGGAGCCGGGGGCGGAGGCGCACGCGCTGGCGACCCCGCTGATGGTGAAGGCGGACGGCACCAAGTTCGGCAAGACCGAGGGCGGGGCCGTCTGGCTGGACCCGGAGATGACCACGCCGTACGCGTTCTACCAGTTCTGGCTGAACGTGGACGACCGGGACATCTCGACGTACATGCGCATCCTGTCCTTCCGGTCCCGCGAGGAGCTGGAGGAGCTGGAGGCGCAGACCGCCGAGCGGCCGCAGGCGCGCGCCGCCCAGCGGGCGCTCGCCGAGGAGCTCACCACCCTGGTGCACGGCGCCGACCAGTGCGCGGCCGTCATCGACGCCTCCAAGGCGCTGTTCGGGCAGGGCGACCTGGCCGAGCTGGACGAGCCGACGCTCGCCGCCGCGCTGTCCGAGCTGCCGCACGCGCGCGTGTCCGAGCTGGGCCAGGTCGTGGACCTGTTCGCCGAGGTCGGTCTCGTGGCGAGCAAGTCGGCGGCGCGCCGGACGGTGAAGGAGGGCGGTGCCTACGTGAACAACGCGAAGGTGACCGCCGAGGACGCCGAGGTGTCGGCGGACGAGCTGCTGCACGGCCGCTGGCTGGTGCTGCGGCGCGGCAAGAAGAACCTGGCGGCGATCGAGTTCGCCGGCGCGTAGCGGGACCACGACGGGAGGCCCGGTACGGTGCGATGCGCCGTACCGGGCCTCTCCTCGTGCTCAGGCGCGCTGTTTGTTGCCCTTGATCGAGGTCCACAGCATGTCGCCCACACCGACGACGGCGACGGCGCCGATCAGCTGGAGCAGGTGCCGGGTCCAGTCGATCCCCTTGGTGTCGTTGACTCCGATCCAGGTCGCGACCGCGTTGCCGAGCACGCTGCCGAGAATGCCGAACACGGTCGTCAGCCACAGCGGGATCTGCTGCTTGCCGGGCAGGATCGCCTTCGCGATCAGACCGAGGACGAATCCCACGATGATCGCCCACAACCAACTCATCGTCGCCTCCTAGTGCGCGTGTGCGCCCAGTCTCGGCCCATCCGCCGTACGACGCATGTCGGACACCGCCGCACGTGCCCCGGTCTCGTCGGCGCGGCGGGGCGGGCGTACGGTGGAGCGAGGTCCGGTCCCGGGAGGGTCCGGCACGACCGGTGGGTGGTGAACGGCGATGCCGAAGCGTGGCGAGACCGAGGTCTTCCGGATCACGGGGGCCCGGCAGGGGCTCGCCGACGACGTCCGGGGACGACAGCGGCGCTATGTCATCTCGATGACCGTGCGGACGCTCTCCGTGATCGCCGCGGCGGTCCTGTGGAACGTCGAGCGGCACGTGGCCTTCGTGGCGCTGGGCCTGGGCATCCTGCTCCCCTACGTCGCCGTGGTGATCGCCAACGCCGGACGCGAGACGGCTCCGTCCCTTCCCTCCACCTTCGTCCCGGCTCCGGTGCGCCCCGCGCTCGACGCGCCGAACCTCAAGGGAAGCTCAGATCAATCATGACGATCCTGTGCACCGCACCCCATGTGCCGTGACATACTGCCTACGCGCTCCGCATCCCCCGTCGGAGCGACGGACCGATGCCGGGCAGCTCCCCCCGTGGCTGCCCGGCATCGCTGTTGCTGGACAATGATCCGGTGATCAATGGTCCTGTGAGCGAAGACAAGCCGATCTGTTCCGCCAAGGGGTGCCGCGGCGACGCCGTCTGGGTCCTCGCGTGGAACAACCCCAAGCTGCACACGCCCGAGCGGCGCAAGACCTGGCTCGCGTGCGAGGAGCACCGCGAGCACCTCTCCCAGTTCCTGGGGGTACGGGGTTTCCTGAAGGACGTCGTCCCGCTGGCCGACTGGGACTCAGCCGCCGATAGCTGACATCGGGCGGTCGGGCTGGAGGAAGCTCGGGTCGTCGAGGCCCGAGCCCGCCTTCTTGCCCCACATGGCCTTCTTCCAGAGCTCCGCGACGGCCTCGTCGGGGGCGTCCGAGCGCAGGACCGCGCGCAGGTCCGTCTCCTCGGTGGCGAAGAGGCAGGTGCGGACCTGTCCGTCGGCGGTGAGCCGGGTGCGGTCGCAGGCCCGGCAGAACGGGCGGGTGACGGAGGCGATCACACCGACGGTGTGCGGTCCGCCGTCGACCACCCAGCGCTCCGCGGGGGCCGAGCCGCGCTCGTCGGAGCCCTCCGGCGTCAGGGTGAAGCGGGTGCGCAGCGACTCCAGGATGTCCCCGGCGGTGATCATGCCGTCGCGCTTCCAGCCGTGCTGGGCGTCCAGCGGCATCTGCTCGATGAAGCGGAGTTCGTACCCCTCCCGGAGCGCCCAGGCGAGGAGGTCGGGGGCCTCGTCGGCGTTGAGCCCGGGCATCAGGACGGCGTTGACCTTGACCGGGGTGAGGCCGGCCTCGCGGGCGGCGGCCATGCCGTCGAGGACGTCCTGGTGGCGGTCCCGCCGGGTGAGGGTCTTGAAGACCTCGGGCCGCAGGGTGTCCAGGGAGACGTTGACCCGGTCGAGGCCGGCCGCCTTGAGGGCGGCGGCGGTGCGCTTGAGCCCGATGCCGTTGGTCGTGAGGGACATCCGGGGGCGGGGCTCCAGGGCGGCGCAGCGCTCGACGATCCCGACGAGGCCGGGGCGGAGCAGCGGCTCGCCGCCGGTGAAGCGGACCTCGGTGACGCCGAGGTCGGTGACCGCGATGCGGATCAGGCGGACGATCTCGTCGTCCGTGAGCAGGTCCGGCTTGGCGAGCCACTGGAGGCCCTCTTCCGGCATGCAGTACGTGCAGCGCAGGTTGCACCGGTCAGTCAGTGAGACGCGCAGGTCAGTGGCCACTCGGCCGTATGTGTCGATGAGCACTGTGGGCCCCCTCCCCGGATTCCGGATGCGTGTGTTCCGAGCCTACGTGAGGGCACGGGCGACGAGCAGGGCAGATTGTCACGAGGACCGGTGAGGCCGCGGCGTTGAAAAAAAACAGCCGGGCCCCCGGAGGGAGCGGGCCGGGGGGGGGGGGGGGGGGTTCGGTGAGTGGGCGCCCCCAACCGTGGGGGGTGTGTACGAACCTGGCCCCGTCC